>DAHUZM010000046.1 GCA_027306525.1 Acidimicrobiaceae bacterium
GCCTTCGTGGACCTCGGCGGCATGGATGGCCTGGTGCACGTCTCCGAGCTCAGCTGGAAGCACGTCGATCACCCCTCCTCGGTGGTCCAGGTGGGCGACGAGATCGAGGTGGAGGTCCTGGACGTCGACCTCGACAAGGAGCGCATCAGCCTCTCCCTCAAGGCGACCCAGGCCGATCCGTGGCAGGAATTCGCCGACGGCCACCAGGTGGGCCAGCTGGTCTACGGCCGGATCACCAAGCTCGTCCCCTTCGGGGCCTTCGTCCAGGTGGGCGACGGCATCGAGGGCCTGGTGCATATCTCGGAGATGGCGGCGCACCACGTGGACGTGCCCGAGCAGGTCGTCCAGCCGGGCGAGGAGCTCTGGGTGAAGATCATCGAGATCGACCTCCAGCGCCGCCGGATCAGCCTCTCGATCAAGCAGGCGGCCGAGGGCGGCGAGGTCTCCGAGGAGTATCGCGAGGCCTTCGGCGCCCACGCGTACGACGCCGAGGGCAACTACATCGGCAACTACGACTATTCCGACGCCGAGTTCACCCCCGAGACCGAGGCCCAGGCGGCCTGGGCCGAATACGCCGCCGAGCAGAGCGCAGCCGCCCCGGCGGCACCCTCGGCCGAGGCACCCCCGGCCGAGGCACCCCCCGAGTAGGCGGGCCACCGCCGGCGGGGCGGCCGCCTGGCCCCCGGGACCATCGCCTACCATTCCGGCCCGTGGACGTGGCCACCGTCGACCCGCCCGCGCCCGGTGCGCCGGGGGATCCCGACCGATCACGGCCCGACACAGCGGGCGCGCTCGAGGGGTTCTGGCGCGAGGCCGCGATCGTGCTCGTCGCGGCGATCGTCGCCGTGGGCGTGGCGCTGCGGTTCTGGACCCATTCGCAGCTGTGGCTCGACGAGGCCCTGACCGTCGACATCGCCCGCCGTCCGCTCAGCCAGCTCCACCACCTGCTGCGTCAAGACGGCGCGCCGCCGCTGTACTACGTGCTCTTGCACTTCTGGATGAAGGCGTTCGGCACCTCGAACCTCGGTGTCCGGTCGCTCTCGGGGGTCATCTCGGTCCTCACCCTGCCGCTCGGCTGGCTGGCCGGCCGGCGCTACGGCCGGGCCAGCGCCTGGGCCGTCCTCGTCTTGCTGGCGAGCGGCCCGTTCGCCATCTACTACGCGACCGAGGCGCGGATGTACGCGCTCGTGATGCTCCTCACGGTGCTCGGGTTCCTCGCCCTCGATCGGGCCATGACGAAGGCGACGCCCTGGAACCTGCTCGGCGTGGCCGTGGTCGCAGCGGGCCTCCTCTACACCCAGTACTGGGCGCTGTACTTGCTCGCCGCCGTCGGGCTGTGGCTCTTGTGGCAGGGTCGGAAGGGTCAGCGCGACCCGGCGCGGCGGACCAACGCCCGTTGGTCCTTCGGCGCGCTCGTGGTCGGCGGCCTCGCCTTCGTGCCGTGGCTGCCCACCTTCTTGTTCCAGGCGCACCACACGGGCACGCCCTGGGCGGCACCCGGCAACTTCGGGGCCATCGTGAGCGCGCTGACCGGATTCACCGACAACCAGGCGACGCTGTCGGCGGCGGGCTCCAACCAGGGCCGGCTCCTCGCGATCATCTATCTGATCGCCGCCTTTTTGGCGGTCTTCGGGGTCGCACGCGATCGTTGGCGCATCGAGCTCGACCTCCATACGCGCCCAAGGTCGCGGGCTCTCACCTTCGTCGTGTTCGGCACCCTCGTGCTCGCGGTCGGCGGCGGGCTGCTGACCAAGAGCGGGTACTCGAACCGCTACGCCTCGGTCGTGTTCGTGCCGTTCCTCGTCTTGGTGGTGCTCGGGCTCCTCACCTTGAAGGAGCCGAGGGCGCGCGCCGTGGTCCTCCTGGTTGCTGCGGTGGCCGGCCTCGCCGTCGGTGCCCAGAACATCGACACCCAGCGGACCCAGGCCGGCCCGGTCGCGGCGGTCCTCGCCAAGCAGGCCCGCCCGGGCGACGTCGTCGCATATTGCCCCGACCAGCTCGGGCCGGCCCTCTATCGGCTGACCGCGACCAGCGGCTATGACCAGATCACCTACCCACGAGCGCAGGGTCCGGCGATCATCGACTGGATCGATTACCAGGCGGCGGTCGATCGCTCCTCGCCCGCCCGTTTCGTGCGCGAGGTGCAGTCGCTCGCCGGTGCCAACCACCAGATCTGGCTCGTGTGGGCGCCCGGCTACCAGGGCTACGGCACGAGGTGCGAGACGATCGCGACCGACCTGCTCCAGTCACCCGGCTACGGGGGCCACAACTGGGTGATCCAGCGCCCGACGAAGTACTACGAACCGATGGACCTGACCGAGTACAAGAAGCTGCCGACGACCGCGGGCCCGTGAGGGCCGAGCCCGCCGTCGCTGCGCCGGCGTCCGCTGGCTTCGGGTCGCGAGCCGTCGCCTTGGTGCGCCCGGTCGTCCTCCCCTTCGCCCTCGCCCGGGTGATCGTCCTCGGCGCGCTCGGCGTCGCCCATCTCGTGATCTCGAGGGGGCACCCGGGGCCGGCCGAGGTGTTCCGGGTCCACCAGGGCCTGCTCGCCTGGGACGCCGGCTTCTACGAATCGATCGCCCGATTCGGCTATGCGCCCTTCGGCCACCAGGCGCTGCGCTTCTTCCCGCTCTTCCCGCTCGCCGCCCGGGCCCTCGCCGTCGTGCCGAAGGTGAGCGACGGGGTGGCCGTGGTGGTGCTCGCCAACCTCGGTGCGCTCATCGGGACGGCCCTCTTGGTGGCGCTCGTCAGGCGTGAGTCGAACGACGACGCCCTCGCGCGGCGCAGCGCCTGGCTGCTCTCGCTCGCCCCCTCAGCGTTCACCCTGGTGCTCGGCTATGCCGAGGGGTTCCTGCTCGTCTGCACGACCGCGTGCTTCTTGTGCCTGCGCCAAGGGGTCGGGCGCAAGCCGTCGTGGTGGTGGGCGGCCGCCTTCGGCTACCTCGGCGCGCTCACCCGGCCCCTCGGGGTCCTCTTGATGCTCCCGGTCGCCGTCGAGGGACTGCGGCGCTGGGGGAGGGCCGCCGGCCCCGAGCGGATGGGGATGCTCGCCGCGCTGGTGGCCCCGGTGGCCGGGATCTGCACCTTTCTCGGTTGGTCGGCCGCGAGCTTCGGGGACTTCTTGCTCCCGGTCCGGGTCCAGACCTCGGCCGGGCACCACGGGGGCCTGTCGGATCCCCTCCGCACCCTCTTCGACGACGCCAGGGGGGCCTTCCACCATCACGTCGGCACCGCGCTGCACATCCCCTTCGTGTTGCTCGTCGTGGTCGTCCTCGTCTTTGTCTGGCTGCGCCTCCCGGCCTCCTACGGCGCGTTCGCCACCGGGATCGTGGTGGTCGCGTTGTCGGGGACCAACCTCGACTCCTTCGAGCGCTACGCGCTGTCGGCCTTCCCGCTCGTGATCGTGGGGGCGATGGGCCTCGCGTCGAGGCGGGTGGAGCGGGTCGTCCTCGCCCTCTCCGCCCTCGGCCTGTTCGGCTACGCCCTGCTCGCCTTCTTGAACGTCGTCGTTCCCTGACCCCGGGGGTGGCTTCGCCCATCCACTAACGTCGGGCCCCGAGCGAGGGACCGCCGCCGGGGCGGGGCCGTGCCCGGCGGCACGGCGGAGGGTAACGACGTTGAGCACGCCACGAGAGATCGCCCCCGACGCCCCCGGTGACGACGCCTCCTCGAGCGATCGACCGGTCGTCGTCATCGGCGCCGGCCCGGCCGGCCTCACCGCCGCCTATCAGCTGGTGAAGCTGGGCGATCCCGTCGTGGTCGCTGAGGCCGACGACGTCGTCGGGGGCATCAGCCGCACGGTCGTGCGCGACGGCTGGCGTTTCGACATCGGCGGCCACCGCTTCTTCACCAAGGTCCGCCCGGTCGAGGATCTGTGGAACGAGATCCTCCCGGCCGAGGACTTCCTCTTGCGTCCGAGGAAGAGCCGCATCTTCTACAAGGGCAAGTACTACGACTACCCGCTGCGCCCGATGAACGCGCTCTCCAACCTCGGGGCAAGAGAGGCGCTCCTCTGTGGCCTGTCCTATCTCGGGGCACGGCTTCGGCCCCCAAAGGACCAGACCAACTACGAGGGGTGGTTGGTCGCCCGCTTCGGCTGGCGTCTCTATCGACACCTGTTCAAGACCTACACGGAGAAGGTGTGGGGAGTCCCGGTCTCCGACATGCCCGCCGACTTCGCGGCCCAGCGGGTCAAGAACCTCGACCTCGGCAAGGCGGTGATCAACGCGCTCAGCCCGAAGCGCAACCAGACCGAGATCACGACGCTCATCGAGGAGTTCCGCTACCCGAAGTTCGGGCCCGGGATGATGTGGGAGGTCTGCCGCGAGAAGGTGGAAGCCAAGGGGGGCCGGGTGCTCATGGAGACCCGCGTCGAGAAGATCCACCACCAAGACGGACGGGCCAATGCGGTGACGGTGTCCGCTTCTGGCTCGACCCGGCGCATCGAGGCGAGCCATGTGATCTCCTCGATGCCGGTCGCCGAGCTCGTGCGGGCGCTCGACCCCGCACCGCCCGACGAGGTGCTGAGGGCCGGGAGCGAGCTGCACTACCGGGACTTCTTGACGGTCGCGCTCGTCGTGCCGAGCGATGCGGGGTTCCCCGACAACTGGATCTACGTGCACGCCCCCGACGTGCATGTGGGGCGGATCCAGAACTTCGGGCAGTGGTCGCCCTTCATGGTGAGCGAGGGCACCACCTGTCTCGGCCTCGAGTACTTCGTCTTCGAGGGCGATGAGCTTTGGGAGACCGACGACGACACGCTCATCAAGCTCGCAACCCACGAGCTCGAGCAGCTCGGCCTCGCCAGGGCCGATGCGGTGGAGCGCGGCTATGTCGTGCGGGTGAAGAAGGCCTACCCCTACTACGACTTCTCGTACCGGACGAACGTGGCGACGATCGTCGAGTGGCTGGACAAGCACGCACCCAACGTGCACCTGGTCGGGCGAAACGGCATGCACAAGTACAACAACCAGGACCACTCCATGTTCACGGCGATGTTGACGGTGGAGAACATCCACGGGGCGTCGCACGACGTGTGGTCGGTGAACGTCGAAGAGGAGTACCACGAGGAGCGCGCCGCCGAGCCCGAGACCCCCGATGACGTGGGCGGCGGGACCGGGCGCGACGCACCGGTCCTGCCCTGGCCGCCCGCTTCGCGCTGATCGCGCCCGGGGTTCACTCAGCCGAGGGGCTCGGGACCGCCTCGCTCGCCTCGGAGGGGGTCGGGAGCAACACGGGTTCCTCCACGAGCGGCATCTCCGGCTCGGGGGCGCCCGAGCGGCTGTTCGCGAGCAGCAGCACGCTCGCGAACACGGCGGCGAACCCGAGCACGCGCATCGCGAGCTTCCAATCCGCCGTCGGTAGGTGCTCGCCGAAGATCGCCGTGCCGACCGCGACGACGTACACGCTCGAGACGACGTTGGACACCGGCACCACCACCGAGGCCGGGCAGCGCTGCAGGGCGGTCTGGAAGAGGAGCAGGCCGAGCGCCGAGGTGGCCACGAGCGCGTAGAGGTAGGGGGATGCGAGCACGTGGGGGATGGACTCCCAGACGCCCCGCTTCTCCACGATGGCCGAGACCGCCTTGGTGGCGAGCGAGGCCACCCCGTACATGAGCCCCGACGCGAGCCCGAAGAGCGGGGCCCGGACGTGGCCCGAGCGACCGCCGTCGCGCACGCGGTCGGCGGTGAGGAAGAACCAGCAGGCGACGGCCATCGTCGGGACGCCGGCAGCCACGAGGGCGCCGAAGGCGCCCGAGGTGCCGGCCTGATCGCTCGAGGCGTCGAGCGAGAGGCTGATGGCGAGGAGCGCGAGCGCCACGAGGGCGACGGCGGCCCACTCGCGCCCCCCGAGGCGTTCTTTCAGTGCGACGTGACTCAGCACCAAGAGGACCACGATGCCCGACACGAAGATCGGCTGGACGACCGAGATGGGGACGAGGGAGAGCGCGACGACCTGCAGCGCCAGGCCGACGAGCATCGAGGTGAAGCCGATGAGCCACACCGGCGAGGACAGGACCGATCCCAAGAGGTGCACGAGCCGCCGGGCGTGCACCGATTCCATCTCGCCCAGCGCGTGCTTCTCGAGCACGAAGCCGACGTTGTAGAGCACGGCCGAGACGACGCTGATGAAGACCCCCGCAGCGAGATGCGTGTGGGTCACCGCGGGCCACCGGGCTCGGGGAGCCTGCGCATGACGAGGAGGAGGTTCCAGGTCGCGACCTCACGCACGGCCGGCAGGCGGACGATGAAACGCGCCCAGCGCGGGTAGTAGCGGGGGAGCGCGTCGATCACGACGGCTCGATCCGCGAAGGACTGCGCCATCCGGAGCGCGGCACCGACCTTGAGGGGGAACAGCGAGACGCCATAGCGGTTCTTCGGCGCGTGTCCCCGCCGGGTCTCGTAGCGCCGTGCCGCGCGCTCGCCGCCCAGGTAGTGCCAGGGCGCGGTCTCGTGCCCGCCCCAGGGCGAGTACCAGGCGGTGAACGAGACGTACAAGAGGCCGCCCGGGCGCGTCACCCGGAGCATCTCGGCGACGAGCGCCGTCGGGTTTGCCACATGCTCGAGGACGTTGGAGGAGAAGGCCAGGTCGGCCACCCCGTCTTGGAACGGGAGCCGGTACCCGTCACCCGCCACCGTCCTCCCCGGTGCGTGCCTCCCGGCCCGGACGGCCAAACGGTGGCGTTCGGCGGTGGTCGGGTGCTCGGGGTCCTCGGGGCCAAAGGCGCGCTCGGCCAGGGTGTCGGGCTCGACGAGGACGGCGCGGGCTCCGGCCTCGTGGAACGCCTCGGTGAAGAAGCCGCCCCCGCCGCCCACGTCCACCACGGTCTTGGCGTGGAGCTCGGTGTACTCGCGCACCTGGCGGATCGTGTCGAGGGCGAGCACTCGGTAGAAGGTCTCGGGGTCGGGCTGCTCGAGGCGGAACGCCCGCGCGAGGGCGATCGAGCGGGCGACGCCGCCCGCCGGGACCACGGGGAGCGGTCGGGCGCGTTGCTCCGCCGTCGTGGACGCCATGGAGAAGGAGCGTAACGCCCATCTCCGGATCGGGACCGCTTAGCCCCCCCTTGGGGCGCCCGGGAGCCGGGTGCCCCTGTAGTGGGCGGGCGGGGCATCCCGTGGGCAGGCCACATCGCCAAAGGGCCCCACGCGATAGCGGGTGTCGAGCACCCAGGACTGCTGCTGCCAACCGGGGGTCGGGGGGTTGAGCGCGAGGATCCTTCCCAGGTCGCTCACGACGGTGTTCGCGAACTTGACCGCGCCCGGGACACAGAGATGCACGTTGTCGAACTGGCGCACCCGCTGCCAACGCGAGGCGATCCGCATCCAGGTCATGAAGCGCCCCGCGGGGGCGAAGACCTGTGTCGTGGAGAAGTACACGACGCGAGGTGCGAGCACCTTGGTCATCGAACGCGCGATGCGGTCCCAGGCACGCTGCTGGGCCGTGACCTTGATCCAGTAGTCGAGGCGCTTGACGGCCTGCTCGATGAAGAGGTTGGGCCCGACCGGGGGGAACTGGACCAGCACCACCAGCTGGACCCCGTTGCCCGGCGCCGTCCAGGTGGTGATCGCTTGTCGCAGGAGCGCCGAGTACGCGCCTGGATGGGCGGCGGCGTCGGGGTTGTCCCACGACCAGGTCCCGATGATGACCTGGGGGTGGGAGTCGCCGATGATCTGCGTGCTTTGGGCGGCCCATGCGTGCTGGATCGTGAGCCCCCATCCGCCGAAGGTGGAGTCGGCCACGACGCTGGCCTCCCCGGTGGCGGCCAGCGCGGCCGTGAGCGCCGGGGCGCCGTCATGGGCGACGCTGTCGCCGAGGAGCCACACCCGGAGAGGGTTGGCGGGGCTCGGGTGCAGACCCCGGGCGTGAAACCGAGGGGGGGTGATCGGCGATGCCGCGCCGAGCGCCGGGCCCGCCGAGACCAGCTGGCCGAGGACGGCGAGCGCCGCGAAGAGGAGCAACGCAGTGAGGTTCCTGCGAAGTGGCACCGCCGTCGACCCCGCCATGGTCGGTGGCGAGCCTATCGAGCGCCCTGCGAGCCCCGTGGGCAGGCGGCACGCGGCGCGTCTGGCCTGGTCAAGACCAGCCGACGCCCGGTAAAGTGGGCCAACGCTCCGGGCGGGGGGGAATCGGATCGAGCGAGGCGGCAATGTGGCGCGCAACCCGGCGTGCCCGATGGGGACCGTCGGCGAACGCACATGCCAATGAGGGTGTTCCCAAGCAGCGGCCAGGGCACCGCGAGTGCCACCCAGAGGCTCCACGAACTCGTGGAGGGCTCGGGGATTCGGCGCGTCGACGTGGTCGCCTGGCGTGATCTCGACGACCCCGAAGCGGGCGGCTCCGAACTCCACGCCCACGAGATCCTCAAGCGCTGGGCCTCGGCCGGGGTCGACATCCGGCTGTGGACCTCACGGGTCGATGGAGCGGCCAGGGTCGTCGAGCGAGCCGGGTATCAGGCACATCGCGATGGCGGCAGGTACGCGGTCTTCCCGAGGACGATCGCCCGTGGCCTCGCGCGTTCGATCGGGTCCGGTGACGGGGTCGTCGAGATCTGGAACGGCATGCCCTTTTTCTCCCCGCTCTGGACGCGCCGCCCGCGTGTGGTCTTCTTGCATCATGTCCACGCTGAGATGTGGCAGATGGTGCTCTCGGCGCGCCTCGCCCGCATCGGCTCGGCAATCGAGCACCGGATCGCGCCACCGCTCTATCGCCGTGATCCGATCGTCACGCTCTCGGCCTCGTCCAAGGCCGAGATCGTGGAGCGCCTGGGCCTCGCGCCCGAACGGGTGACCGTCGCATCGCCCGGGATCGACCCGAGGTTTTGCCCGGGTAAGGCGAAGGACGCCGAGCCGCTCGTCATCGCGGTCGGGCGGCTGGTGCCGGTCAAGCGGTTCGACTGGTTCATCGACGCCATGGCCAAGCTGCGCGCGGATCATCCCCGGCTTCGCGCCGTGGTCGTGGGCGAGGGCTATGAGCGCCCGGCGCTCGAAGCACATGTCCGCTCGCTGGACGCCGAGGACTGGCTCACCCTGCCGGGGCACGTGAGCGACGCCGCACTCGTCGAGCTGTATCAGCGCGCGTGGCTGGTGGTGTCGACCTCGGCTCGGGAGGGTTGGGGGATGACGCTCACCGAGGCGGGCGCGTGCGGGACGCCGGCTGTCGCGACGCGGATCGCGGGCCACGAGGATGCCCTCGTCGACGGGGTCTCTGGCGTGCTCGTCGACACGATCGAGGATGTCGCCACCGCAGCGAGCTCGCTTCTCGCCGACGACGACATCCGGGCCACCCTGAGCCAAGGGGCGCTCGGTGTCGCGCGACGCTTCGATTGGGACGAGACCGCGCTCAGCACGTTCGGCGTGCTCGCGAACCAGTCCCGCCGGGCGAAGGACCGACGAGGCGCTTGACGGGGGTCTCGGCCACCCCCGAGGCCGAGCCGTCGGAGGCGGATCGGGCCGAGTCGGCCGAGATCGAGCCGGGCCACGAGGTACCCACCCCGGCCCGCCCGCCGCGCTTCCCGTGCTTCGACGGGCTGCGCGCGATCGCCGCGGGAACGGTCGTCGGTGTGCACGTCGGGTTCACCTCAGGCCTGACGCTGCGGAACCGGTCGGTCGGGATCTACACGTCTCGCCTCGAGATCGGCGTGGCCGTGTTCTTCTTGATCTCGGGCTTCCTCCTCTACCGCCCCTTCGTGGTCGCGCATCTCGCAGCGCAACGCCACCCCCGGATCGGGGCCTTTTGGATTCGCCGCCTGCTCCGGATCATTCCCGCCTATTGGGTGGCGCTCTTCGTCACCACGACCGTCATGCACGCGGCGGCCATGGGCCCAGGAGGTTGGGAGGCGTACGCGACCCACTACCTGTTCTTGCAGATCTACTTCCCCGCCCAGGCATTGGGCGCGATCACCCAGGCGTGGACCCTGTGCGTGGAGATGTCCTTCTACCTGCTCCTTCCGCTCTACGCGTTGGTCGTCGTTCGCAATTCGCCGTCGCGGACCCAGCGTCAACGCTTGGGCCGGGAGCTTGCGTTTCTCGTGGTGCTCGTCGTGATCAGCCTTGCCTGGCGCTACTGGGTGCTCTCCAACCAGCGCGGGCATGGGGCGGTCTTCTCGGCCATGACCGTGTGGCTCCCCGCCGAGCTCGACCTGTTCGCGCTCGGCATGCTCCTCGCTGTCCTCAGTGCTTGGACCCATCTGCGCGACGACGAGCCACGGTGGCTGTCGGCACGATGGTTCCCCGGGGCGAGCTGGGTGTTGGCAGCGGTGTGCTTCTGGGCGGTGAGCCACATCGGGCTGCCCCTCGACGCCTTGTACACGAAGAGCTACGCCGACATCACCCGCCAGACGCTCTATGGGCTGTTCGGGTTCTTCATGCTCCTGCCGGCGGTCTTCGGGCCCCAGCACCGCGGGCTCGTCAGGCGCTTCTTGCAGTCCTGGCCCATGGCGTCGCTCGGGGTCGTCTCCTATGGCCTCTATCTGTGGCACCAGACGCTGCTCTCGGAGCTCGTCAAGTACTACCCGAGCTGGTTCGGCATGAAGGTGTTCTTCAACGTGGGGTTCTGGGGGATGTTCGGGGAGGTGTTCGGGGCGGCCGTGGTGTTCGCGAGCGTCAGCTACTTCATCGTCGAGAAGCCGATGCTGC
>DAHUZM010000048.1 GCA_027306525.1 Acidimicrobiaceae bacterium
AGCTCTCGGTGGTCCAACCCGAGGCGGCCTTCCAGGTGCTCCCGATCTACGTGTGTTCCCCCTCGGCGCGGTGCTCCTGTTGTGCTGGGCGAGCCGCCGGGGGCGGCCCTGGAAGATCACGGGCGCCCTGGTCGGGCTGGCCGCCCTGGTGGAGGCGGTCCTCGTGGGCGTCGTGTGGATCCCCCGGGCGGCCCCGTACTTCGTGCGCACCGACGACGCCGCGGCCAAGGTGCTCGACGGGGTGCTCGCCCGCACGCCCACCGGCGCCGAGGTCATCGCCTCGAACGGCTTCGTCGGGCGCTTCGCCGACCGGCCCTGGATCTACGCGCTCGAGGCCCCGGTGGGCGGCGCGACCGTGCCGGTCCGCTCGCACACGGTCGAGTTCGTGCTCTCGTTCAGCCAGGGGCTCGAGACGACGCCCAAGGCCACCACCCAGGCAGCGATCGACGAGGTCGAGCACCGGCTCCACGCCCGGCGGATCGTCTCGGCGGCCGGCATCGAGGTGTTCGTCTGGCACCCGCCGGCCGGCGTCCGCCGGCTCACCCTCCCCGGGCTGAGCGCCTGAGCCAGCTGCGCCGAACCCTAAACCTCCAGAAGAGGTTGAGGGTATCGGTGAGGATCGTGCTCGCTCCCCTGGCCGAGACGGTGCTCGCGTAGCGCTTGTCGACCCGGACCGGGACCTCCACGAAGTCGCGGTAGCCGGCTCGCTGGGCGAGGACGAACAGCTCGAGATCGAAGGCGAAGCGCTCCTCGACCATCTTCGGGAGCACGGCGTCGACCACCTCGGCGCGGAGCAGCTTCACCCCGGTCTGGGTGTCGGGCACCGAGAGGTTGAAGAGGAGCCGGACGAGCAGCCGGTAGCCCGAGGAGGAGACCCGCCGGAGCAGGGGCACCTCGGTCTTCGACGCGCGGTGGCGCTTGGATCCGAAGAGGATCGCGGCCCCGCTCGCCCGCGCCTTCTCGACGAAGCCCGGGAGCACCTCGGGGGGGATGTCGCCATCGGCGTCGATGAACCCGACGAGCTCCCCCCTCGCGCGGGCCATCCCCTCGCGCACCGCGTGGCCCTTCCCGTAGTTGGCGTCGAGGACGACGGTCGTAAGGACCCCCGGGAGCAGCCCCTCGAGGGTGCGCTCACTGCCGTCGGTCGCCCCGTCGCACACCGCGATGATCTCGGCGCTGATGCCCTCGCCCTCGAGCGCGGCTGCCACCCGCTCCACCGTCGTCTTCACGACCGGCCCGGGATTGAAGAACGGCACGACGATCGAGACCTCGGGCCGCTCCCCCGCCGGGCGCGACGCGACCGACCGCTCCTCGTCGGCCGCGCGTGGATCGGGGGGAAGACCGGTCGCGATCGCACGACGCTACGACAGCGGGGGCCCCGCCGGGGTGCCGCAGCGCACGGCGGTTTGGGTCGGCCGGCGGGCGCGCTGCTACTTTCCGCCGTCCTGGCTGGCGATCAGCCTGGCGAGCTCGCTCGGCGACAGGGCGTGGGCCTGCCTGGCCGCCGGTGTCGCCCCGGACCAGCCGACCGGCGCCACGTAGCCGATGATCGGATAGCCGTCGACGGTGGAGGTGGCGGGGTCGAAGTAGCCCGAGTCCCACACCGCGTCGACGTCGCCCTGGGCGTCGATGGGCGGTCCCGAGTTCCCCGAGACCACGTCGATCCACCCGCCGCTCACCCCGACCACGATGCCGACGTGCGCCCCGTACGCGCTCGAGGTGTCGCCCCAGATGACCGCGTCGCCGGGGGCGGGGTCGTTGGTCGCCCCGGGCTGCCAGGCGCCCACGTGGGACTGGCCCCAGTCGACGAAGGTGTAGGACCACCCGTTGATGCCGGTGGTGTCGATGCCGGCCTGGGCCCAGACCCACTCGGCGAAGTCGCTGCACCACTCCTCGGCACTCGTGCCCGGGGCACACCCGGTCGCAGACCCCCGCCCCCAGTAGGCGGTGTAGATGTTGCAGTTGGAGCCGGGCGGGTTCTCGACGATGCCCGCGTGGTTCTGGTCCTGGCTCTCGGCGATCGAGACGATCGCGTTCAGCGCGGCGGGCGGCGCGGGACCGGCCGCGAAGACCGTCACCACCCCGCCGTTCACGAGCGCCGCCGGATCGGCCCCGGTCGAGGGTCCCTGGGCGGCCTCCGTGATGTCGTAGCCGTTCCACAGGCGCCCGCCCGCGCCGTCGTTGACGTAGCTGACCAGGTCGCCGGCCGGGCCCTCGGCATAGATGTCGACGATGTCCCTGGAGAAGAACACGGCCGAGGGGTCGCCCGTGATGGGCGGGCCGCCGGCGATCGAGGTGAGGTCATAGGAGTTCCACAGGCGCCCGGCCGCGCCGTCGTTGACGAACTCGGTCAGCTGCCCGCCGGCGTTCACGTACACGTGCACCGTCGGCCCGTAGACGATGGGGCTCGGCTGGCCGGCCGCGCTCGGGCCCTGGGCGATCGTGGCCAGGTCATAGGCGTTCCAGGGACGCCCACCGGCGTTGTCGTTCACGAACTCGGTCAGCTGCCCCGAGGTCGAGATCCCATAGGCGTGGACGGTCGAGGTCCCATAGAGGATCGACCCGGGGGAGAACGAGATCGACGGGCCGTTGCTCACCTGGGTGAGGTCGGTCGCGCGCCAGGCGCGGGTCCCCGAGCCCGAACCCGAGAACAGCTCGAGGTGGCCGGCCGAGGAGCGGGCGAACACCTCGAGCGTCGAGCCGACCAGGGTCGCCGAGACGTCGCCCAGGATCCCCGGGCCGCCCGAGGCACTCGAGATGTCGGCGGTCTCCCAGAGCCGGCTGCCCGAGCCCGAGTTGACGTACTCGACGAGGTCCCCCGAGCTCGACTCGGCGAAGACGTAGAGGAGGCCCGAGGCGACCGACGCGCTCGGGTCGCTCGAGAGCTGCGGCCCGTTGGCCGACTGGGTGAGGTCATAGGAGCTCCACGACACCCCGCCCGGGCTGTTCTGCTCGTACTGGAGGAGATCGCCCGTGCCCGAGCGGCTGAACACCTGGTCCACCGATTGGTAGAGCACCGGCGAGGGGCGGCCCGTCACCGTCGGGGCGCTCGCCGCGACGGTCTCGTTGTAGGAGTTCCACAGGCGCGCGTTGGCGCCGTTGTTGGTGAAGGCCTGGAGCGGCATCGCGTCGGGGTTGACCGCGGCCCCCGACGGGCTCGACACCGTGGGCGCCGCGAGGGCGAGGGCGGGCACGAGGCTCCCGAGCGCGACGAGCCCGGTGGCGACGCGACGCCACCGGGAGCCCGGGGTGGTGAACAACCATGGATGCGACGCGGGCGCTGGCGCCATGCGAAGGACTCCCGACACGCTGACGGCCCCTCCGCCAGGGCCGCACGAGGACGCTCACGCTAGGACGGCGCGGCGCGAAATTCGCGGATCACATCGCCCGTTTCGTGCCTGAAATTGCCCGATCGCGTCGGTTCGATTGCAACCGTTGCGGCCAGTTCGCCGACCGACGCGTTGACCAGGCTCGATGCCAGCTCAAGTGTGAACTCTGTACCCTCACTCGAGAGTTGAGGGTTGAGGGTTAGGGCAGCGTGACGACCTGGGCGGCGTAGGCCAGCCCCCCGCCGAAGCCGATGAGGAGCGCCCGGTCGCCCGGCTTCACCCGGCCCTCGGCCCGCATGCGGTGGAGCGCGAGGGGGATGCTCGCCGACGACGTGTTGCCCGTCGTCACGATGTCGTCGGCCACCACGACCCGCTCGGGGAGATCGAGGCCCTTCACGATCACCTCGGTGATGCGCTGGTTGGCCTGGTGCGGGACGAGGACGTCGATGTCGGCGAGCGACACCCCGGCCGCCTTGCAGGCCTCCTCGGCCACCTTTGGCATCTGCTCGGCCGCCCACTTGAAGACGCGCCGGCCCTCCATCGAGATCGACGGCTTGGACAGGGTCGGGTCGTTGCGAAGCTCGGTGTAGTCGGGGATGAGCTTCAAGACCTTGCCCCGCTCGCCGTCGCTCCCCCACACGACCGGCCCGACCCCCTCGGTCTCCGAGCGCCCGAGGACGAAGGCACCGGCGCCGTCGGCGAAGATGAACGCGGTCCCCCGGTCGCTCCGATCGAGGACGTCGGTGAGGCGCTCGGCCCCGACGAGCAGGATCCGGTCGGCGGTCCCGCCCCGCAGCAGGTCGCGTGCGAGCCCGAGGCCGTAGCAGAACCCGGCGCAGGTGGCGTTGATCTCGAGGGCCGGCAGCTCGGTGCCGAGCGCCGCTGCGAGCCTGATGGCGAGGGGCTGGATCGGCTGGCCGTTGGTGCAGGTGGCCACCAGGATCATCCCGAGCGAGGCGGCCCCGATGCCGGCCGCCGCCAGCGCGTCGGTGGCCGCGCCGAGCGCCATGACCTCGAGGGTCTCCTCGGGCAGGGCCCAGCCGCGCTCGGCGATCCCGGTGCGGGTCCTGATCCACTCGTCGCTCGAGTCGATCTCGCCGCAGATCTCCTCGTTGGGCACCTGGCGGCCGGGCCGGTACGCGCCGATGCCGAGCACGGCGGCGTGGGCCATCGGTGCGCCGGTCACGGGCGGACCCGCAGCTTCATCGGTCGCCCGGCCCGGGCGAACTCCTCGTCGGTGCCCGCGAACTTGGCGAAGTACAGGCGGGCGTCGTAGCCACCCCCGCCGGTGTCGATGCGCTCCAGCACGATGTCGTCCACGCCGTGACCCCCCAGGTGCCCGAGCAGGTCGAGCACGTCGTACTCATACAACATCACCACGTCGCGCAACGCCGGGATCCTGCTCTTTATGGCCAAGGCGTTCAGGCGGGGCGAGGCGAGGCGGAGAGCCTTCAGCGCCCTCGCCGGCGCGCCGCCCGGGCTCTTGCAGTGGAACTGCACGAAGCCGCGGCCGCCCGGGGCGAGCAGGTCGAGGAGCTGGTCGAAGAGCGCGAGCCCAGCGTCGGAGGCGATGTGCTGGAAGACGAGGACGGAATGGACGAAGTCGACGGGGCCAAAGGGTGCGAGGGGCCCGGGGTCGATGCGCCGTCCGGTCACGAGGGCCGCCCCGTTCTCGAGCCCGCACTCGGCGAGGCGCTCCTCGCAGCGCTTGGCCATCGTCGGCGAGGCGTCCAGGCCGATGGCCGACCGGCACCGTCGGGCGAGGGGCACCAGGTTGCGCCCCACCCCGCACCCGAAGTCGAGGGCGACCTGGGGCTCGAAGCCCGGGTCGAGCTCCCCCCGGATGATGGCGAGGACGTGCTCGACGTGCTGCTCGCCCGACTCCCAGAACCGCTCGGCGGCCGCCTCGCTCAGGTCCTCGCCGTGGAACTCGTCGCTCGAGAGCACCGCCCAGAGCGGATCGGTGCGCGCCAGCCGCTCCCAAGACTCGACGTCGTTGTCGAAGAGGTTCACCACGATCCCCGGGTCCCCCGCTCACGAGGCGTCCGGCGCTGTCGGGCCATGCGACCGCTCTCCTTCCCCGGCCCCCGCTCGCCCTGCCGCCTAGAGGCCGAAGCGCCCCGTGAGCGTCCCGGTCGCGAGCACGTGCCCGCGGATCAAGAAGCGCAACTTGGCATAGGTGGTGGTCTCGTCGACCCCGAGCGAGTCGACGTCGAGGGCGTACAGCGTGAAGTGGTAGTGGTGCGGGTCATCGCCCGGGGGTGGTGCCATGCCGCCCCACCGGCTCTCGCCCCAGTCGGTGAACCCCGAGACCCCCGGTGGCGTGGCCCCGGGGGCGATCGAGCGGACCGAGGGCGGGATGTCGAACACCACCCAGTGGGTGAAGCCCACCGAGGTCGGCGCGTCGGGGTCCCAGCAGGTCAGCGCGTAGCTCTTGGTCCCCTCGGGTCCCTCGGTCCACGACAGCTCCGGGCTGAGGTTCTCCCCGCCCACCATGCTGTGCGCCGCCGAAAGGGGAATCGTCTCCCCGTCGCCGAACAGCCCGCTTGTGACCTCGAGCTTCTCCTCGGACATGCGACCTCCTCGAACCTGGCCTCGGAGCGACCGTAACCCCGCGAAGCCCGCTTGTCACGGTCGAGGGCGCTGCCCACGAGCATCGGCACCCATGTCCCCGCTGCTCGACCCGCACCACTGGGGCGACGGGTCCGCCTCGAGGGACCGGTTGTCGACCCGAGAGCCCGACCGTCGAGCGTGTCTCGGACCCTCGATCAGCGCAGCCCGTATCGGTGACACTGGGGGAACGGTCGGCTTCGAGCCGGCGGTCGCGACGACGCTGACGACCGGCGCGGGCTACTCGGCGAGGCCGACCGGCGCGCCCTCGACGATCTGGTCGAGGTACTCGGAGAGCCCGTAGCCGACCCGACCGTCCTCGAGCTCCCAGCGGGTCATCCCCTCGGAAATCCGCGTCACGAGCTCGTTGCCCTGCTCGTCGGTGCGGCGGTTCCGCAGCGGGATGAGGTTCATGACGGTGCCGTGCACCTTCCAGCGCCGATCGGCGCCGATCAGCTCGGCGTCGATCTCCCGGTGGTACCGGCCCTCCTCGCTCCACGACGAGCGGATCGTGAAGTCGCGGCACAGGTGCAGCCTCTCGCCGTCCCAGACGAACCCGCCCCGGCTCCCCGGACCCTCCCGACGCGCCACCCGTGAGCCCATGAACCCGAAGCCCGCACCGAAGTTGGCCGTCAGCCACCGGTAGTACCAGGGCGCCTGCCAGTACCGGGGGCCCCAGCTGTGGTCGCGCAACCCGTGGCCCTCGATGTCCCAGGCCTGGTCCCCGAGCGTGATGGTGCCGTGCGCGCCGACCAGCTGCTCGTAGTGGCCACGGGCGAACTCCTCGCCGGTCGGCTCGGCGCGCTCCTCGGGCTCGCCGCCGAACATGGCCGAGTCACCGGTGTAGGTGAGCTCGACACTGCAGCGCTCGCGGGGGTTGTCGCGAAAGGCGCGCCTCGGGTCGGCCATCTCCAGGGGATCGGTGAGGATCGTGACCTCACCGTCGTAGCGCACCGTGAGCTCCTCGAAGGGCGTGACCACCTCGAAGCGCATGCCCGCCGCGTCGAACGCGTCGTTGTTCGTCACCCGGGGGCGCCCGAACATGAACCCCACTCGGCCATCGGGGAGATAGAGGCAGATCGTCATCTCGCCCGAGCCCTCGTTGGCCCGGTTGCCGAGCCGGAAGAACCCGCCGAGCGACGCGACGGGGTCATAGACGTTGAAGTACATGGACTCGTTGAAGTTGGGCTCGGGGCCCAACTCGTGCATGTACTCGTCGTGGGGTTCGAGGCGGATCGCGATGGCGTGAGCCTATCGGCGGGCCCGGGAGCGGGTCGTTAGTCTGCGCCCCATGGACCCCAACCCGCTCGCCGAGGGGCTCGCGACCGTGCTCGGCGAGCCGCTCGGCGGTCCGGTCACGATCGAGGGGCTGGCTCGCCTTCCCGGGGGCGCCTCCAAGCAGACCTGGAGCTTCACCGCGCGCCGGGAGGACGGCACCGAACGGCGCCTGATCCTGCGCGCCGAGCGCGGCGGGCCCAGGGGCTCGGGCATGGAGATCGAGCGCGCGATCCTGCGCGCGGCGGCCCGGGCCGGGGTCCCGGTCCCGCCCATCGTCGCCACCGGGGACGGCACCGACGCGCTCGCGATGCCCTACCTCATCTGTGAGTTCGTCGACGGCGAGACGATCCCCCGGCGCATCCTGCGCGACGAGGCGCTGCGCGAGGCGCGCCGGCACATGGCCGAGCAGTGCGGCGGCATCCTGGCCGCGATCCACGCCATCGCGCCCGACGAGGTGCCGGGCCTGACGAGTGGCGACCCGCTCGAGCAGATGCGCTCCCAGCTCGACCAGCTGGGCCAGCCCCATCCGGCCTTCGAGCTCGGCCTGCTCTGGCTCGCCGCGCACCGGCCCGAGCGCTCGCGCACCACCGTCGTCCACGGTGACTTCCGCAACGGCAACCTCATCGTCGGGCCCGAGGGCGTGCGCGCCGTGCTCGACTGGGAGATCGCCCACCTGGGCGACCCGCTCGAGGACCTCGCGTGGATGTGCGTGCGCGCGTGGCGCTTCGGCGCTCCCTTGGTCGTCGGAGGGTTCGGCACCATCGACCAGCTCGTCGGGGGCTACGAAAATGCGGGCGGCGAGCCGGTGGACCGCGACGCGCTCCACTGGTGGATCGTGGCCGGCACGCTGCGCTGGGGAATCATCTGCATCGCGCAGGCCTTCACCCACCTGAGCGGGGCCTTCCGCTCGGTCGAGCTGGCAGCGATCGGGCGACGGGTCTGCGAGGTCGAGTCCGATCTCTTGGAACTCCTCCCCTGGGGTGCGGGCACCGTCGATCCCCGCGTCGAGGGGCCGCGCCGCGTCGACTGGGCGCCCCACGACGCGCCGAGCGCGCCGGAGCTGCTCGACGCGGTGCGCGACTTCATCGAGCGCGACGCCATGGCGGCGACGCAGGGCAGCGTCCGCTTCCATCTGCGCGTCGCGGCGAACGTGATCGCCATGGTGGGCCGCGAGATCGAGCTCGGGCCGCACCAGCTGATCGAGCACACCCGGAGGCTCGAGGAGCTCGGGGTGCGCAGCGAGGCGGAGCTCGCGGCGGCGATCCGTGAGGGCCAGTGCGACGACCGGCTCGACGAGGTCATCGACGCCGTGCGGGCGACGGTCACCGAGAAGCTTGCGGTGGCCAACCCCCGGTACCGGGACGACCGCGAGGTCGACTAACCGCCCACCGCGTGGAGCATCCGGCGCGAGTCGAGCGTCGCGTGCTCCGCCATCACCTGGCGGACCCGAAGCGTGGCCATGGCCTCGAGGCCCACGTACACGTCGATGAAGAGCGCACGGGCGTGCTCCCTCGGCCAGCCCGCACCCAAGAGCTCGAGCGGCAGGTCCGGATCGAGCGCTGGGACGGCCCGCCAGCGGTCCATGACCCGCGTGCGGGCGACGAGGGCCTCCGCCGCGCCGACCTCCCCCTTGCCGACGCGCCGGCGCACGTCGGCGAACTCCGCGATGAAGTCGTCGTAGATCGCCCGGAGCCCCTCGAGGTCCCACGCAAAGAGCGGCGGGACGCCGCCCTCGCGCGCCACGCCGACGAAGACCGAGGCCGAGTCGACGCCCAGTTCGCTCAGGGCCTCGTCGAGGGTGTCCGTCGGCGGGTGCGGGCTCACCCACACCCCGTCGTAGAGGGGGGCGAACCCGAGCCAGCGGAGCCTGGCCCGCAGGGCCGCGCGGACCTGGCGCTTCGATTCGGGGACCGAGAACGAGACGATCGACCAGGTGCCGGACCACGGGCGCTCGAGCGCGCCGAACTCGACGGCGCGCCGGGCGCTCTCGCGCAGCACGGCCGCGGCGCCGGGCGCGAGCCGATAGGCGGTGTGCCGCCCGCGCTTGGCCCCGACGAGGAGCCCACGACGGGCGAGACGGCTCAGCGCGGCGCGGGCGCCCGCCGCCGTCACCGCGAACTCCTCGAGGAGGGACACGAGCCCGCCCGAGGGAAGGAACTCGGGCGCGTCCAAGAAGTAGTCGCCGAGGAGGGTGACGAGGAGGTGCTGGGGCTGGGAGCCGACCTGACTCCGCGGGAGCTGGAGCAGGCCACCCATGGCACCGCCCTCGAGGACGCTCAGGGTGGGCCGCTCGCGAGCCACGACGAGATGCTACGGGAGGGTCCCGGGCGCGCCCGGCCATGGTGCGCGGCCCATGGAGCACGACGGGCCCTTGAGTAGATTGCCCGCCATGGGAGACCCCGTCGTCCAGGGCAGTCCCTTTCCCCCCGTCGAGATCCCCGACGTGTCGCTGACCGAGCACGTGCTCGGCGCAGCCGAGCGACGAGGCGAGTCGGTCGCGCTCGTCGAGGGGACCACCGGGGCCTCGACCACCTACCGCGCGCTGAGCGAGCAGGTCGCCGCCGCCGCCACGACCCTCGCCGAGCTCGGCGTGGGGCTCGGCGACGTCGTCGGTCTCATGAGCCACAACCAGCCGGCCTTCGTGAGCGCATTCCACGGCGTGGTGGCGGCGGGAGGAGCGGTGACGACGCTCAACCCGGTCCTCACGGTGGGCGAGGCGACGAGCCAGTTGCGCGACGCTCGGGCCCGGCTCCTCCTCGTCGACGAGCCCAGCGCCGACAAGGGCGCGCAGCTCGCGTCGGAGGCGGGGGCGGTGCTCGTCGTGCTCGACGAGGGGTGGCCGGGCGAGTGCGCCGGTGCCGGGCTGCCGATCCGCCCCGGCGGCCTCGATCCCTCGAGGGCCCTCGCGGCGCTCCCCTACTCGAGCGGGACGACGGGTCGGGCGAAGGGGGTGATGCTCACCCATCGGAACCTGGTCGCCAACCTCGTCCAGTTCGCCCCCCACTGGCGCTACTCAGACGAGGACGTGGTGTGCGCAGCGCTCCCGCTCTTCCATATCTATGGCATGAACGTGATCATGAACCTGTCGCTCGCGTCCGGCGCCACCATCGTCACGCTCCCGAGGTTCACCGTGACCGAGTTCCTCGGCGTGATCGAGCGCTACGGCGTCACGCGCCTGCACCTCGTGCCACCGGTCGTCCTTCAGCTCGTGCAGAGCCCCGAGGTCGAGCGATTCGACCTCTCGAGCGTGCGGTGGGCGGTCTCGGCCGCCGCACCGCTCGATGCCGAGCTGGCCCGGCGCTTCGAGGACCGCTTCGGGGTGCCGGTGGTCCAGGGCTACGGCATGACCGAGGCGAGCCCGGGGACCCATCTGATCGACGAGGCGAACCAGGCCAATGCCCCGCAGGGATCCGTCGGGTGGGTGATGCCCAACACCGAGTGCCGCCTCGTGTCGACCGAGACCGGCGAGGACTCGCCGCAGGAGGGCGAGGTCTGGGTCCGTGGACCCCAGGTGATGCGCGGGTACCTGCACAACCCCGAGGCGACGGCGGCGACCCTCACCGACGACGGTTGGCTGAAGACGGGCGATGTCGCCCGGCGCGAGGGCGACGCCTACTTCATCGTCGACCGGGTGAAGGAGCTCATCAAGTACAAGGGCTACCAGGTGCCCCCGGCCGAGCTCGAGGCCCTGCTGCTCACCCATCCCTCCGTCGAGGACGTGGCCGTCGTCCCGGTGCCCGACGAGGCCGGGGGCGAGGCGCCGAAGGCCTTCGTGGTCGCCCGTGAGCCGATCGACCCCGAGGCGCTGATGGCCTGGGTGGCCGAGCGGGTCGCCCCCTACAAGCGGGTGCGAGCGATCGAGTGCATCGACGAGATCCCCAAGTCGCCCTCGGGGAAGATCCTGCGACGCGTGCTGCGAGACCGCGAGCGCGACAAGGCGGCCAATCGATGAGCAAGGCGATGCGGGTGGAGGAGCTGGTGGCGATCGACGTGCACACCCACGTGCACGCCTCGGTGCGCGCACCCTCCGCCGTGCATCCCTCCGACGAGCTCTCCGAGTACTTCGGGTCCGAGGCCATCCATCCGACCGTCCCCGATCTCGCCGCCTACTACCGCGAGCGCAAGATGGCCTGCGTCGTGTTCATGATCGACGCGACGGCAGCCACCGGCGTCGGCCCGGCGGTGAGCAACGAGGAGATCGCCGAGCTCGGAGCCGAGCACGGCGACGTCGTGATCCCCTTCGGGTCGGTCGACCCCCATTCGGGGGCCGCCGGCGTACGGCGCGTCCGGGCGCTCGTGGAGGACCACGGCATCCGCGGCTTCAAGTTCCACCCGAACCTCCAGGCGTTCTTCCCGAACGACCCCGAGCACTACCCGCTCTACCAGGCGATCGAGTCGGCCGGGGTGCCCGTCGTCTTCCACAGCGGGCACACCGGCGTCGGCGCGGGACAACGGGGCGGCGGCGGGGTGCGCCTCAAGTACTCGAACCCGATGTTCGTCGACGACGTGGCGGCCGACTTCCCCGACATGGCGATCGTCCTCGCGCATCCGTCGTTCCCCTGGCAGGACGAGGCGATCTCCGTTGCGCTCCACAAGCCCAACGTGCACATCGACCTGTCGGGGTGGTCGCCCAAGTACTTCCCGGCCAACCTGATCCAGTACGCGAACACCCTCTTGCGCGACCGGATGCTGTTCGGATCGGACTATCCGGTGATCACCCCGGATCGATGGCTGGCGGACTTCGAGCGGCTCGACATCAAGCCCGATGTCCGCCCCCTGATCGTGAAGGACAACGCCGTCCGACTGCTCGGCCTCGGCGAGTAATTCCGATCACAGACTTGAGCGTGGGGGTTGGCGGTCGTCGCGTTGCCGAGCTCGGCCCCGTGCATCGACGCCCCTGGGTCGGCGGTGCCGCGCTCGCCGGCATCTGGAGCGTCACAGCGCCGCTCGGGCTGGATGCCGACCTGGAACAACTGGCGGCCAACGTCGTGGACCCGTTCGCTTCGTGAGGGCTCGGCTCGACACGTCGGTGCTCGTTGGGAAGCTCCCAGCCCGACGACGTCGAGGGCCGCGATCAGCATCACCTCCAGAACGGAGCTCCACCAAAGAGTCCTCGTTGCCGACCACGACGAGCGGGCGCGTCGCGTCGCCCCACTCCGGTGGTCGAGGTAACGTTCGACCCCTTGCCCGAATGCGCCGAGCTCGCCCGCGTGTGGGGCTCGGTCATCGTCCAGCTGGCGCTGACGATGGCCTTCGCCATCCTGCTCGAGGCCGCTCTCGCCTTCCTCGGAGCGAGCACCCAGCCGCCGGCCGCTTCCTGGGGCGCCATGCTGGCCGCCAGCCGCAGCTACCTGAGCGACGCCTGGTGGTACGGGCTGTTCCCCGGCGTCGCGATCGCGCTCCTCGTGCTCGCGGTCAACCTGTTGGCCGATGCGGCCCGGGACGCCCTCGACCCGCGTGCCGAGACCGACCGCTGAGGCGAGACTGCGACGACCATGCCGTGGATCTTCCCGGGGTCCCTTCAGCTGGGCGGCATCGCCGACGCCCTCGCGTGTTGATCACGCCGTGCTGGCCCACCCGGATCCGCCGCCCGGATCCGCGTGGGACGCAGCGCGGTTCGCTCCCCGGGCGAGGTCCGACGACCACCGTCTCACGACCCACCGCACGACGAGCGCCCACCCCCATCCGCGCCACCCAGGGGTGGAGAAGCGCGACTCCCACGTGATGCGGCAGCCACCACCGGGGCGTGCTTCGAGGGTGACGTCGGCCCGGTAGCCCTGGAGCGGCATGCCCGACAACAGCACATAGGCGAAGTGGTCCGGCGGGTCGAACGCAACGACCTCCTCCCGGTTGACCTTGGACGGCTTGCCGGGGTCGAGGCCGAGTACCCGGATTGCCCCGACGCCCTCGGCGGTGGGACTCCCGGCGCGCTCGAGTCGAGCGAGCTTGTGGCGTGACCACGTAGGCCACGAGTTGACCGTGCTCAACAGTCGCCACACCGTCTCGACGGGAGCGGAGCTGTCGGCCCGGGCTCGGGCGAGGTGTCCCATGTCGTAGTCGTACCGGCCGATTGGGTTGGCGGGCAAGCCGGCTGCCGGTGCCGTAAGGCCCTGGCACCATCGGGGCAAGCGGGAGTCGCTCGCCGCCAAGCACCCGGAGCGCTCGGCCGCCGAAGAAACGACCCGGGACCCCACGGGCAAGCAGCGCGCGTTCGGGCACGACCGCTGTTGCAGGACGCCGTCGCAGAGGCACCTCTCGCACTCCGAGAGCGGAGGTCCTCGTCGGTAGACTGCCGGGGTGGACGGGCCAGGACTTCCGCCGTTCCTGCTGGCGGGCACCGAGGTCCAGATCCATCCCTTTGTGCCCGAGGTCCGCCTTCGCCTCGCGAGAGACGCGCTCGACCTCTGGGAGGAGGCCCAAGGGGCCATGAACCGGGGCGAGATGGCCTCGCCCTTCTGGGTGTCAGCCTGGCCCGGAGGTCTCGCGCTGGCGAGATACCTGCTGCAGCACCCCGAAATTGTCTCGGGGCGACCGGTGGTCGACGTCGCCACCGGGTCCGGCGTGGTCGCGATCGCAGCGGTCCTGGCCGGCGCTGCGTCCGTGGCCGCCTACGACACCGACGAGCTCGCCGTCCGTGCCGCTCGGATGAACGTCCGCCTCAACGAGGTGAACGTCGAAGTGTCGAGGGCGGACGTCCGCGAGATCTCCGTCCCGACCGGGGCGCTCGTCACTGCCGGCGACGTGTTCTACGACCGCACCATCTCTGCCGCGATGATCCAGGGCCTGGGCGCACTGGCCGAGGCCGGCGCCGAGGTGCTGATCGGCGACCCGTATCGTTCCTATCTTCCCGAGGATCGCCTCGAGCCCCTCGCCACGTTCGATGTCGCTGTCGACATGTTCCTCGAGAGCGACCCGGTGAAGACGACCCTCGTCGCGCGCGTGTCCTGACCGGCGCCCGCACACGACGCGGCGCGCAGCGCAACGAAACAGCCCGCCTGGTGCCCGGATCATGCCGGCGAGTCACAGTGGCGCATGCCTCCCGTTGAGCGCGCCAGGGCCGCTCGTTCGATGAGGTCGCTCCGCTCAGTCATGGCGGAGGTCGGCGGGCGCGGCGGCATCCATCTCGTAGGCTGAGAGCCGCTTAAGCGTCGCAGTGCTTGATGCGCTAACGCTGGCGGGTCCGCACGTGTAGTGGCGGTATCGGTGTTTGCGTTGTCAAGTGCATCTCGGTCAGCTGGTCGGTCATGAAAACACGGTGGCGTAGGGCATGGTCAAGGCGGAGCCATTCCGTTCGCTCAGCCGGTGCGCCATGCATCAACAGCCCGTCGCCGACCTTCGGTTGAAGAGAAGACTTCATCAGCAACACCCGAGAACTCTGGGGTGCGCGACTGGCGGCGGTGGAGTCGTTCCACGTTGGTCTTTCGTGGCGGAAAGGGTGCTCCGTACGGATTGGCGACCGGACTGGTCGGTGTTGGCGATCCCGTGTAGCGCCATCACTCGGCGTTGGCCTCACGGCGAATCTTGGCGTGCCGATCACGACGTCGACGGTCTCTGACAGCATGGTCATGCGTTCAACTCCTTTGCCGGATGGACGTAGCTGGTTCCGGTCCGGGAGGAGACGGCAGGACTGTGATGGGACACGCCCAACTTCGGGCGGTCAAGCTCCTGATCAGGCCAGCAACTCCAACCGGGCCGGGGCCGGTGACCACGAGCGGACATGTCCGCGCAAAGGCAAGAAGCCAGTTCTCTATGAAGAGGAGCCGGTTGTCAAAGCTCGTGCAGTGGCGCCAGGTCGGCGTGCTGTCGTCGAGCCGGGGTCAAGGGCGACGGGCGGAGCCCGGCGTCCCGGAGGGGACCCGAAGGGGCCCTTGACGCCGGCGT
>DAHUZM010000050.1 GCA_027306525.1 Acidimicrobiaceae bacterium
GCGCCCCACCACAGCTCGAGCGCCGCGGTCAGCTCGGCCACGAGCGCCTGGAGCAGCATCGCGCCCTCCGCAGCGGTGGCGAGCGTGGGGTCGCCCAGCACGCCGCTCTCGGAGACCGCGCGCACCCCGCCCGAGCGCAGGTCGGCCCACAGCTCCCCGATCGGCTCGGTCCTGCCCGCTGCGAGCTGGTCGTGGCGCACCTCGTCGGGCGCGATCGCCATCATGAGCGAGGTCTCGGTCCGCCCGGCGTGGGCGTCGCCTCCCTCCACCCGGGCGCCCCACACGTGGACCCGGTCGCCCTCGGCCCGGCAGCGCTCGGCGGCTGCCCGGATCCCCTCGGCGTTGCCGCCGTGCGCGCACACCCAGACCACCCCGGCGCAACTGCTCCGCGACGAGCGCACCAGCTCGACGAGCACGTCGGAGAGCACCTCGGTCCCGATCGAAAGGGTGCCTGCGAACCCGGCGTGCTCACCGCTCGCCCCATAGGTGAGCGGCGGGGCCACGACCACGTGCGCGAGATGCGCAACCTCGTCGGTGATAGCGAGCGCGATCTTCGTGTCGGTGTCGAGCGGGAGGTGTGGGCCGTGCTGTTCGAAGGAGCCGATCGGGACGACGAGAAGACACTCGCCGCCGGTGGCCGCCACCTCGGTCCAGGTGGGAACGACCCGCTGACGCTCAGCCACGCGTGACGAGCCGGACCGGCACCGCCCGCGAGGAGTGGTCGGCGGCCGGCCTCGGGCGCGACCCGGGCGGCTCGGCCACCGTGCGCTCCCCGTGGCCGAAGACGCATTCGGGGTCGGGCCCGTCGAGAGGGAGGCCGGTGAAGAACTTGGCCGCCATGCACCCACCCCGGCAGGCGTCAAAGGAGCCGCACGATGCGCAGGCTCCCGCGCTGTTGGGCTCCCGCAGCGAGCTGAAGAGGGCCGAGGAGCGCCAGATCGCGCTGAAGCCTCCGGGTTCGCGCACGTTGCCGGCGCGGAACTCGTCGTGGATGACGAAGGGACAGGCATAGACGTCACCCACCGGATCGATCAGGCAGACGACCCGCCCGGCCCCGCACAGGTTCAGCCCCTCGAGCGGCTCGCCCAGGGCCGACAGGTGGAAGAAGGAGTCGCCGGTGAGCACGTGGGGGCGCTCGTGGAGCCAGTCGTAGAGGTAGCGCTGCTGATGGTCCGTCGGGTGCAGCTCGGCCCAGGAGTCCGCGCCGCGCCCCGAGGGACGCAGCCTGGTCACCCGAAGCTGCGCGCTGTAGTGGCCCGCCAGGGACTCGAGCGCGTCCAGCTGGGCCACGTTGTGCCGGGTCACCACGACGCTGATCTTGAAGGGCCCGAACCCCGCCGCCGCCAGGTGGTCCATGGCCCGGCGCGCCGCCGCGTAGCTCCCGGCGCCCCGCACGGCGTCATTGATCTCCTCGGTCGAGCCGTCCAGGCTGATCTGCACGTCGAGGTAGTCCATCGCCGCCAGCCGCTCGGCGCGCCGCGCGTCGATGCGCGTGCCGTTGGTCGAGAACTTCACCCCCACGCGGTGCTCGACCGCGTAGGAGACGATGTCGAAGAAGTCGGGCCGCAGCATGGGTTCCCCGCCGCCGATGTTGACGTAGAAGACCTGCAGCGCTGCGAGCTCGTCGAGGACGGCGATGGCCTCGCCCGTCGTGAGCTCGTCGGGGTCGCGCCGGCCCGAGGAGCTGAGGCAGTGCACGCACGCAAGGTTGCAGCCGTAGGTCAGCTCCCAGGTGAGACAGATCGGCGAGTCGAGCCCGAAGGAGAGCTGGTCGCGGAGCGCCGAGTGGCTAGCGGGCATCGATCACCTCGGAAGCGGCCAGCCTCGCGAGCGCTGCCCTCTGCGCCGGCCGCCCCACCTCGGGCACACAGGCGGCCACCGCGGCCTCGGCGCTGTCGTGGTGCTCGAGGGAGCGGACGAGCTCGACGAGCGCACGCGAGCGCAGGAAGATCAGCCGGCGGTTGCCGTAGTGGTAGGCGAGTGCGCCGAAGGCCTCGTCGCGCAGCGCGACCTGGGGATGGAGCCGCCAGGGTCGGCCGAAATCGAAGGTGGCCGGCGTGCTCGGCGCGGCGGCGGCCTGAGCGCTCACCCGCTCAGTACACCCCGCACATGCCGTCGATCGAGATCTCCTCGACCAAGACGTCGGCCTCCAGCTCTTCGTCGGCCTCGTCGACCTCGGCCTCGAGCGCTGCGTACTCGATCTTCGTCATCGGGTCCTCCTTGTTCGGGTCCGCACCCCACGTCCCGACCCTGCGCCTCAGCGCGGAGCCTATCGGGCGACCACCGAGCGCCCCGACGAGCCGAGGTTCGGCCACTCGAGGAGCTCGGTGAGCGAGGCCAGCCGCAGCGCGCCCTCGGGCACCTCGGGCGCTCGGGTGTCGTCGCGGCCGCGCCAGATGTGCGCGGCCGCCATGCCAAACGCCAAGGGGCCCTTCACGTCGGGGCCCACCGAGTCCCCGACGAACAGCGACTCATCGGGCGCGACGCCGATCTCGTCGAGGACCGCGGCATAGATGCGAGGGTGGGGCTTGCGGGCGCCAGCGCGCGCCGAGGTGACGGCTGCGTCGACCAGGACGTCCAGGCCGCATTGGGCGAGGGAGCGGTCGAGGTCCCAGCCCCAGTTGGAGCAGATCGCCACGCGGACCCCCCGGGCGCGTAGCTCTTCGAGGGTGCCGACCACGTCGGGGAACGCCTCGACGGGCGCCGTGTCGAGGGCTCGCATCGCGTCGATCAGCGCATCGAGGTGCTGCTCGGGCACGCCGCACTCCCGGGCGAGCGCCGCGTGGCGGGTCCGCACCCAGGCCTCGTAGGTGTCCCGGTCGCTCGAGTGTGTGAGGTGCTCGACGCCGTCGTAGCGGGCAAAGTACGCCGTCTCGACGGCGGGGTCGAGCCGATACCCGTGTCCCTCGAACACATGGGCAAAGCCCGACCCCTCGCCCCCGGGGTGCCGGGCGACGGTGCCGAAGAAGTCGAAGACGACCGCGCGGAGGGGGCCGGTCGGTCCGTTCGTCATCACGAGCGCACGGTACCGGGTGACGAGGGCGGGCCTCGCGGGCCCACCCGGTGCCGGGCGGGCCGGCCTCCGCTGCCAAGATGGCCCGGTGCGCACCTTCGGCCATGGCGACGCGCCCGCCCAGCCGCTGCGCCCGGCGCCCGAGCGGCCGCCCT
>DAHUZM010000056.1 GCA_027306525.1 Acidimicrobiaceae bacterium
CTCGTCGGGCTCGGCCTCGCCATCCTCGCGCGCGGCGTCTTGGGCTGGATCGGCGAGTGGGCGGCCAACCGGAGCGCCGCCCGGGTGGCCGGGGCGGCGCGGCGTCGCCTGCTCCACCAGATCGTGGCTCTCGGACCGAGCTGGCTCGCCCGCGAGCGGGCGGGCGAACTCGCGCTGAGCGCCACCCGCGGGAGCGACGCCATCGGGATCTACGTCGGCCGCTACCTTCCCCAGCTGGTCCTCGCAGCGCTTGCGCCGATCGGCGTCCTCGCGTGGGTGGGCGCAACGGATTGGATCTCCCTCCTCATCCTCCTGGCCCTCCTCGCCGCGGTGCCACCGGCAATGGTGTTCTTCGGTCGACGCGCCCGCGACGCGACCACCCGCCAATGGCGGCGGCTCGCGTCGCTCTCGGCGCACCTTCTCGAGCTGATCCAAGGGCTGCCGACCCTGCGAGCCTTTGGCCGGGTCGCCTATGGCCGCCGCGAGGTCGCCGAGGCGACCGAGGGTCTCCGCCGCTCCACCTTCGCGACCCTGCGGGTGGCGTTCCTCTCCGCCCTCGCGCTCGAGCTCCTGGCGGGGCTCGGGACCGGGCTGGTGGCGATGGCGCTCGGGCTCCGACTGCTCGACGGTCACACCTCGTTGTCCGTGGCCATCGCCGTGCTACTCGTCTCACCCGAGGTGTTCCTGCCGCTCCGACGCGCCTCGGCGGAGTTCCACGCGGCGGCCGAGGGCCGCGACGCGGGCGACCGGATCGTCGCCGTCCTCGACGCTCCGGCGCTGAGCGCCGGCAAGGGGACCGACGTCGCACCGCCCATCGAGGAGCAGGCGCTGCGCCTCGATGCCGTCGCCGTCGAGTTCTCCGGCCGTGACGCCCCGGCGCTCGCGCCCTTGACCCTGGAGGTGCGCCCGGGCGAACGCGTGGCCCTGGTCGGCCCGTCGGGCTCGGGCAAGTCCACGGCGCTGCACGCGATCATGGGCCTCGTCGCGCTGAGCTCGGGTCGGATCCTCGTCGGTCCGGCCGACCTCGCATCGACGGACCTCGACGCGTGGCGCACCCAGGTCGCCTGGGTCCCCCAGCGCCCCCACCTGTTCTCGGGCACGATCCGGGACAACCTGCTCCTGGGCGACCCCGGCGCGGGGCCCGAGGGGCTCTCGGCCGCGATCGAGACCGCCGGGCTCGAGGCGACCCTCGGGCGGCTCCCGCGGGGTCTCGACACGGAGCTCGGCGAGGGCGGGGCGGGGCTGAGCGCCGGCGAGCGCCAGCGCGTCGCGATCGCCCGGGCCGTGCTCCACGGCGGCGGCCTCGTGCTGCTCGATGAGGTCGGTGGCCACCTCGACCCCGAGGCCCGCCTGGACCTCACGCGCCGGCTCGCCCCGTGGCTCGAAGGCCGCAGCGTGATCCTGGCCGCCCACCATCTCGAACTCGTGGGCGACCTGCACGACGTGGTCATCCTCGGTGGCCTCGCCGAGCCCGGGCTCGCCGGGACCGAGCCGTGAGCGGGCCCTCGAGCGCGTCGACGCTTCGCCGCCTGATCGAGGTCAGTCCGCCACCGTGGCGGCGGCTCGGGCTCGCGATCGTGCTCGGGATCGCCGCATCGGGGGCGACCATCGCCCTGTTGGCCGGCTCGGGCGCCCTCGTCGACAAGGCCGCCACGAGACCGGGGCTCGGCGCGATCGCCGGCCTGCTCGCCGTGGTCGAGGTGATCGCGATCCTGCGGGCGCCGCTGCGCTACGCCGAGCGGCTGAGCGCGCACGACGCGGGCTTCCGGGCCCTCGCCCGCTGGAGGGTATGGCTTTTCGACCGGCTGGAGCCCCTGTCGCCGGCGCGCCTTCGCATGTGGCGCTCGGGCGACGTCGCGCGGCGGGCGGTTGCCGACGTCGACTCGCTCCAGGACCTCTACCTGCGGGGCGTGAGCCCGCTCGTCCAGTCGATCGTCGTCGCAGCGCTCGCGGTGAGCGTCACCGGCGTCCTCGTGCCCGAGGGCGCGCTGGTCCTCGGGGTCGCGCTCCTCGTCGCGCTGCTCGGTGCGCCTGCGATCGCCTGGCGGTCACGGCCGACCGACGCCGAGCGCGAGGCCGCCGGGTCGCTCGCCGCCGACGTGGTCGACCTCGTCCACGGGGCGCCCGAGCTGGTCGCCTTCGGGCGCGCCGGGGCGCATCTCGGGCGGATCGAGCGCTCGGCCGACGTCGTCTCCACCGCGAGCGCACGACGTTCCCGGGCCACCGGCGCGGCGGGCGCGCTGGTGGGCGTGTGCGCAGCGATCGCCGTCAGCCTCGTCCTCGTCCTGGCGCTGCACGCGCTGCGCACGCACCGCTTGGAGCCGATCATGCTGGCGGTCCTGCCCTTCACGGCGCTCGGCTCCTTCGAGGTCGTGGCCCCCCTCGGCGCAGCCGCGCTCGGCGCCGCCGAGGTGCTCGCAGCGGGGCGACGCCTGCTCCAGCTCGCCGATCTCCCCGCTCCGGTTGAGGATCCCCCGAGTGCGCTGGCGCTCCCCTCGGGCCCCGTGGAGGTGCGCCTCGAGGGGGCGACGCTGCGCTACGAGCCGGGGCGGGCGCCCGCCTTCGAAGGCCTGGACCTGGCCTTTGGCCCCGGATCGACGACCGCCCTCGTGGGGCCGAGCGGGGCCGGCAAGAGCAGCGTGGTCCATGCGCTGCTCCGGTACTGGCCGCTCGAGTCGGGATCGGCCTCGGTAGGCGGGATCGCCATCGAGCGCGTGCGCCAGGACGACGTGCGGGCGCTCATCGCCGCGGTGGACCAGGACGCGCACGTCTTCGCCGGGAGCATCCGGGACAACGTCGTGCTCGGGCGGCCCGATGCCAGCGACGCCGATGTCGAGCGGGCGCTCGAGGTGGCCCAGCTGCGCGAGTGGGTGGCCGGCCTGCCCGAGGGCATTGCCACCGAGGTCGGCGAGCGGGGCGCGCAGCTCTCGGGCGGGCAGCGCCAGCGCGTCGCTCTGGCGCGGGCGCTGGTGGCCGAGCGCCCCGTGGTGCTGCTCGACGAGCCGACCTCGGGGCTCGATGCGAGGATGGCCGTGCAGGTGCTCCAACGGGTGCTCGAGGCGTCCTCGGGCCGGGCCGTGCTCGTCATCTCCCATCGTGACGAGGAGGTGGCGCACCTCGACACCGTGCTCGAGATGGCCGACGGTCGCATCGTCGACCGGCGGCGGGGTCCCGATCAGGCCGGCGAGGACGGTTGAGCGTTGTAGAGGTGGAGCACCGGCCCGGTCGCGCCCCAGCCGATCCGGGTCACCGATCCCGTCGAGAGGTGCAGACGCCACGCGAGCCCGGCGTCCGCGCCGATGGCCCATGCGACCGCCGCCTTGATCGGCGACACGTGGCTCACCACCACCACGTCCCCGTGTGTCGACCGGGCCCCCTGGCCGTCCGCCGAGAACAGCTCCTCGCACGCCGCCGAGACGCGCCCGGCCACCTCGGCGAGCGACTCGCCACCGAGGGGACGGTAGTGGGGATCGGCCCGCCAGTGACGCCAGACCTCCGCCGGCACCTGCCCGAGCGGTCGGCCCTCGTGCTCGCCGTAGTCGACCTCGATCCACCGCTCGTCGATCTCCACCTCGAGCCCGAGGTCGAGGAGGCTCGCGGTGTCCCGGGCCCGCGCGAGCGGGCTCGAGACGAGGCGCGTCACCGGGCCGAGGAGCGCGCCGATGGCGGCGGCCTGGCGCCACCCCTTCTCGGTGAGCGGCGCGTCGGTCCGGCCGAGGAGCAGCCCAGCGGCGTTCGCGCTGGACTCGCCATGGCGGACGAGGGTCAGCACCCGATGCTCAGGCGTCGCCGGCGAGCGACGCCCGCACCAAGATCCGCCCGCACTGGTCGCAGGTCGCGATGGCGTCCTCGGGCAGGTGGCGAATCCGATCGACCTCGGCCGAGGGCAAGGTGAGGTGGCAGCCGTCACACCGATCGCCGATCAGGCGGGCGGCGCCGGTGCCCCCAAGGCGCGCCCGCAGGTCCTCGTAGCGGCGCGCCAGGGCATCGGGCAGGCGGGCCGCCTCCTCGTCGCGCGCGGCGCGGAGGCGGGCCAGCTCCCCATCGATCGCTGCATCGGCCTCGGCGACCCGCGCGCCGAGCTCGGCCGACCGTTCGGCCAGGAGGGCCAGCTGGCTCGCGCTGGCGTCGCGCGACGCGTCGAGCGGCTCTTGCTCCTCGAGAAGCACGATCTCCTCGTCCTCCAGCTGGCCGAGCCGGTTGCGCAGCTGGAGGATCTCGGACTCGATCGCCGCGAGGTCGCGACCGGCGGCCCCGCGGGCACCATAGAGGCGGTCCTCGAGGGCCTTGCGCCGCGCCACGACCGCCGCGCTCTGCTCCTCGAGGTGGGCGAGCGCGCTCGAGAGCTCCTCGGCGCGTCGCTCGAGCGCAACGCTGCGGCGCCGAATCTCGCCCGCTCGCTCGCTCGCCTCGGCCAGCTCGCGACGCTCGAGAAGCGTGGCCTTGCGGTGTTCGTGCTGGGCGATCGCGGTGTCGATGTCCTGCACCGCCAGCAACACGGCGAGGGGGTGCCGGGGGGCCGACGCCTCGCTCATCGCGCCACCTCGACCGCCGCACCGAGCGCGCCCCGCAGCGGCTCGTCGGCGACGGCCATGGCCTCGTCCCAACCCCACCATCGGACCGCTGGGCTCTCGCCCTCGCCGGGCACCGGGTCGTCGTCGGGCGCCTCGAGCAGGTAACAGAGGTCGAGGTGGGTGTGGCCGAGCGCGGCCCGGTGCACGTCGATGCGCAGGAGGAGCGGGTCGGCACCAAACCGGTGCGCCTCGAGCCCCGTCTCCTCGCGCACCTCCCGCACGGCGGCCTCCTCGGGCGATTCGCCCTCCTCCAGGTGCCCGCCCGGCTGCAGCCAACGTCCGAGCCGGCGGTGGCGGTGCAGGATCGTGCCGCGTGCCCCGACGAGCACGGCCGACGCGGTCACGTGCACGGGATCGGCGTGCTGGTCCCACGGCCGCTCGAGGCGCCCGAGCTCGGCCAGGAACGACGCCTTGGCCCGCCGCTCCAGCTCGTCGGAGGGCTCGTGCGCCGACACCAGCTCGATCAGCTCGGAGCGCTCGACCACCGCGAAATCCCTAGCACATCGAGACGCGCGCCTCGCCGAGGCGGCCCGGTCATCTAGGTTCGCCGGCGATGGGTGCCCGGCACGGCGAGTTCGTCGCCGCCAGCTACAACGTGCACGCGGGCATCGACGGCTGGGGCCGACCCCATGACGTGGTCGAGATCTGCCGGCGGATCGATGCCGACGTGCTCGTGCTCCAAGAGTCCTGGCGCCCCGAGGGCCGACCGAGCCTGGCCGACGAGGTGGGAGGGGCGCTCGGGTACACCGTGACCGAGGTGGCGCTCGCCCACGGCCGCCGGGCCGGACCCCACCCCACGGCGAGCGCACGTTGGATGCGGCGCTTGGACTGGCGGACGGCCAGCCACGCGCTGTTCTTGGACAGCGAGCGGCCCTTCTCGAGGCGGGTCGTCGACTCGGCGCGCTTTCGCGACGCCGAGCGCGGCACCTGGGGGATCGCCGTGCTCAGCCGCCTGCCGGTCGTGCACAGCGACGTGCTGGCGCTCACCCGCCTCCGGCGCGACCGGGCCAACCGGGCCGTCGTGGCCCTCCGGGTGGAGCTCGACGGGCGCGAGGTGGGGGTGGCCGGGACCCACATGTCGCACCTCTCGCACGGCTCGGCCCTGCACTTCCGGGCGGTGGCCCGCATGCTCGACGGCGTCTTCGGCGACGAGCCGGTGCTCCTCGCCGGCGACATGAACCTGTGGGGACCCCCGATCCACGCGCTGCTCGGCCAGTGGCGACGCGCCGTCAAGGGCAAGACGTGGCCGGCGTGGCGACCCCACAGCCAGCTCGACCATCTCTTGGTCCGCGGGCTCTCGGTCGTCGACTCGGGGGTGTGGCCCGAGTCGGGCTCGGACCACCGCCCGGTGTGGGCCCGACTCGCCCTGGGGCCGGCCTGATCGGCACCGGCGAGGCGGCGCGCCGACGGGCGCCGCTCGCCGTGGGCGTTGCTGGGGCGGCCGGCCTCGCCGCCTGGGCCGCCACCACCGCGCCCTTCACCGCCGGGGCCAACGCGGTGAGCGCCACGGGCATCGCGCTCGTCGCCCTCGCGGTCGCGCTGCGGTGGCGGCGCGCGCCGCCGCCCGCCGCCATCGGGGAGCCGAGGGTCACCCCGAGGCGCTGGCCGTGGCTGCTCCTCGCAGCGATCGTCGTCGCATGGGAGCTCGCGTGCTTCTTCCTCGGGCCCCGAGTCCTGCACCCCACCATCAGCTCCCTCTACGACTCGGCGACGCGCTTCGAACCGGTGAGGGGGGCGTGCTTCTTTGCATGGCTGTGCGCCGGGGCGGCGCTCGTGCGCGCATGAGCGTCGAGGTCCTCTCCGATGCCATCTGGGCGCTGCTCGCCCTGGTGACGCTGGCCACGGTGGGCGTCGCGCACCTGGAACGGGCCCGGCTGGCCCGGCTCTCGGCGGTGGTGTCGTGGCTCGAGTCGCGCCGTCTCGTCTACGTCGCGGTCCTCCTCGCCTGGGCGTGGGCGGGCTGGCACTTCTTCGCCCGCTGACTCCCCGCACGCTGGACCTCGGTAGCGCGAAGGCCCTGGTGGGCATGCTTGGAGCATCGAGAGCCTCCGACAGCCGCCCGACTCGGACGACCACGACGCCACGCACCGCCGGCGCCGACGGCGCAACCGCGTGCTGTGGGCGCTGCTCGGGGCGGCGATCGCCGTCGGGCTCGGCCTCGCCTTCAAGGACCACACGGTGCGTCACGATGTGGGCGCCGCCTTCTCGCACCTGCGCCCGGGCAACTTGCCATGGCTGATCCTGGCCTTCGCCGCCGAGGCCCTCTCCTTTTGGTGCTACGCGCTCGCGCAACGCCGCCTCTTGCTCTCGGGCGGTGCCCGCCTCGGGCGGCGCACCATGGTCGGCCTGACCGTCGGCGCAACCGGGCTCACCAACCTCGTCCCGGGCGGCACCGCCCCGGCGAGCGGGTGGCTCGTCGGACAGTACAGGCGCCGGAACATCCCGATGCCCCTCGCGCTCTGGGCCGTGTTGGCGGGTGGGTTCGCGGCGACCGTCTCGATCCTCCTCATCCTCTTGAGCGGCGCGGCGATCGCCGGCCTCATCGGCCCGTGGCCGGCGCTCGGCTGCCTGGTCGCCCTCGCCGCCGGCGCGACCGCCGTGGTCGTCGCCTCGCATCGGGTCGAGCGGCTGTCGGCGTGGATCGAGCACCACCATGCCGGTCGCGCGCGGCGCCTCGTGAACCGCCTCACCGCACATGCGGCGAGCACGATGCGGTTCCGGGCACGGGCCGCCGGCGGCTCGCAGGTGCTCGCGCTGAGCCTCGGCAACTGGGCGCTCGACGTCTTGGTGCTCGTGGCCGCGTTCGGGCTCCTCGGCCTCCCGATCCCCTGGCGGGCGGTCGTCTTCGCCTACGCCGCGGCCCAGGTGGCCGGCAGCCTCGCCCCGGTCCCCGGAGGTGTCGGCTTCGTCGAGGGCGGGATGATCGGCGCCTTCGCCCTGGCGGGCTCGGGGGTGGGAGACGCGGTCGCGGCGACCGTCATCTACCGGGCCATCACCGCATGGCTGATGGCGGCGATCGGGACCGCGACGCTCGTGATGGTCTCCCGTCGCCGGGCAACCCCGGCCGAGCTCGAGGCCCCGGCGGCGGATCAGCCCGAGACCACGACCTGCGGGGCGTAGCCGATGAAGAGACCGGATTCGACGACGCCGGGGATCGCCTTCAGGCGGGCCTCGGTGTCCGGTTCGATGTCCGAGATGCGCGCGTCGAGGAGATAGTTGCCGCGCTCGGTGATGACCGGGCCGTCCTTGCCCGAGCCGTGGCGGAGCGACACCGCCTCGACGCCACGGCTCGCCAGGGCGTCACAGACGAGGCGCACCGCCTCGGGGAGCACCTCGATCGGCACCGCGAAGTGCGTGCCCAGTCGGTCGACCAGCTTCGAGCGGTCGATCACCACATAGCGCTCGGGTGAGGCCGCCATGACGAGCTTCTCGCGCAACAGCGCGCCGCCGCGGCCCTTGATGAGGTTCGCGTCGGGGTCGACCTCGTCGGCGCCGTCGAAGGACCAATCGGGACGAAGCGCGGCCAGCGAGGCGAGGGCGACGCCGGCCTTGGCACACGCCAGCTCGATCTCGTGGCTGCTGGCGAGCGCGCTCCAGGCAATCCCCTCGGCCCGGGCCCGGGCCACCAGCGCGTCGAGGGTCAGCATGCTCGTGCTCCCCGAGCCGACGCCGACGACATCGCCGTCGCGCAGCCGCTCGGCCATCCGCGCCGCGGCCGCGCGCTTTGCCTGCTCGTTGGGCACCGACGCGTCGGGGGATCGGCCCTCGTCGAACGCCGCCTGCCAGGAGCCCACGCGTCCCGCCTCCTCGGCGCGCCGCGCGCCGTGCTCGGCCCGATCCTAACGGCGGCCCCGCAGCGGGCCCGAGAGCACTTGCCCACGGGGGCACAATGGCCGAGATGAGCGAGGACGAGATCGCGCCCGGCGCCGCTCGCGTGGCGCTGTCGCGCCTCGGGCCCGAGGACTGGCGCCGTTGGCGGCTCCTCCGCCGGGCCGCCCTCGCCGAGGCCCCCGACGCGTTCACCTCGACCCTCGAGGACTGGTCGGGCGAGCGCGATGTGGAGGAGCGTTGGCGCCAACGCCTGCGCTCCGTGCCGCTCAACCTCGTCGCGCAGATGGGGGGACATGACGCGGGCATGGTGAGCGCCACCGCGCCGGAGGGCGACGAGGTCGAGTTGCTCTCCCTCTGGGTCGCACCCGAGGCAAGGGGGCGGGGGCTCGCCGGCGAGCTCATCGAGGCCGTCGCCGCATGGGCGAGCGCGCAGGGCGGGCGATCCCTCGTGCTCGAGGTGCGGGAGCACAACGCGCCCGCCGTCGCCCTCTACCGGCGCCACGGCTTCAGGGAGGACGATCAAGGTCCACGGCGCTCTTCGGCGTGCGAGCTGCAGATGCGCAGGCCCCTCACCCCGGCCGACTGACGCGCCCCCGCTTCGGTGGCACTGTGGTCCGGTGCCAAGAACGAGCGCAGGGCTCTTGCTCTACCGGGGCCACGGCCCGGACCTCGAGGTGCTCCTCGTCCACCCGGGTGGTCCACTCTGGGCGCGGCGCGACGAGGGTGCGTGGTCGATCCCCAAGGGCGAGCTCGAAGGGGACGAGGACCCCGCAGCGGTCGCCGCTCGCGAGTTCCGAGAGGAGCTCGGGGAGGACCCACCGCGGCGCGGGTGGGTCGCGCTCGGGGAGGTGCGCCAGGCCGGCGGCAAGCGAGTGATCGCGTGGGCCGTCCGCGGCGAGCTCGATGCCGCCGGCATCACCACCAACACCTTCGAGATGGAGTGGCCGCCGCGCTCGGGACGAACGGTGGCGTTCCCCGAGGTGGACCGGGCGCAGTGGTGCGCCCCCGACGAGGCCGTGCGCAAATTGGTGCGCGCGCAGGGTGCGTTCGTCGAGCGCCTGGTCGCGCTGAGGACCGACCGCGGCTGACGCACGGGGGCGCCTCGTGCGCCGGCTCCGGTTGGACCGGCTCCGCCGGCCCGGCAGCGCCCGCGACGAGACGCGCGCGACGACGTCGAGGACGCTCGAGCGAGCTCGCGAAGCCCCCTCAGGGGCGCGCGGCGTCCTCGTCGAAGCGGGCGAAGCGACCCACAGCCTGCGCGAACTGCTCGAGGTCGAGGCCTTGGAGGTGGCGCATCACGTGCGCTCGCACGCTTCGCAGGTGGGCCGGATAGGCCACTTCCAAGAGGGTGAGCCCGGCATCGGTGAGCACGGCGAGAAAGCCCCTGCCGTCAGAGGGGCATCGAGCCCGCTCGACGAGGCCTCGCCGGGCCAGCGCGTCGACCACCCGGCTGATCGCGCTGAGCGACATCGCGCCGCGATCGGCCAGCTCGCTCATCCGGAGCCGGCGCTCGGGCGCCTCGGAGAGGTTCACGAGGACGAAGTACTCCGTCATGGTCACCCCGCAGGCGGCGTGCAGATCGGCCTCGAGGACGCGGGGGACGACCACCAGGGCCCGGGCGAGCGCCCGCCAGGCCCGCTCCTCCTCGCCCCGCAGGGGGCGCACCGCTTCGGTTCCGTTGCTCTGTCCCATGGCCACGCCTTGTGTGCTGTCCGTTCGTGGAGTATACTTGCTTTTGCAAGCATCTATCAAGGAGCCATCATGACCGCCACTTCCATCGACCTCCAGACCCTCGCAGGCGAGTACACCCTGGACACGGCCCACAGCCGGGTCGGGTTCGTCGCCCGCCATGCCATGGTGACCAAGGTCCGTGGCCTGTTCAAGGAGTTCGAGGGCAAGATCGTGCTCGACCCCGACGACCCCACCCGATCGAGCGCCGAGGTCAGCATCCAGGTCGCTTCGATCGACTCCCAGCAGCCCGACCGCGACGCCCATCTGAAGAGCGCGGACTTCTTCGACGCCGAGCGGTACCCGACCATCACCTTCAAGAGCACCGCCGCCGAGCAGCTCGGTGAGGACCGCTACCGGCTGACCGGGGACCTCACCATCCGTGCGGTGACCCGCCAGGTCGTCCTCGACCTCGAGCTCACCGGGGCGACCCCCGACCCCTGGGGCATGTTCCGGGTCGGCTTCGAGGGCGCGGTCGCGGTGAACCGGCGCGACTGGGGCCTCGAGTGGAACATGGCGCTCGACGCCGGTGGGCTGCTCGTCTCCGAGAAGGTCACCATCGAGCTCGACGTGGCGCTGGTGCGCCCGGCCGCCTAGAGCTCGAGGGCGGCCTCGACGGCCAGATCGAACAGGGCGCGGCGCGAGGACCACCGCTGCCAGGAACGGTGCTCCCACGTCTCGCCGCTCAGGTCGTCGCCCGCATAGAGGTACTGCGCGAAGCGCACCCCCCGGTGGCGGGCGACCGCCAGGAGCGCCGCCGTCTCCATCTCGACGGTGACGCAGCCCTCCTCGCGGCGCCGCGCCACGCGGCCGGCGGTCTCTCTGAACGGGGCGTCAGTGCTCCAGGTCTTGGCGACCGTGTGCGGCACCCCGTTGCGCTCGAGCACCCCCACCGCGACCGCCACGTCGGCGGGATCCGCCTCGATCTCGCGGCCCGCCGGCAGGTAGTGATACGAGGTGCCCTCGTCGCGCACGGCCCGATCGGGCACCACGACGTGGCCGAGCGCGAGATCGGGCACGACCGCCCCCGCTCCCCCACAGGCGACGAAGGCCCGGCATCCGAGCGCGATCAGCTCCTCGACGATCGCGCTGACCATCGGCGCGCCGATGCCGGCATGGACGACCGCGATCCTCCGGTCCCGCCCGACGTCGAGCGAGTAGAGCCGACAGGGTGACTCCATCCCGAGGGTGACGAGCAGCTCGGCCCGTCCCTCTCCGCAGACCTCCTCGACCACCTCGGCGAAGAAGCAGACGACCGCGGCGCGCGGCACGTCGGGGCGTCGACGCACCACCATCGCCGGCTCGATGAGCGCCGAACGCTCGGGATCGAACTCGAGGATCGGCCACTCGGGCCGACCGCCTCGGGCGCTCATCGCCCGACCGGGCTGTGGGGCACCGGGGGCGGGTTCGTCACCGGTTTCACCGCCTCGGGCAGCGCCGGCTCGGGCGCGGTGGCATGCCAGGCCTCCCGGACGACCACCTGGATCGAGCCGGCGAGCGGGATGGCGATGAGCGTGCCGACGAAGCCGCCGAAGAAGCCGGCGATCAGGTCACCCACGCTCGCCCCCACGAGAATCGCGACCAACACGAGCAACGGGTTGATCCTGACGGTCCGGCTCATGACGATCGGGTTGAGCACGTGGTTCTCGATCTGGGTGTAGATCAAGAACACGACCAGCACGACGATCCCGGCGGCGATCGAGTGCGCGAAGGCGAAGAGGATCGTCGGGATGCCGGCCACGGCGCCGCCGATCATCGGCAAGAAGTCGAGCAACGCGACCCACAGGCCCCACAGGAGGGCGAAGGGCACCCCCATCACACTCAACGAGACGAACACCACGACGCCCGCGATGAACGAGGTGATGAAGTTGCCGAGCATGTAGCCCGTGACCGACCTGGACACCTCGGCCGCGATCTTCGTGTATCGCTGGGCACGCTCGGGCGACATCATCCGAAGCACGCCGTTGCGCAGCTTGTGTCCCTCGAGAAGCAGCAGCAGCACCAGCACGAAGATCGTGAAGAGGGAGATGATGAGAGTCACCGCCCCCTTGCCGACGGCGAGCGCCGGCTTGGACAGGTTCTTGGCGAACGTGGCCAGCTTGGGCTCGAGGTTCGTCTTGACCCAGTGCTCGACGTGGTACTTCGTCAAGAGGTGGCCGACGGGTCCCTTGCCGTGCTCGGCCTGGGACACGTACGTGGGGAGGTTCTTCGCCAGGTGGGTGAGGCCGTTCACGAGCGGGTAGCCGAAGGCGAAGGCAAGGCCGGCGAAGGTGGCCACGGCGAGGACCGACACGACGGCGACGGCCGAGCCCCGGCGCTTCACCCCGACCCGGCGCAACCCCACCACAAGGGGGTTGAGGAGGAGCGAGATGAACCCGGCCACCACCACGAGCAGCAGGATGTCGCGGAGCTTGTAGATGAGGAGGCCGAGCAGGTAGGCGGCCGCCACGACCGCCACGACGGTGAGGATCGTCGCGAGGGGGATCCCCCTCGCGGCGGCGGCCTCGAAGAGGCGACTCCGCCGCGAGTCGGGCTGGCGCTCGTCGCTCACCGGAAAAGTCTTGCATCTGGGCTGACGCGCCCCGGCGGTACGGTGGACCGGTGCTCGAGGACCTCCGCATCGAGGTCGCCGACGCGTCGGCCGGTCGTGCCCGGCTCGGACGCCGCCCCGCACTCGAGGCGCCCGACCCCGCACTGGTGCGCGGCCGCGGCGCCGGGCGGCTCAGAACGCGGGTCCTCCACGGGTCCAAACGCTTCCCCGAGCTGGTCGCCGGCCACCTCCGGTCGTCTCGCCACGAGCCGAATCCCCGCCGCGTCGGGGCCTTCGAGGCGCCTCAGGGGACCGGGCTCGCCCGTTGACTCCGTGCGCCGGTCGTCTCGCCCGCCGGGTCGGGGCGGGGGCCGCCGTGGGCTTGCTGTTCGCCGCGGGCCTCGGCGTCAGCCCCTCGGCCGCCGCGTCGGGGACGATCGGGTTGGTCGGGTACTCGACCCCGGCCCTCGCCTACACGGCGATCGGGACCGCCTTCACCACGCTGCCCGTCGGCAAGGGCGTCACCATCGACACCTCCTATGGCCCCTCGGCAACCCAGGCGGCCGGGGTCGCCGACGGCCAGCCCGCCGATGTCGTCAACCTGTCGATGGAACCGGACATGGCCCGGCTGGTCCGGGCCGGGGTGGTGTCGCCCCGGTGGGACACCGTCGGGCCCGACCACGGGATGGTGACTGACTCGGTCGTCGTGTTCGTCGTCCGGCGAGGCAACCCCGAGCACATCCACTCGTGGGCCGATCTCGTGAAGCGGGGGGTCCGAGTCCTGACGCCGAACCCGACGAGCTCGGGCGCAGGGCGCTGGAACCTGCTCGCCGCGTACGAGGCGCAGCGCAAGCTCGGGCGCAGCGGTGCCCAGGCCGTCGCCTACCTGACGCGGCTGCTCGGCCACGTCGTCTCCCAACCGCCGAGCGCGAGCGCGGCGCTGGCCGCGTTCAGCTCGGGCACGGGCGATGTGCTCCTCGACGCAGAGGCCGACGCGATCACCGCCCGCAACAAGGGGGACGCCCTCAGCTACGTCGTGCCCAGGCAGGACATCTTGATCGAACAGCCCATTGCGGTGACCGAGGGCTCGAAGGACCCCGGGGCGGCGCAGGCCTTCGTGGGGTTCCTCGAGTCCAAGCGGGGCCAGGAGCTCTGGGCGCTCGAGGGCTACCGCCCCGTCGTCCCCGGAGCGGCAAGGGCGGTCGGGGTGCACTTCGTGCGGCCGCCACAGCTCTTCACGATCAGGGCCCTCGGGGGATGGGACCGGGCGACGGTGCGATTCTTCGGCTCGGCCAAGGGGATCGTCACCGGGATCGAGCGACGCCTCGGAGGGCACGGGCCGGGCGGATGAGAGCCCCGCTCGCGCCGCGTCGAGACCGCGTGGTCTTGCCTTCGAAGGTGCGACGCTTCGACGCTGCCCCAACCCCATGAGCGCGTGGGTCTGTCCGGAGTGTCGCCGCCGGTTCACCCGGCCCCGCCAGTCCCACGAGTGCGAACCGGCGATGTCGCTCGAGGAGTACTTCTCGAGCGGCCCCGAGCGCGAGCGGCCGATCTTCGAGGCGGTGATGGCCCACATGGCCGGTGTCGGACCGGTGCACGTCGAAGCGGTCTCGGTCGGGATTTTCTTGAAGCGATCTCGCACCTTTGCCGAGCTCCGTCCCAAGCAGCGATGGGTCGCGCTGTCGTTCTCGCTTCGTCACCGGGTGCACCATCCGCTGATCGCGCGCAAGGTCGAGCCTTACCACGGGCGCTACTTCCATGTGGTCAACCTGCGGGACCCCCGTGATCTGGACGACCAGATCCTCGGGTGGCTGACCGAGAGCTATCTCGACTCGCCGGACTGACGTCGGGGTCCGCGCACCCCCGGCGCTCGGCCACCCGAGGTCGAACACCGCCCCCGCGTCGAGGTCCCCTCGACACGAAGGAGACGATGAGGGCGATCGCACCAGGGCCAAAGGTCCTCGCACACGGCTCGAACACGATCACGCGCGCACGGGGTCGGGTCGGGATCCCTCGATCAAGGCCTTTGGTCCCCCCCGCTCGGGTCCTTTTGCCCTGCCGCCGAAGTGGGCCGCGAGCAGATCATGTGAAGCGACGACCACGGAGGTCACGACCAAGACCATGAAAGGGAGTAATCCAGATGAGGCGCAAGACATTTGACGTCCTCGTGTCAGGGGGCGGCATGGTGATTGCCGTTGTCCTGATCGTGGCGGGGGCCCTCGCATTCTGGGGCTACAGCTTCACCAACACCAACGTCCACAATCAGTTGGCAGAGCAGAAGATCTTCTTCCCTCCGGAGGCGGCGTTCGCGCACGCGAAGGCGGGCACTGAGATCACCCCGAGCATGATCCCCTCGGTTTCCCAGTATGCGGGTCAGCAGCTGCTCACCGGGGCCCAGGCCGAGGTCTACGCCAACGACTTCATCGCCGTGCACCTGCAGGAGATCGGTGGCGGCAAGACCTACTCGCAGCTGAGCACGGCCGCCCGGGCACTGCCTCAGGGCTCCGCCGCTGCGGCGAAGGCCAACGCAACCGTCCAGACCGTGTTCCAGGGCACGACGCTGCGGGGATTGCTCCTCGAGGCGTACTCGTTCTCGGTGTTCGGTGAGATCGCCTTCATCGGCGCCATCGTGGCGTGGTCTCTCGGCTTCGTGATGCTGCTTCTCGTCGGGTTCGGCTTCTGGCATGCCCGCAAGACCAGCGAAGCGGACCAGCTGGTCGGGATGCACACGGTGAAGGGCGAGAGCCAGGCCGCCTGAACCAGCGACCGGCTCGTCGCCGACGAGACGAAACGATCAAGCACCGGCCCCGCTCGGTCCAACCGGGCGGGGCCGGTGCGCGCGCCGGCAAGCGCCCGTTGGCCTTCGAGGAGGTCCGGACCCGTCGGCGGCGCGGCGGTGCGGTGCGCGAGGCGACCGGCTCGCGCTGGCCGTCCGGCCGAAGAGCCGCGCCAATCCCGGGGTCGGCCTGACCAGGCCGAGAAGCAGCCGGATCGTCGTCGTCTTGCCGGCCCGACCCAACACCTCGCCCTCGGGGGCCTCGACGTCGAGAAGCCGCAGCATGTCCAGCTCGCCGGAGCGTTTCGACGGCTCGCTACATCAGAGCGCGCCGGCCTGGCCCCCCTCGCCCGGCATCGCCTCGGGTCGTCCATTCGAAACGTCCACGGCTCGAGAACACCGCCGCGAGCCGCGCCACGACGACCATTTCGTCGTCTTGGCACGCACGGCGCCTTGCCTCAGGGGATCCGGAGGCGCCGCGGCGAATCGCAGGTGGGAACCGGATCGCGTGGACGTGGCAGAATTCGCTGGTGCCGATCCGCGTCTTCCTGCTTGACGACCACGAGGTGGTCAGGACCGGCCTCCGGGCGCTCCTCGAGGGCGAGGACGACGTCGAGGTCGTGGGCGAGGCCGGGACGGTCGCCGACGCGCTCACCCGGGTCCCCCTCGCGCACCCCAACGTCGCCATCCTCGACGTCCGGCTCCCGGACGGCAGCGGCGTCGAGGTCTGCCGGCAGATCCGCTCGGACAACCCCGAGATCGTCTGCCTCATGTTGACCTCGTATGCCGACGACGAGGCGCTTCTCGCCGCGGTGATGGCGGGTGCCGCCGGCTACGTGCTCAAGCAGGTGAGCGGCGGCACCCTCGTCGAGGACATCCGAAAGGTCGCTTCGGGGGGCTCGCTCTTGGATCCGAGCCTCACCGAACGCGTGCTCGATCGCATCCGCCGCGGCCCCGAGGAGGACAGCCGGCTCGCCTCCCTCACACCCCAAGAGCGGCGCATCCTCGACCAGATCGCCCAGGGCCGCACCAACCGCCAGATCGGCGAGGCGCTGTTCCTCGCCGAGAAGACGGTCAAGAACTACGTGTCGAACCTGCTGGCAAAGCTCGGCATGGAGCGCCGCACCGAGGCGGCGATCTTCGCCACCAAGCTCGCCGACCGGCGCGAGAACGCCAATCGACCCACCGACACCCAGGGGACCTGACTCAGCAGGGCGCGCACAGCGCCGCCAGGTCGATGCCCCGCGACTCGAGCTCGCGTTCCAAGCGCTTGCGCTCGACGAGCGGATGGTCGAAGCGACCCGGAGCGCAATCGACGTCATGGGCGGCGCACAGGCGCAGCAGTGCGAGGTCGTAGTCGATGTTGCGTGCAATGTCCCGGTCGACGTCGGCACCGCCGGTCTCGGATTCATGGAGCCTGCGGCGAGCGTCGAGCGCGCGACCGAGGAGCTGGGACGGATCCTCTGGCGCTTCGCCCGAGGTGACGCCGAGCCCAAACGAGCTCACCAAGAGGTCCCTGTACATCGACATCGTCTCGTTGTCTCTTCCCTCGCCGCCCTTCGGCCAACCCACCGGGGTCCGCCGGCGATGGCCAATCGACCCGTGTAGTCATCCTCGGCCAGACGGGCATCTCGTGCCAGGGCCTTTCGTCACCAGGCCTTTCGCGAGCGAGTGGGTGGATCGCCGAGCGGTGCGCGGCACTCGCTCCCGGCCCCCGATGACGACCGCGTCGTCAGTTCGCTGAACGCACCGACACCTCCTCGCCGGTATTGTTGCCCCGGTGCCCTATCGCAGCATCGAGGATCCGGCGAAGCTCCGCCGGCTCCTGGAGGCGGTGTTCTTGCTCGAGGCCGACCTGAGCCTCCCGCTACTCCTTCGGCACATCGTGGAGGAGGCGTGCTCGATGGTGGGCGCGCGCTACGGGGCGCTCGGGGTGCTGAACGAGGAGCGCACCGGCCTCTCGGAGTTCATCACCACCGGCATCGACCCCGAGTTGGAGCACAAGATCGGTCGGCGACCGACCGGCAAGGGGGTCCTCGGGCTCTTGATCACCGAGCCCAAGCCGCTGCGCCTTCCCAACCTGAAGGACCATCCCGAAAGCGCCGGGTTCCCCCCGCACCACCCGCCGATGACGTCGTTCCTCGGGGTCCCCGTCAAGACCCGCGAGGAGATCTACGGCAACCTCTATCTCACCGAGAAGATCGGATGGTCCGAGTTCACCCAGCACGACGAGGAGCTCGTCATGGCGCTCGCGCAGGCCGCAGGCATCGCCATCGAGAACGCCCGGCTCCACAGCCGGGTGCAGGAGATCGCAATCTTCGACGACCGCGACCGCATCGCGAGAGATCTGCACGACGCCGTGATCCAGCGCCTGTTCGCCATCGGTCTGTCGCTGCAGGGCATCACGCGGTCGGTCGCGAACCCGCCCGTCGAGGACCGCCTCAACCGGGCCATCGTCGACATCGACGAGACGATCCGTCAGATCCGCTCGTCCATCTTCGAGCTCTCCTCGGTACGCGACGAGGAAGGTCCGCGGACGCGCGTCCTGCGGCTCGTGCGAGAGCTCGATGCGGTCCTCGGCTTCGAGGTGCACGTCACCTTCGAGGGGCCGATCGACACCGTCCTCGGGAGCGAGCTGTTGGAGCATCTCCTGTTCGTCCTGCGCGAGGCCCTGACCAACGTGGCCAAGCACGCCCAGGCCACCGCAGGGTCGGTGTCGCTCAGCGTCGGAGGCGAGCAGTGCACGCTCGTCGTCGGCGACAACGGCGTCGGCCTCCCCGAGGCCCGCTCGAAGAGCGGTCTCGGCCTGTCGAACCTCGAGCAGAGGGCGCACAAGCTGGGCGGCCGTCTGCTCGTCGCCTCCTCGGACGAGGGCACCCGGCTGACCTGGGTCGT
>DAHUZM010000058.1 GCA_027306525.1 Acidimicrobiaceae bacterium
GGAGGCGCCAGGTAGACCCCCTTGCCCTGGATCGGCTCGACCACGAAGGCGGCGACGTCCCCGCGGCGCAGCTGGCGGCGCAGCGCGTCGAGGTCGCCGAAGGGCACCTCGCTCGAGGGCACGAGGGGGCCAAACCGGCGCTTGAACTCGGCCCCGCCGTTCAGGGCGAGGGCGCCGGTGGTGAGCCCGTGGAAGGCGTGCGCCGCGTAGAGGATCCGGTCGCGCTGGGTGGCGAACCGGGCGAACTTGATGGCGGACTCGATCGCCTCGGCGCCCGAGTTGCAGAAGAAGACCCGCCGGATCGCCTCGTGCGAGCGGGCCACGAGCGCCTCGGCCAGCAGGCCCGGGAGCAGCGCGCAGTCCATCTGGACCATGTTCGGCAGGTCGAGGTCGAGCGCCTGGTGGAGGGCGGCCTTGATCGCGGGGTGCGAACGCCCGAGGCCATAGACGCCGAAGCCCGACAGCAGGTCGAGATAGCGCTCGCCCCGGTCGTCGTAGAGGTAGCAGCCCTCGCCGCGCACATAGAAGCGATCGAATCCGAGGGTCCGGAGCACCCGGGCCATCTGGGGATTCATGAACTCGCCGTGGAGCGTGAAATTCTCGCCGTGCCGGTCGGCCAGAACCTTGGCCACGTCGAACGCCATGCTTCCTCCCGCCTCGACGCTCAGGTGGCGCCAGGGTAGTGGAGCGCCCGGCCCCGGGCTGGTAGGGCGCACCTCTGGGTGCGCCCTCTCACCTGGTGGATCACCGTATATCGGATCCCGATCAGCCAGAATGGTCCTCTCGGGCCGCGGCGGCGCACCGGCCGGGTCCCGGAGCTCCGGGGCGGCCCGACCAGGAAGGCGACGCACCATGACGAGCACTCGACCCGACACCGAGTCCCTCATCCTCTCGGGCGAGCCCGCCCTCGAGTACCAGCCGCTCGTCGATTTGACCTCGGGGCGCCTCCTCGGTTTCGAGGCCCTGCTGCGCTGGCGGCACCCCGACGAGGGTGTCATCCTCCCGAGCCTGCTGCTGCCGTGGCTCGAGGCCAACGGCGACATCGTGCAGCTCGGCGAGTGGGTGCTGGCCGAGGGCTGCCAGCAGGCCGCCGCCTGGCCGAAGAACATCCAGCTCGCGATCAACCTTTCGATCATCCAGCTGCGCCGCGGCGTCGGCTCCAGCGCGGTCGCGAAGGCCCTCGAGCGCTCCTCGCTCGACCCCGACCGGCTCACGATCGAGGTCACCGAGCACGCCATGGTCGAGGAGATCGCGATGAACGACCTCCGCAAGATCGGCGCGCTCGGGGTCGAGCTGGCCGTCGACGACGTCGGCACCAGCTGGACCTCCTTCGACGTGCTCCGCCGGATGGCCGTGAACACCGTCAAGATCGACCGCTCCTTCGTCGGCTCCATCGAGCCCCAGCAGGGCATCAACCGACTGGTGGTCGAGACCGTGGTCTCCCTCGCACACTCCGGGGGCATCTCGACGGTCGCCGAGGGCGTCGAGACTGCCCAGCAGGCTGCGATCGTCCGGGGGTTCGAGTGCGACGCCGCGCAGGGCTACTTCTTCGCGCCGCCGCTCTCGATCGAGGTCGCGACGGAGCTCGCGAACGAGCCCGGCTACTGCTTCGCCTTCGAGGGGGCCGGGTGGGTGGCGAACGCCTTCACCCCCCATTCGCAGCGGTCGGCGCCGGCCGAGCACCAGCCTTTCTCCTTCGGCCGCGACGAGGGCTGATCCGGGGACCCGGTGAGGTTCAAGGTCCGCGAGCGGACCTGCTAGAACACGTCGGTGCTCCTGGCCGTCCCCGCCGAGACGCGCACCGACGAGCGCCGGGTGGCGCTCGTCCCCGACGTCGTGCAGCGCCTCACGGCCCAGGGCTGGGAGATCCGCGTGCAGTCGGGCGCCGGGGCGGCGGCGCACTTCACCGATGCGGCCTACCGCGACGCCGGAGGGAGCGTCGCGCCAGACGAGGGCGCCCTCTACTCGGGCGCCGAGGTCGTCGTCTCGGTCAACCCGCCCGACCCCCACCAGGCGTCGGCCATGCCCGAGGGCGTGCTCACCTTGAGCTTCGTCCAGCCCGCCCAGAGCGTCGACGCGCTGCGCGCGCTCGCCGAGCGGCGGGCCACCGTCCTCAGCTTCGACTTCGTCCCCCGGATCAGCCGGGCCCAGTCGATGGACGCGCTGTCCTCGCAGGCGACGGTCAGCGGCTACCGGGCCGGCCTGCTCGCCGCCGAGCACCTGGCCAAGTTCTTCCCGATGTTCATGACGGCCGCCGGCACCGTCCCGCCGGCCAAGGTGCTCGTGATGGGGGTGGGCGTCGCCGGGCTCCAGGCGATCGCCACCGCCCGCCGGCTCGGCGCCGTGGTGCGCGCCTATGACGTCCGGGCCGCCGCCAAGGAGGAGGCCGAGAGCCTCGGGGCGACCTTCGTCGACCTCGGCATCTCCGCCGAGGGCGCGGGCGGCTACGCCCGCGAGCTCTCACCCGAGGAGGTCGCCCGCCAACAGGAGGCCCTCGCCAGGGTCGTGACCGAGAGCGACGTCGTCATCACCACGGCCTCGGTCCCCGGGCGGCGGGCGCCGATCCTCGTGAAGGAGGACGTCGTGCGCGCCATGGGGACGGGGTCGGTGATCATCGACCTCGCGGCCGACAACGGCGGCAACTGCGAGCCGACGCGGGCCGGTGAGGAGATCGACGTCGAGGGCACGACCGTCGTCGGGGTGGCCAACCCGCCTGCCGCCATGCCGACGCACGCGAGCCTCCTCTACGCCCGCAACGTCTCGAACCTCCTCGCCCTCATCGGCCGGGACGGCGCGGTGGCCCCCGACTGGGCCGACGAGATCCTGATCGGCTGCTGCCTGCTGCGCGACGGCAAGGCGGTCCAGGGCGCGACGGCCGAGGCCCTCGGGCTTCCCCACGAGCCCATCGCCCCCCCGGCCCAGCCCGGTCCCGACGAGGGGGCGGCGCCGCGGTGACCAACGGACTGCTCGAGCTGTTCACCATCTTCGTCCTGGCCGGCTTCGTCGGCTACGAGGTCATCTCGAAGGTCCCGAGCATCCTGCACACCCCGCTCATGTCGGGGTCCAACGCGATCCACGGCGTGGTCGTGGTCGGCTCGATGATCGTGCTCGGCTCGGCGCACACCGGGGCCGAGGAGGCCCTCGGGTTCATCGCCGTCGTGCTCGGCACCCTGAACGTGGTGGGCGGCTTCGTCGTCACCGACCGGATGCTCCAGATGTTCAAGTCCCGCCAGCCGACCCCGAAGGGCGGACAGGGCGCGAAGGGCGACGAGGGCGGCGGCTCGTGAGTCGGGGCACCGCGATCGATCTGTGCTACCTGGTGGCGGCGATCGGCTTCATCATCGCCCTGAAGGGCCTCTCCTCGCCGCGCCACGCGAGGGCGGGCAACCTGCTCGCGGCGGCCGGCATGGCGCTCGCCATCGGCGCGACCTTCGCCCGCTCGGGCCTCGCCCACATCTGGCTGATCGTGGTCGCCATGGTGATCGGGGTGGCCATCGGCGTGCCGGCGGCCCGCCTGGTGAAGATGACCGCGATGCCCCAGATGGTCGCGGCCTTCAACGGCGTGGGGGGCGGCGCGGCCGCGGTCATCTCGATCACCGAGTTCATCGGCTCGGACGCCAAGCTCGTCGCCACCTACAAGGTCCTCGAGGTCGTCTTCGGCGTGCTGGTGGGAGCGGTGTCGTTCTCGGGCTCGGCGATCGCCTTCTTGAAGCTCCAGGAGCTCATGGCGACCCGGCCGATCACCTACCCGGGCCAGCAGCAGATCAACGCGGTGGTGGGGCTGGGCATCCTCGGCATCGTGCTCACGATCCTGGTCACCTCCTCGACCGCCCTCCTCTGGGTCCTCCTCGGCCTCGCGCTCGCGCTCGGGGTGATCTTCGTCCTCCCGATCGGCGGCGCCGACGTGCCGGTCCTCATCTCGCTGCTCAACTCGTTCACCGGCCTCGCCGTCGCCGCCTCGGGGTTCACGCTCGACTCCAACGTCCTCGTGGTCGCGGGCACGCTCGTCGGCGCCTCGGGCATGCTGCTCACCCGGATGATGAGCGTGGCCATGGGCCGCTCGCTGCCGAACATCCTCTTCAGCGCGTTCGGCGCCGTCGTCACGGCGACCGGCGGCGAGGCGGGCGACGCCAACCGGGCGGTGCGCACCGGCACGCCCGAGGACGTGGGCACGCTGCTCGCGTACTCGCGCAAGGTCGTGATCGTGCCCGGCTACGGCCTGGCGGTCGCCCAGGCCCAGCACACCGCGAAGGAGCTCGCCGACGCGCTGATGGAGAAGGGCGTCGACGTCTTCTACGCGATCCACCCGGTCGCCGGGCGGATGCCCGGCCACATGAACGTGCTCCTGGCCGAGGCGAACGTCCCCTACGAAGAGCTGAAGGAGATGGACGAGGCCAACCCCGAGATGCCGACGGCCGACGTCGCCCTCGTGGTCGGGGCCAACGACACGGTCAACCCGGCCGCCCGCAGCACGCCGGGCAGCCCCATCTACGGGATGCCGATCATCGACGCCGACCAGGCGGAGAACATCGTCTTCTTGAAGCGCTCGATGCGGCCGGGCTTCGCCGGGATCGACAACGACCTCCTCTACGACCCGAAGACGACGATGCTCTTCGGCGACGCCAAGGACACGCTCCAGAAGCTGGTGGCGGCGGTCAAGAAGGCCTGAGCGGCCGGTCAGTCGACCGAGATGTGCTCGTCGACCCGCAGGTCGGCGTCCTCCTCGTTGGCCGCCTCCCTCTCCTCGGAGCGTGGCTCGCCGGTCGAGATCGGCCCGGCGTTCGACGGCCGGTCGGCGAGCTTGGCGAAGACCATGAGGCCCTGGTTGGTGCGCCTCGTGGAGAGCACCTCGATCACGACGTTCTCGCGCCCGATCATGTGGGCGGCGTCGTTCACGATGACGAGGTCGCCGTCGGCCAGATAGCCGGCCGCCTGGCGGGGCTGGTTGCCCTCCTTGATGAGGTCGATGACCAGCTGCTCGCCCGGGAGGTGGTCGGGGGTGAGGTCGTTCGCGAGCGGGCGCAAGTCGGTGACGGCCACGCCGCGGCGCTTGGCCGCCTCGCGCACCTGGCCCGAGCAGGTGACGAGGCGCAAGCCGAGCCGGCGGGCCACCTCGACCAGGCGCTCGGTGAGGTCGTCGATCTCGGGCAGCTCGTTCTCGGCCACGTGCACCGGGACGTGCAGGTCGCGCAGCACGTCGAGCCGCTCGAGGCCGCGCCGGGCCCTCCTCGAGGTCACCGGGTCGGGCCCGGCCGCCATGGTCTGGAGCTGGTCGATCACGAAGCGGGGGACCACGAGCCCCCCCACGAGGAGCCCGTAGCGGCCGAGCACGAGCAAGAAGGGGGTCATCGCGGCCGAGGTGTCGACGAGCAGCGCGTAGCCGGGCGGCGGCTCGGCCGGGGGGGCGAGGATGCGACCGAGGCCGGCCGCCGCCACCACCTGGCGGCCCTTCACCATCCCGATCTGGAACGTGACGAAGGTGAAGACCCAGGCGATGCCGACCGCTGCGGGCCACACGATGGGCGAATGGACGAGCACGACGAGGGGCACGCTGAGCGCGATGCCGAGCAGGAACCCGGCCATCCCGGTGAGGGTGCCCGCGAACAGCTCGCCGGGGGGGATGTGCTCGAAGCGGTCCGCCGCCCGGTCGCTCTGGTTGCGCAGCAGGCGGCCGAGCACGCCGCCCACGACGTAGGCGACGAGGGCCCCGAGGACCAGCCCGATCACCTGACCGACCGACGAGTGTGGGCCCTGCCCGATCTCGTAGCCGGTCAGGGCCCCGATCAAGACGAGGATCAGGCGGAAGATCTCGACGAAGAGCACTCGGTGGAGAGGCTAGTTCCGCACCCCTGCGAAACCGGGCGATGGGCTGGGGGGGCGGCCGGCCGGCGGGAGAGGGAAAATCCCTGGTCGAGCGGCCGCCCTGGAGATGAACAGACCGCTCGACCAGGGACTTCCCCGGGCTGTCGGATCAGAGGTTCCCCCGGCGCTCCTGGTCGCGCTCGATGGCCTCGAACAGCGCCTTGAAGTTGCCCTCCCCGAAGCCCCGCGCACCGCGGCGCTCGATGATCTCGAAAAAGAGGGCGGGCCGGTCGGTGAGGGTCTCGGTGAAGATCTGGAGCAGGTGTCCGTCCTCGTCCCGGTCGACCAGCACGTTGAGCCGTTCGAGGTCCCGCCAGGGCAGCTCGACCCCGGCCATGCGCTCCCTCGCCTCGTCGTAGTAGGTGTCGGGCACGCGCATGAAGCGGAGCCCCCGCGCGCGCAACGCGTCGACGGTGCGCACGATGTCGTCGGTGCCGAGCGCGATGTGCTGGACCCCCGGTCCGTCGTAGGCGTCGAGGTACTCCTGGATCTGGCTCCTCTTGCGCCCGGGGGCGGGCTCGTTGATCAGCATCACGATCTGCTTGCCGTCCCACACCACGGTCGAGGCGAGCGCCGAGTACTCCGTCGAGATCTGGTCCTCGGAGAAGTGGCGCATGGGCGAGAAGCCCATCGTCTCGGCGTAGAAGCGGACCCAGTCCTCCAGGCGGCCCATCTCGACGTTGCCCACCACGTGGTCGATGGAGAAGAGTCCGACGTCGGGCCCGACGGGAGTCGGAGGCAAGTGCTCGGTGCCGTACCCCGGCTCGAGGCGGTTGCCCCGGTAGCCAGAGCGCTCGACGAACGTGTGAACCGTCTCGCCGTAGGCGGCGATCTGGGCGAGCACCAGCTCCCCGTCCTCGTCGGACTCCTTCCACGGCTTGCGCACACTGCACGCGCCGCGGGCGACCGCGGCGCCATGGGCCGCCGCCGCGTCGTCGACCAGCCAGGCGAGGTCGTGCACCCCGTCGCCGTGCACCCGCACGTGCTCTGCGATCGGCGAGTCGGCCCCGAGCGCGCCCGTGACCACGAGGCGGATGTCCCCCTGCTCGAGCACGTAGCTGGCCCGGTCCCGCACGCCGGTCTCGGGGCCCGCGTAGGCGCTGCATGCGAACCCGAAGGTGGACATGAGGAACCCGGCGGTGCTCCGGGCGTTGCCGACCCAGAGCTCCACGCAGTCCCAGCCGAGCAGCCGGGCCGCGGGCGCGCTCGTCTCGGTCGCCGAGACGGCCGCGGTCACCTCGGCGCCCCTTGGACGTGGCGGGCGTACCACTCGTCCCCGAAGGCGTCGAAGAACGTCCCGAGGTCCTCTGCCATGCGCTCGAAGGAGGGGGCCTCGAAGAAGACCGGCTGGTAGTGGGTGATGTCGTAGTCGAGGGTGCCCATGGCCGCGATGTCGAAGGGCCGGATCTCGGCCCGCTCGAGCGCCTCGAGCTCGCCGTAGCTCGAGAGGAGCCCGGCGCCGTAGGCCCGGCGCACGCCGGACTCCCGCAGCACCCCGAACTCGAGGGTGAACCAGAAGACCTTGGAGAAGAAGTCCAACGCGCCGGCGCTCTTTGAGCGCAACGAGGCCCGTCCGGCCTTCTCGTAGAGGAGGGCGAAGCCGGGCGAGGCGAGGCTCGTCGCGTGGCCGATAACCTCGTGCACGAGGTCGGGCTCCGGCGTGTAGAAGGGCACGGAGTGGTGGCGGATGTACTGGGTCGACAGGAAGGTCCGCCCAGCGAGCGAACCGTAGAAGTCGTGCGCCGGGACGAGGCCCGCCACGGGGCGGATCCGAAAGCCGCCGAGCAAGCGCAGCCGCCTGTCGACCTCGCGCAGCTGGGGCACGTGCTCGGCCGGCAGCGCAAGACGCGACGACCCCTCGAGGTAGGCGGCGCAGGCGACGCGGCGGTGCTTCGCCGCGAGCTCCCGCGAGACCGTCCGCCAGACCTCGTCCTCCTCGGCGCTGTAGGCGATCTCTGGGATCGGCTGGCCCGGCTCGTATTCCCGGCAGGCCTCGGCGATCGCCGCCCGACGCTCCCTGTAGGCCGCGTCCGACGAGCCGGGGTGGTCGGTCGGCAGCTCGAGGGTCACCGTGGCCATCCGCCCCATCCTGTGCCGATTGCCGGAGCGATGTCCAGTGAACCTGATCTATATGAGACAATCAGTCCACAAATCAAGGGTTCATCGATCAATTCATCTGAGAATGGCCCGGAACTGAGGAGTTCGTTTGGACGTCTTTCCCGCACTCGATGAGGTCGATGAGCGGTTGGTGCGGGCGCTGGTCGCCGACGGCCGGATGTCCGTCAGCGCGCTGGCCGAGCGCGCCGGGGTGTCCCGGGCGACGGCCTACGCGCGCTTCGACCGCCTGATCGAGAGCGGCGTGGTCGGCGGGTTCTCGGCGAGGGTCGACCCGGTCAAGGCCGGCCTCCCGCTTACCGCCCTGATCCTCGTGAATGTCGAGCAGCACGCGTGGCAGGCGCTCCGGCGCGAGTGGAAGACCCTGCCCGGGCTCGAATACCTCGCCTTCACGAGCGGCGGTTTCGACGTGGTCATGCTCGTGCGGGTCGCCGACGTCGTTGCGTTGCGCGACGTCGTGCTGGTCCGCCTCCAGGGCTCGCCGCACGTGCGGTCGACCCAGACGATCTTCATCTTGGACGAGGAGCGCCTCCCGCTCGGCGGTTGAGGACAACTCGCGACGGCCCACGTCAGGGACCCGGACAAGGCGCGATCCGCGCCGGCACCGTGAATACCCTGGAGGAGGACGGCCGGTCGGGGTCCTCCAAGAGGAAACAACCAGCGGCGAGCGCGAGCCGCCCGACCCAGGAGCGCATCACGAGCAGCAACCCAACGGCGAAGAGGGCTCCCGTCGAGGCCCTCCTCATGCACCCCTCCACAAGGGACCTCTATCCGTGCCGGGTACGGGTCGCCCGCGACGGGCTCGTGCTCTGCCGGGTCGAGGCGGACTGGCCCGGGGTTCGAGGGGCGCGCGCCGAGTCCGAGCCGATCGGCATCCCATGGCGCACGCTGCGCGGCTTCTCGGCCGACGAGTCCTATGTCACAGCGGCCGGGCGACGCCTCCAGGTGCTCGAGATCGACTGCGACGACGGCGTGCTCACGCTGCTCGCTCCGGTCGACCAGGTCTCCTCGCTCTTTGCCGCCCTGGGCGAGGTCTGGCAGCACTGGCGCATCGCGCGCTCTCCGCTCGGCATCGTCTTCGGTGGCCGCCGCCGGCGGCTCGTCGGTCAGGTGGCCTGAGCACCCGCACCGGCTCTCGATCCGTGAGCGGAGCGGGCGCCTAGCCTCGTCCCCGTGGCCAACGGGCGTCCGGACTCGCCGACCGGTCCCGGGCGCAGCGCCGTCGGGCCGCCCATCTACCCGCGTCGCCTGCCCGAGCCCGGCACGGCGGCACTGCTGCGCCGGGGGGCGCAGATCGCCGAGATCGCCACCCGGCACTTCCTTCCGGTCGCGCTCAGGCACCTGCGCCCCGGGGGCGAGGGTCGCCTCACGCCGGCCCTCTTCGCCCACCCGCTCCGACTGACCTTCGAGGACCTCGGGGGCACCTTCATCAAGTTCGGCCAGATCATGGCGTCCTCGCCCGGGATGTTCGGCGAGGAGGTCGCCCAGGAGTTCCGCTCCTGCCTCGACACCGGCCCACCCGTCGCGTTCTCCGACGTGCGGATCCAGGTCGAAGACGATCTCGGGATGCCCATCGACGTCGCGTTCGCGCACTTCGAGCGCGAGCCCTTCGGCCGGGCATCGATCGCCGTGGTGCACCGGGCGCGCCTGCACGACGGCCGGAGGGTCGCGGTCAAGATCATCCGGCCGGGCATCGAACAGCGCGTGGCCACCGACCTGGACCTCATGCAGCCGTTCTTCGAGGTGCTCGCCCGCCAGACCGGTGACCAGATGGCGGGCTCGGTCCTCCAGCTCGTCGACGGGTTCCGCATCCAGGTCGGCGAGGAGATGGACCTGCGCAACGAGGCGCGCACCATGGCGTACTTCCGGGGACTGCTCGGCGAGGTCGGCATGGCACGCATCGTGGTGCCCGAGCCCTACCCGGAGTTCTCGGGGGCCAACGTGCTCACGATGGAGCTCCTCGACGGCGTGCCCATCGACGATCTGGCGAAGGTGGCCGAGCTCGGCGTCGACCCCGCCCCGCTCGTCGAGGAGATCGTCCGGGCCTTCTTCTTGCTCATGGTCCGTTCGGGGGTCTTCCACGGCGACGCGCACGCAGGCAACATGCTGCTCTTGCGCGACGGGCGGCTCGGGCTCATCGACTGGGGCATCGTCGGGCGCCTCGACCCCGCCACGCACCGCTTCGTCCTTCGCCTTCTCGCGGCGGCCCTTGGCGAGGAGGATGCCTGGGACGAGATCACCGACCACCTCATCAAGACCTACGGACCGGCGATCGGGATCGCCGTCGGGATGGACAAGCACCAGATGACCGCCTTCATCCGCCAGCTGGTCGAGCCGACCCTCACCCGGCCCTTCGGGGAGGTCAGCCTGGCCGCGATGCTCCAGACGGTCCAGCTGCAGCTGGCGCGGGCCCAGGGGATCGAGGCCCACCAGCGCTCGCTCCGGGCCATCGTCCGGCGCCTGCGCTTCCAGCGTCGGGTCAGGCGCATGGCCGACGCGTCGGGTGGGCTGTTCTCGGAGTTCGACCGGGGGACCTTCCTCCTCTCCAAGCAGCTCATGTACTTCGAGCGCTACGGACGGCTGTTCCTGGCCGACGTCCCGCTCCTGAACGACAGGGCCTTCTTCAAGGAGCTCTTGCGCGAGGCGCCGCTGCCCGGGCCAAGGGACGGCCCCGATGGGCCCGGCGGCCACCAGGCGCGCCGATAGAGTGAGGCGTTCATCGGGCCTGGAACCTGGAGGTCACCGTGAAGGTCGTCGTGGACTTCGATCGCTGTGCCAGCAACGCGGTGTGCATGAGCCTCCTACCGGAGGTCTTCGAGGTCCGCGACGACGGCTACCTCTACGTCTTGGACGAGCACCCGCCCGAGTCGATGCGCGAGAAGCTCGAGGAGGCGGTCCGGAGCTGTCCCACCCAGGCGATCTCCATCGCCGAGGACTGATCCCCCCGAGCGCGATGGGCGACCCATCCTGAGCCCCCCGCGGGTCCGCTTCGCCCCGTCACCCACGGGCTACCTGCACGTCGGCAACGCACGGACGGCGCTTTTCAACTGGCTCTTCGCGCGCCAGCAAGGGGGGACCTTCGTGCTGCGCATCGAGGACACCGACGTCGAGCGCAGCCGGGCCGAATGGATCGACGGAATCCTCTCGGGGTTGTCGTGGCTCGGCATGGATCCCGACGAGGGCCCCTACCGCCAGTCGGATCGGATCGAGCGCTATGCCGAGCTGGTCGAGCAGCTCTTCGAGGGGGGACACCTCTACGCGTGCGACTGCACCCGCGAGGACGTGCTCGAGCGGACACGCGACAACCCGACTCCGGGCTACGACGGCCATTGTCGCGACCGCGGGCTCGAGCGGAGCGAGCGCAGCGCGCTGCGCTTCCGCACCCCCGAGACGGGATCGACCGTCATCCACGACGTCATCCGCGGCGACGTCGAGTTCCCGCACGCGGCCATGGAGGACTTCGTCTGCGTGAAGTCGACCGGCCAACCGCTCTTCGTCCTCGCGAACTGCATCGACGACCGGGACAGCGCGATCAGCCACGTGATCAGGGGGGAGGACCTCCTCCCCTCGACGCCGAAGGGGTTGTTGGTCTGGGCGGCGCTCGACGAGCGAGAGCCGATCGGGCTGCCGGTGTTCGCCCATCTCCCGATGCTCGTGAACGAGCAGCGCAAGAAGCTTTCCAAGCGGCGCGACAAGGTGGCCGTCGAGGACTACCGCGACGAGGGCTACCTGCCAGAGGCGTTCCGCAACTACCTCGCGCTCCTCGGCTGGAGCCCCTCGGCCAACCGGGAGAAGGTGGACGTCAGCGAGCTCATCGCGGAGTTTGCCCTGGAGCACGTCCACCACGCCGCGGCGTTCTTCGACGTGAAGAAGCTCACCCATCTGAACGCCGAGTACATCCGGGAGCTCTCACCGTCGGCCTTCATCGACGCGGCGTTGCCCTGGCTGCGCCCGGGGGAGGGGTGGTCGCCTGCGTCGACGCCACCGTGGAGCGCCGAGCGATTCGACCGGGAACGCTTCGAAGCCATCGCCCCGCTCGTCCAAGAGCGGGTCGACGTCCTGAGCGCGGTTCCCTCCATGGTCGACTTCCTCTTTCTCCCCGAGCCGATCCTCGACGAGGCAAGCTGGGCCAAGGTCGCGAGCGACCCGGCCACCCCCGTGATCCTCGACGCGGCGATCGCCGCCTACGCGCAATGCGCGTGGGACCGCGACGCGATCGAGGTGGCGTCGCGGTCGATCGTGGAATCCGCCGGCAAGAACCTGAGCAAGGGGCAGGCCCCGATCAGGGTCGCTGTCACCGGACGCTCGACCGGTCCACCGCTCTTCGAGTCGCTCGAGCTCCTGGGCCAACACGAGGTGCTGGCCCGCCTGCGCGCCGCCCGGGACGGGCTCGCCCTCGGCTGAGTGCTGATCCTCGGGCGGATCCCCTTGATCGGGCGGTTGCGCCCGATCCTCCGGGGCGTCGTCATCTTGGTGCTCGCGATCGTCGTGTACTTCGTCGTGACCGGCGTCCAGGTTTGGCTCACCTCGCGCCAGTCCGATCCCCAGCACGCCGACGCGATCGTCGTCATGGGGGCCGCGCAGTACAACGGGGTGCCCTCTCCGGATCTACGGGCACGCCTCGACGAGGCGCTCATCCTCTTTCGCCGGGGGCTGGCGCCCTTGATCGTGGTCACCGGCTACAAGCAGCCCGGCGACCATTTCACCGAGTCTGAGGCGGGCGGCCGCTATCTCGAGCAGCACGGCGTCCCGGCCTCCGCGATCGCCGAGGTTGGAGGGAGCGACAGTTACGAGAACCTGGCCGACGCCGATCAGGTGCTGCGGGCCCGGGGGGCCTCGACGGTCCTCATCACCTCGGACCCGTTCCACGAGGACCGCTCGATGGCGATCGCAAGCGGCCTGGGCCTCCTGCCGTTCCCGGCGCCGACCAGGACCTCACCGATCACCGGCTGGTCGGCCGTGCCGTACTTCATGAAAGAGACGATCGCGGTCGGGCTCGGGAGGGTCGTCGGCTACCACGAGCTGAGCCGGGTGTTCAAGTGAGGGTGATCGCTCTTTGGCCAGGTCATGTGGTCGGCCCCGGTCAGGTAGCCTCTTTGTCTGCCCAATCGGGGGTGGTGTAATCGGCAACACGACAGGTTCTGGCCCTGTTATTGGGGGTTCGAGTCCTCCCCCCCGAGCTCGAGAGCCCGGCAACGGGTTCCCGAGGCCCCATCGTCTAGTGGCCTAGGACACCACCCTCTCAAGGTGGAGACACGGGTTCGAATCCCGTTGGGGCTGCTGCACTCTTCCTGGTGAGAGCGTTCCGTCTCGTAGCTCGATTCCACCCTGTCCATCAATCTGGCCATCGTGCCGTGGAGTTGATGGGCAAAGGAGCGCGCGGAGTCGCTGATGAGAAACGCCGTGCTGATCCAGTGTCTCCACCGACAAAGAGTGGCGACATATTGGACATATCGGCATTCGACGATCCCGACGATCCCGACGACCCCATCGGCCGGGGCATGAGTATCTGCGGTGGCGTCCGGTATGAAAATCTACAGAGCTAATACCTGTCGTAGTAGAGTTTCATACGCATGCCCACCGACTCGGCGGTCATCGACAGACTCCGGCCCCTTGGAGCCATCTTTCGGGCGCGGGACGCCATCGGGCACGGGATCTCGTGGCGTGATCTCTATCAAGCACGCGACTCGGGCCTCCTCATCGAGGTCTCCCGCGGACTCTTCCAGTTGCGAGAGGCGGCTGGGATCGATCAGATCGACTTCGTGGTGGTCTGTGCCCGGGCCCCCCAGGGCATGGTCTGTTTGGGTTCCGCTCTCGCCCATTGGGATCTGAGCGACGAAACCCCGACCGGGGTGGACCTGGCCGTTCCGGCAGGGACCCACCGCCCTCGCATCGACCACCCACCCACGCGCGTCCACGTCTTTGCAGTGAGGAACTTCGGCCTTGGCCGGATCGAGGTGTCGGTAGACCACGACCTCAGCTTTTGCATCACTGATCCTGAACGAACCGTCGTTGATTGTTTCCGACAGCGACATCGCCTTGGGGTTGACCTCGCCGTCGCCGGTCTACGCAGGTACCTTCGCCGCCCGCGCGCGCAACCAGGCCGTGTCCTCGAACTGGCCGAGGAGCTGCGAGTTCGCACGCCGATCCTCGAAGCGATGCGGGTGCTGCAGGAATGAGCCCGGTCCAACGAGACTCGACTGCCGGGCGCGCCTACCTCGACCTCCAACAGATGGCACGTCGGCGCGGTCGACCGACCCAGGAGCTGTTGCTGACCTACGTGCTCGAGCGGTTCCTCTTTCGGCTGTCGAGGTCCGCCTATCGTGACCGGTTGATCCTCAAGGGGGGAATGCTGCTCGCGGTGCTGGGCAGCCGGCGACCCACGGGTGACATCGACCTCTTGGCTCGTGCCATCGACAATGATGTGGAAGCAATCGCCGATGTCGTTCGTACGGTGTTGTCGGTCACAGTTGACGACGGCGTCACCTACGAGGTGGACGCCATGACGACACAGGTTATTCGTGACGCTGCCCTTTATTCCGGGGTGCGGCTCAGCGTTCCCTCTCGCATCGGGCGCGCGAAGGTGGTTCTCCGCCTCGATGTCAATGTCGGAGATCCTGTGACCCCCCATCCGGTTGATGTCGAGTATCCGGCCCTGATCGACGATCCGTTCGACTTGCTTGGGTATCCATTGCCCACCGTCATGGCAGAAAAGATCGTCACGATGATCGAGCGAGGCGTTGCGACAACGCGTGAGCGTGATTTCGCAGACGTAGTAGTCCTCTCCGGGCGCTATGGGATTGCGGCATCCGAGCTCCTGGCGGCTATGAACGCAACGGCCGAGCACCGCCAGGTTGTTCTACGTCCGCTGGCTGTTCTCCTCGCCGGCCTGGGGAACGAGCGCCAGCAGGCGTGGTCTACGTTCATCGCCAGCGCGGGCCTGGAGGGGCTCGTACCGAGCAGTTACCCCGATGCCATCAATCTGGTAGCGGCGTTCATCGATCCGCTCCTGGGCGGATCTGTCGAATCCGGTCATTGGGATCCGCATTCCGTCACCTGGGTCAAGAGCCCAGTGAACACCGACCCGGAGTAGATATCGGTGAGCGACATAGGACCCGTAGACATCAAGGCGTTGGTCGATGAGGTCCATGCGTTACGGGCCGAGAATCAGCGGCTGCGATCGCTCCTGGGCCTCGACGAGCCGAGCCGAGCCGAAGTCGCCGCATCCTGGGAGCCCACCTTGTTCGTCGACTCGGACCGGCAGGACCTCAAGAGTGACGTCAATGCGAATTCGCCGGCTGAAGCCAAGATCGCCCCTTTTCCGCCTTCTGTTTGCCGGCCGCGAGGATGTGCACGCCCTTCGTTGGAAGAGTGGGAGGACCGGAAAGACCGGCTGGAGTCCCGCCGTCGTGGGTGGCTGGGCGAACGCCAAGAAACCAGGTCGTGCCTATCTGCCGCTTGACGAAGGAGTGGTGGAGTCGCACCTTGCTGGCGAGAGTCACCTCGGTCTTTACCCGCTGCGGCGCGGCGACGAATGTCGACTCTTGGCCTGTGATTTCGACGGAAAGGGTTGGGTGCTCGATGCGCTGGCCTATCTCGACGCCGCAGCCGCCATTGGGGTTCCCGTCGCGCTCGAGCGATCACGCTCAGGCGAAGGCGCACATACCTGGACTTTCTTTTCCGGACCTGTACCCGCCTCTGCGGTTCGACGCCTGGGAGTGCACATCCTCCGTCAGGCGATGGAGCTTCGGGCAGAGCTCGATCTCTCGAGTTACGACCGCTTGTTCCCCACCCAGGACTTCGTTCCGAAGGGATCCTTCGGAAATCTGATCGCTCTTCCTCTCCAAGGAGAGTGTCGGCGACAAGGAAACACCGTGTTTCTCGATCCCGCCAGCCTCGAACCCTATGAGGACCAGTGGACGTTCCTGGCGTCGATCCCACGGATGTCGCCCGAAGCTGTCGCGGTGCTGGAAAGGACGCTGACGCCCGTTGTAGCCGGGCCAGATGACACGAAATACCGACCACAATCTGTGCGCGGGGCGCCTCAGGAGCCGCCGGAGGTGATCCGTGCCGTCTCTGGTGCCATGTTGGCCATCGACCGCATCGGGGTGCCCCCAGCGCTCGTGGCCGCGCTCAAGCATCTGGCCTCTTTGCACAATCCGGAGTACTACGAAAAGGAGCGGCTTCGCTTCTCCACGTGGAATACTCCCCGCTTCTTACGGTGCTACCGAGAGACCCTAGGTGAGCTCCTGTTGCCACGGGGACTTGCAGACCAGGCCGCCCGCATGGTCGTAGAGGCCGGCAGCAAGCTCGACGTTACCGACGCGTGCTCGTCGCCCACGTCAATCGACGTGACCCTGCGGGCCGAGCTCTCAGATCGTCAACGGAGCGCATTGGACGCGCTGATTCCACATCATCTCGGTGTACTCGTGGCACCGCCCGGCTCGGGCAAGACCGTGATCGCCTGTGGAGTCATCGCGCACCGAAGGCTTCCCACACTCATCGTGGTCGATCGGCAGCCCCTGGTCGAGCAGTGGCGAAACCGTCTCGGAGAGCACCTCGTGATGGCCACCGAGGAGATTGGTCAACTTGGTGGCGGCCGCAACAAGGCGAAGGGCGTTATCGATATTGCGATGGCCCAAAGCCTCGCTCGGCGGGAGGACCTAGGGGAGATCGCCAATGGGTATGGCCTCGTCATTGTCGATGAGTGCCATCACGTCCCCGCGGTCACCTTCGAGCGGGTCGTGCGTGAGATGCCGGTGCGAAACTGGCTCGGTCTGACCGCGACCCCCTACCGGCGGGATCATCTCGAAAAGCTCATCACGATGTATTGCGGAGCTGAGCGACACCGGATGACGCCGGACATCGATGAGCATCTCCAGGTCGAGCGAGTGCTGGTGACGCACCCCACCGACCATGAGCTGTCCGGTGATGAGGAGTTGAGTATTCAAGCCGTGTTCCGGGGCCTCGTCGAAGACGGTGAGCGCTCGCAACAGATCTGCGGTGACGTCGCCGCTGCCATCGCGATCCAGCGAAATTGCCTCGTGCTCACGCAATGGACGGAGCACCTCGAGGCACTGTCGGGCGAACTTCATCGGCGTGGGATCGAAGCGATCGTGATGCGAGGTGGCATGGGCAAGAGGGCCCGGGTCAGCGCCTCCGCCGAGATGCAAGCGAAGGCCTCCGCTGGTGGCCTTGCTCTCCTGGCGACGGGAAGTTTCCTGGGAGAGGGATTCGACCTCCCACAACTCGACACGCTGTTCCTCGCGTTTCCCTTGGCGTTCAAGGGCCGCATCGTTCAATACGTGGGGCGAGTACTTCGGCCTACGGTGGGAAAATCGAAGGTTGAGGTGCACGACTACGTCGACATCAAGGTGCCGGTTTTGGCCCGGATGCACGCGAAGCGCCTGCCGGCCTACGCGTCATTGGGATTTCCGATTGACAAAATGGCGTGAATCCCGAGCAGGGTGAGGGCGGCGGATTCGCCAAAACTCGGTCCGTAAGGCGGCACCTACTGTCCATCCAATTGCCCATCCATTCAGGGCATTTCGATGGACAGAGGTCCTTACCCTGGACGCACGTAGGTCTCTGACCAGGCCCAATGGTATTGGAGCGCACCTGCTGGAGGTGCCTTCCCGCTCTCTCAAGGTGGAGACACGGGTTCGAATCCCGTTGGGGCTGCTTTGGGGCTGCTTTGACGTCTTCACATTTGGTGTCGCTTGATCTTCACATTTCGGTGTGACCGCCCGGGCAGGATTGCTGCTGCGTGGTCGGTGGAGGACCGGGTCTGGGTTCGCGGGGATCGAGATCAGACAGCGGCGCTGGTTGCGATCAGATCGCCGATCGGACGTCGTCGACGGCGTCGGGTCTTTGCGGGAAGGCCCTGTCATTGTCGGGCAACCGTGTCCCGTTGTCGCTCCTCGAACGCGTCGACGATGCGCATGTTGCGGACAACCACCGCGGCGGCCAAGAAGAGCGAGATCACACACAGCCCCATGAGCCGGCACCAGCCCCTCGTGACATCGGTCGACGAGCGTTCCAAGCCTCACGGCTCGGTGAAGTCAATCAGGCGGTCGTTGCTGGGGTGCATGCCCCGGCCTTCGTTGAGCGCAGTACGCGGTGGCCACTGGCGACACCGTCTCGCTGACGTGTCGTTGCCGGGGTGCATGCCCCGGCCTTCGTTGAGCGAAGGAGGGCCTTGCAAAGCCCCGGTAGAGGTTGATCCGTCGTTGCCGGGGTGCATGCCCCGGCCTTCGTTGAGCGGTGCAAGGAGGAGCCGGTATGACTGCAATGGGAACCGTTCCGCCGCAATGACCGGGTTCGTCCCCATCGCGAAGTCCCCTACAAGTGCGGTCCGCAGGCCGGCATGAACACGATCGGAGGGATGGAGGAGCGCCGGACATGTGTGCCGAGCTGAGTCGGGTCTCCGGGCTCCACTCATCCCCCGCCGGTTCGCGAACTGAGGTAGGCGATCGCTCCCTCGACACTCGAGAGCTCGGGATAGTCGCGTTCGGGGATGTCCACCCCGATCGACTCGCTCAGCCCGACGACGAGGTTCAAGAAGTCGATCGAGTCCAGGTCCAAGGCCTCCTGCAGGGTCTCGTCGGGCCCGACATCGTCGAGATCGGCATCCGGGGCGACCTGGTGGAGGACGGAGGAAAGCAGCTGGCGGGCTTGGTCGGCGTTCATAGGCTCTCCGGCTCCTGTAGTAGGCGGTCGATCTCGGCAAGGAAGCGGCCTCCGCGATGGCCGTCGCTCACCCGGTGATCGGCGGAGACCGTCGCGCTGATGCACGGTCGGATCCCGAGCAGGCCGTCTCTCGCGACGGCGCGATCGCTGACCCGGCCGAATCCGACCAGCGCGACCTGCGGCGGGTAGATCACCCCGAAGACCGTCTCGACGCCGAGATCGCCCAGATTGGTGACGGTGATGGTGGGATCGCTCATCTCCGATGCACGCAGGCGCCCGTTGCGGGCGCGCGCGACGAGGTCGGATAGGCGGGTCATCAGCTCTCCGATCTCGAGCTGATCGGCGTCGTGGAGGGCGGGGGCGATCACCCCGCCACCGCGCACAGAGATGGCGACACCCACATGCACCGGCGCGCTCGGGGCGAAGTCACCGTCGAGGAAGAAGCCGTTCATCTCGGGCACCTTGTGCACGGCGAGGGCCGTGGCCTTGACGAGGAGCGCCGGCAGCACGAGCCGGGCGTTCACCGGTCGCTCGAGGTTGGCCCGCTCAAGCCAGTCGGCTGCTGCAGCGACGTCGATCGTGGTGGCGAGGTAGTAGTGGGGGATCTCCCGCTTGGAGCGAGCCATGAGGGCGCCGATCGCGCGCCGCATGGCGGTGCGGCCTTTCGTCGCCGATCCGGCCGGCACGGGCGCGGCCGCCCCTCGGAGCGCCTCGGCCCGCACTCCGGCGGCCGCGCGCACGTCCCGGGCGATGACCGACCCGCCGGGTCCGCTCCCGGCGAGCGAGTGGATCGGGACCCCGTGCTCGGCGGCGAGGCGGCGCGCGTAGGGAGATGCGCGAGCGCGGCCTGCATCGGGTCGCGGCGCTTCGCCGGGGCGCCCCTCGGGTGCTCGCGTGACGGTGTGCGCCGCCCGCTCGACATCGCTCCGAGTGATGCGGCCTCCGGCCCCGGTGCCGTGCAGGCGCTCGAGGTCGACCCCGATCTCGCTGGCGAGGTGGCGGACGACCGGGGAGAGCACCACCGGCTTCCCGTGGACCCCTTCGACCTTCCCCGCTTCGCCCGTCACGACGGGCGGGGCGCCGGGTGACGCGGGCGCGCCGGTTCGGGGAGCCGTGAGCGGGGCCGCCGACGGGGCGCGCACGTGCGCGAGGACGGCGCCCACCGCCACCTGCTCACCCACCGGAACCACGAGATCTTCGACGACCCCGTCCTCGAAGATCTCGATCTCCATGGTCGACTTCTCGGTCTCGATGGTCGCCACGATGTCGCCGCGATGGACCTCGTCGCCCGGCTTGACCAGCCATTCGGTCACGGTCCCGGCCTCCATGTCGGCGCCGAGGGAGGGCATGGTGAAGTCGCCCACCGCTAGGCCCCCAGTCGCCGAACCGCCTCGAGCACCCGGACCGGCTGGGGCAGCGTCGCATCCTCGAGGTGCTTCGCGTAGGGCATGGGCACCTCGGCGCTGCACACCCTGGTGACCGGGGCATCGAGGTCGTAGAACGCGTCTTCGGTGATCCGGGCCGCGACCTCGGCGGAGAGGCTGCCGCTCCGCCATCCCTCGTCGATCACCACCGCGCGGTGCGTGCGCAGCACCGATCCGACGAGCGCTTCGGTGTCGAGCGGGCGCAGGCACCGCAGGTCGATCACCTCGGCGCTCATCCCCTCAGCGGCGAGCATCTCCGCGGACTCGAGGGCGGTGTGCAGGGTGCCCCCGTACGCGATGAGGCTGACGTCGTCCCCGGCGCGGCGGATCGCCGCGCTCGCGATGTCGAGGCCCGGGGTGGCCTCGGTGAGCTCCCCCTTCTCGTTGTAGAGCGCCCCGTGTTCGAAGATGAGGACGGGGTCGGGGTCCTCCAGCGCCGGCCAGAGCATCCAGCGGGCGTCGTCGATCGTGGCGGGGGCGAGGATGCGGAGCCCGGGGATGTGCGCATACCACCCCTCGAGGCTGTGGGAGTGCTGAGCCGCCAGTTGGCGACCGGCGCCGGTCGTCATCCGTATGACGAGCGGCACGTTGAACTGGCCCCCCGACATGTAGAGGAGGCTCGCCGCGTTGTTCACGATCTGATCGAGGGCGAGCAGGCTGAAGTTGACCGTCATGATCTCGACGATGGGTCGCATCCCGCCCATCGCAGCGCCGATCCCCGCGCCCACGAAGGCGGATTCGGACAGCGGGGTGTCGCGCACCCGCTCGGGCCCGAACTCCTCGAGGAGCCCAAGGCTCACCGCGTAGCAGCCCCCGTTGCGGCCGACGTCCTCGCCCATGAGAAAGACGCGCTCGTCGCGCGACAAGGCCTCCGCCAGGGCCTCGCGCATCGCCTCCCTGTAGGTGATCTCGCTCATTGGCCTCCGCCTTTCTCGGAGACGACGAAACGCTCCAGGTCGGCGACGTCCTCGAGCGCCCCGGCATCTGCGAAGGCGACCGCGTCGCGGATCTCGGCGGCGACCTCGGCCTCGATCCGTTCGAGGCCGGCGTCGTCGAGCAGGCCACGCGCCTTGAGCTCCTCGGTGAGGGCGGGGATGGGATCGCGCTCGCGCCAGCGCTCGATCTCCTCCCTGGCGCGGTAGCGGTCGGGGTCGTACATCGAATGCGCCCGGAACCGGTAGGTGCGCATCTCGACGAAGTGCGGTCCGCCCCCGGCCCGGACCGCCTCGGCGGCCGTGGGCGCCGTCTTTTCGCCGGCGACCACGTCCATGCCGTCGACCTCCCACGCCGGCATCCGGTAGCTGGCCGCCTTGAGCGTGAGGTCGGTCTCGGCCTGCGCCCGCTCGATCGCGGTGCCCATTGCGTACAGGTTGTTCTCGCAGCAGAAGAGCACGGGTAGATGCCAGAGCGAGGCGAGGTTCATGGTCTCGTGGAACTCGCCCTCGGCGACGGCACCGTCGCCGAAGAAGCATGCGGTCACCCGCTGGCGCTTGGCCAAGTGGTCGGCCAGGGCCAGTCCGAGTGCGAGCGGGAGGCCACCGCCCACGATCGCGTTGCCCCCGAAGAACCGCGACGGCGCGTCGAAGATGTGCATGGAGCCGCCCCGGCCGCGGCTCGCGCCCTCGAGCTTGCCCTCGAGCTCGGCCATGGTGGCCCGCATCGAGATCCCCCTTGCCAGGGCGTGGCCATGCTCGCGGTAGGTCGCCACCACCGCATCTTCGGGACCGAGCGCCTCCATCACACCGACCGCACAGGCCTCCTCGCCGATGCCAAGGTGGAGGAAGCCCCGGATGGCCGATCGGCTGTAGAGCTCGACGCACTGCTCCTCGAAGCGCCGGATGCGCAGCATCTGGGTGAGCAGGTGGACCAGGTGCGCGTCCGCCCTCGCCGCCTCGGAGCGGGGGCCCGTCTTGGGTGGCACCCGGCGGGTGGCGCTCATCGGGGCTCCTGGAGGGTGGAGATGTCCCCCTCGGGCAGGCCGAGCTCCCGGGCCTTCAAGAGCCGGCGCATGATCTTGCCGCTTTCGGTGTGCGGGAGGTGCTGGTCGAAGGCGATCTCCCGCGGCGCCACGGCCGCGCCGAGGCGCCGGCGGGCGAAGCCGATCAGCTCCAAGCGCAACTCGTCGGTCGCATCGACGCCCGGGCGCAGGGTGACGAAGGCCTTCACCACCTCGCCCGAGATCGGATCGGGCTTGCCGATCACCCCGGCCTCCGCCACCGCCGGGTGCTCCATCAGCGCGGATTCCACCTCGAATGGCCCGATCAGGTGCCCGGCCGACTTGATGACGTCGTCGCCCCGACCGACGAACCAGAAGTAACCCTCGGCGTCCCTTCGGGCGAGATCCCCGCTCAGGTACCAGCCGCCGGCGAAGCACGCCCCGTACCGGTCCTCTTGGTCCAGGTAGTTGCGGAACATCGACGGCCAGCCGGGCCGCAGCGCCAGCTCCCCTTCCTCGCCGTCTTGGGCCTCGAGCGCCGCGCCGTCGGCACCGATGCACGGCTTGCCCCGCTCGTCGCGGCGCAGCACCGTCGCATCGATGCCAGGCAGCGGGCGGCCCATCGAGCCCGGCCGGATGTCCATGGAGGCGTAGTTGGCGATCATGATCCCGCCCGTCTCGGTCTGCCACCAGTTGTCGTGGATGGGCAGCCCGAGCGCCTCTTGCCCCCAGAGCACCACCTCGGGGTTGAGCGGCTCACCGACGCTCGCTACGAAGCGCAGGGCGCTCAGGTCGTGGGCGCGGGCCATGTCGGTGCCGGCCGCCATCAGCATCCGCAGCGCGGTCGGCGCGGTGTACCACACGCTCACCCGCTCGCGCTCGAGGACGCCGTACCAGCGCTCGGCGTCGAAGTCGCCCTCGTCGACGACGCTCGTCACGCCGTGGGTGAGGGGGGAGATGATCCCATAGGAGGTGCCGGTCACCCAGCCGGGATCCGCGGTGCACCAGAACACGTCCTCGGGGTGCAGGTCGAGGGCGAGGCGCCCGGTGGCGTGGTGAGAGACGACGGCCTCGTGCACGTGGACCGCTCCCTTGGGGGTCCCCGTGGTGCCGCTCGTGAAGTGCACCAGGGCCATGTCCTCGGGGGAGGTCGGCCCGATCTCGTAGTGGTCGGGCTCGGCGGCGAGGGCGCTCTCGAGCTCGATGGTGCCCTCGGGAGCGGCGCCGGCGCCGGCGACGAGCACATGACGGAGCCCCGGCAGCCCGTCTCGAAGACCGGCCACCTTGCGCCGGTACAGGGTCGGCGTCGTGACGAGCACCCGCGCGGACCCGAGCTCCAGACGCTGGCGGATCGGCTCTGGTCCGAATGCGGAGAAAAGCGGACAAAGCACCGAGCGGTGCTTGAGGGTGCCGAGCGCGGCGACGTAGAGCTCGGCGGTCCGCGCCATGAGCACGAAGACGCGATCGCCGACGCCAACCTCGAGCGTGTCGAGGAGGTTGGCGAAGCGGCTGGTGGCCTCGGCGAGCTCGCCGTAGGTGATCTCCCGGCTGGCGTTGCGGCGCCCGAGGCATCGCAACACGACGTGTGCGGCGCGCGGGCCGGCGGCGTGCCGGTCGACCGCCTCGTGGGCGATGTTGAGGCCCCGCCCCCCAGGCAGACCGTCGAGCGCCCTGCGGGCGTCCACCCAGGAGAACCTCGCCCGCTCGAGCGCGTAGTCGGCCATGTTCGGGCGCAAGCGATCCGATGGCGTGCTCTTGCGAATCGGCGCCCAAGCCACCGTGGCCTCCCTTCCTCCGGCCGTCGACCACCTCCGCCGCCTGGACCGTACGCTTGGCGGTTGGCCCGTCCTAGGGCCGAACGTCACGAGCCTGGGCGGGGCGCAAGGTGACGCGTCCTTGGAACGAGTGACCCGGTGCGCGTCGCGGCGAAACACGACGAGCGCCCTCGGTCGCCGGCGCCTCGGCGGGATCGGGCCCCTGAGGGGCGCTCAGCGTGACGACGACGAGGACGCCGACCGAGCATCGCCCTGCGGCCGGGTCGCGACCCGCTCGAGGAGCTCGACGACGAACGCCGTGTCGCCCGTGGCGGGGATCACCGCAACGTTGCTCGCAGGCTCCCCCAGGGGGGGGAGCAGCTCAGCGCAGAGCGGGACGCTCGGGTGCAGCCGCCGGTGCGCGGCGAGGAGGGACGACCCGGGCTCGCCCGGGACGACGTCGACGATCGCGTCGGCGGTTGCCGCGAGCGGGCACGGTTTGCCGCGCAAAGCCGGGCAGGCCGACCAGCCCCGCAAGGGCCCTGGACAGACCAGCACCTCGAATCGCGCGTCGCGCAGGGCCTGAGCGGCTCGCCAGTGACCGCCGGGCGCCTCGATGACGACCCTCGCCTTGTCGTGCTTGCCCGCCCAGTCGGCCACGCGTCGGGTGGTCGAGATCGTCACCCGCACGATGGACGGACGATCCGATTCGTCCATGACCGCGCAACCCCGGTGGTGGAGCAGCGAGAGCATCCGCCGGTTGGTGACGACGACGTCGGCCTCGATGTTGGCCACGCCGCGACGAGCCGCCTGGTCGACGAGGACGTCGAGCAGATACGGGCCGAGCCACCCCCGGGCGTCGGGCGCGACGGTGATCCCGAGCTCTCCGTTGCCGCTTGGAAGCGGGTTGCAGCTGGCTTCACCGACGATTCGGCGTGAGCCGTCGAGCCCCTCGAGCACCGCGATGAGGCCGATGCCACCGGTCTCTTCTACCCGGGCCATCCGATCGATGAAGGACTCCGGCGGGCTGTGGCCCGAGAAGAAGCGGCGGTACAGGTCGGCCTCGTCGAGCCCGGCGAACAGCGCCTTCAGCCCGGCGGCATCTCGCGCGACCACGCGCCGGATGCCGAGCGATCGCCCGCCCGGCAAGCCCACCCGACGAAGCTCGGATCCTGTGGTGCGCACCGTCGCGATCTTTGGGCCCACGAGACGCCTTGACCACCCCCGAAAGTCCCATGTGGGGCAATCGGCCGACCGGGAGGACCCGCTGTCGGGATGCGTGCACTCAGGCGATCGACCGGCGATTCGGCGGGTCGAAGGCCGCGACGACCGCCGAGCGCCATTGGGCCAGCGCGGGGTAGCGCTCGGCCGGCGTGTTGCCCAAGCGCACCACGATCAGATCGAGACTCGGGCAGATCGTGAGCGACTGCCCTTCATAGCCGGCCGCTCGGAAGCTGCCGCGGCCGTCGTCCTCGACCCACCAGTGTGCGCCGTAGAGCGAACCATCGGTCTCGTCGACCGAGCGCGGGCGCCGACCGTGGTCGACCCAGCCCTCGGGCAAGAGCCTGGTGCCAGCCCAGATGCCGTCTCGCAGGTAGAGGAGTGCGAATCGGGCGAAGTCGCGGGCGCTGGCCCGCAGGAAGGACGACGCCACCCATGTGCCCGCCGCGTCGAGGCTGGGCCGCGCCGTGGCCGCACCGATCGGTTCGAAGAGGCGCCGGGCCAAGAAGGCGTCGGTCCGTTCCGGCGCGATCAGGCGAGCGACCACCCCTGCGAGCACGTTGGTCGTGCCGCTCGAGTAGTGGAAGCGAGCGCCGGGCTCGGCAGCGAGCGGGCGGTCGGCGGCGAAGCGGGCAACGTCGTCGCGGCCCGCGCCGAAGAGCATGGGGATGACGTCGGATGCCCGTTCGTCGACGTAGTCCTCGCAGAAGTCGAGCCCGTCGCGCATGTCGAGGAGCTGCTCGATCGTGATCGCGCGCCGGGGATCACCACTCGATGCCCACTCTTGGACACTTGCCGGCGACGCAGGATCGAGCCGGCCATCACCCACGAGGAGCCCGATCGCGGCGTGGAGCACCGACTTCGCCATCGACCAGGAGGGGAGCGGGGTGTCGGCCGTGACGGGCTCGGGTTCGGCGCCAACACGCGGCACCGAGGCGTGGTAGCGCTCGGCCACCACGCGGCCACCCTTCACCACGACCACCGCATGGGTGGTGGCGAGCGGACCGTCGTCGTCGAATGCGGCATCGAGGAGCGCTGCGAGCTCGACACCCATCGGGGGCTGCCCCTCGGGCCACCGCTCGGTTGGCCACGCGACGCCCTCGGGCTGGGAGGGCAGGGGCACGAGTGGCGTCCGCTCATCGTTCCCCGGCACGGGTCCAGCATCGCGGACACGTCCACCTTGTACCCGGCGACGCGCGGGCCCGCCGCCGGTCGAGGCCAGAGCGCCCAGCATCGGGATTCGACCGGCCTCAGCCGGGCCCCGACCGAGTGCCAACCAGGGCGAGCGGGACGCGGAAGGCGGCGTTGGCAGCGGCTTGTGTGAGCATGTGATTGGCGACCAGTTGGTTCAGCACGTGGCGTTGGCGCTCCTTGGCGAGCGCCAGGTGATGCTCGGGGTCATAGGCGGTTGGTGCCTGGGGAAGCCCCGCAAGCAACGAGGCCTGTGCCCAGCTCAGCTGGCGAGGGCCCACCCCGAAGTAACCACGCGCTGCCGCGACCTCTCCCCAGTAGCCCTGCCCGAAGTAGACGGCATTCAGGTACATGTCGAGGATCTCGGGCTTTGAGAAGGTGAGCGACAGCTTCACCCCGAGACCGATCTCCTCGAGGGTGCCTCCGAGGCTCGAGGCGTGCGGGTAGAGCACCTTCGCCAATTGCTGGGCGATGGTGCTCCCCCCCGGGTCTCCGCGCCGCTCCAGCGTCGCCAATCCTGCTCGGGCGGCTCCGTCGAAGACGTTGAGGAACACGTTCGAATAGAAGTGTTCGTCCTCGACGGCGACGACCGCGTCGGCGAGTCTCGCTGGGAGCGGCAGCCCCTCAAAGGTGCCGTGGTGGGCCCGCAGAATGGCCGCCACACGTCGTGGTGCGTTACCGACGTTCGGAAGGGCCAGCTCGAAGCCGACGCAGGTGAGCACCAGGGCGAGGGCGAGGACGACGAACGCGAGGATCCATCGTCGCAGGCCGCGGTGTCGCGTCGGGCCGACGCGAGCCCGGCGCCGCCGGCGACCGTTCCGAGGCGCCGGCGCGATGTCCGCAGCATCGGGCCGCGTCTCGATGGCGCGGAGCGGACGGATCGCGTGCTCGGACCTCATCGCATGCACAGCATCCCCCCTGGTCGAAGCAAGAGGGGGTCGCGCATGGGGCGTCGCCCGAATGGGTATGGGACGAGGCGTTGCGGCGTGCCCTTGGCTGGACGGCGGGTGCCACCGTTGTGCGACGGGCATCGAGCAGCGCTCTGCCCACCGGCAACCGACCCGACACCACTCTTTGCGCTCGCCTCTATACGCTCGTCTCGGTGTCGGGGTGCAAGCGCAACGTTCGCGATCGAGGACAGGCTTGACGTGAGCGAGTACCCGATTGGGAATTTCGACTCGCTGTTGCGCGATCTCCTGGCCTACGACCTTGTCGAGCGAGACGGCGAACAATGGAGGTTCCGGCCCTCGGCGGCGCGGCGCCTCAGCGAGATCGCAGAACATCGCCGCCAAGGGGCGCGGATCAGCGTGTACGTGGGCTATCTCTGCGAGCGCTGCCGATCGGCGGGCGTCACGCTCAACGTCGACGGGAAGCGGCTCTGCAATCAGTGCGTCCGGGCGCTGCGCTCGCCCGACGAGCCGAGGGAGCCAGCTTCGTGGCAGATCTCCGCACACGACGCGCCCGTCATTCCGCCCAACAGGGGCGGTGGGCATCCCGCTGGCGGGCGAAGGTCCGTCGCAACCCCGATCCGGAGACCGAGCCCACCCCCGCGCCACGCCGCTCGTCGGCCACGACCGTGAGGGGTCGTCCTCGGCCGGTGACGCGTGCTCGCGTCCACCCGCTCGGCCGAGGATGCTGTGCGGTCGCCGCAGACGAGCCGGGCGTCTCGAGATCAGCTCTGCGATGAGCCCGATCCCTGCGAGGTCCGGTCACGCCGAGCGTCCGGTGGGCTTCGCTGCGGGCAACGTCCGCGATGAGGTGCCCCTCGCACGGGTCGAGCGTCCTTGGGCACGGACTCGTGCTCGCGGCCTCTAGGCGCTCGCGAGCCGACAATGTTCTCCGAGCCCGCCCATCGAGCCCTGGGCTATCGGGCGCCTCGACGTTGGGTGCCGGCCATCGCCGGTGGAGCCGTGTTCGTACTCGTGGTGGTCTGGTTCTCGCTCGCCATGACGAGCTCCCCCCCTGCGCCGCTGCTCTCCCTCGTCCGTTCGCCGAGGCGCAAGGGCGCCGGCGACGCCGCGGTGCTCAGTCCCTCCCCGGGGGTGCAAGAAGCCGTTGCGTTGCGCGGCATCGGCACGATCGCCGCGTCGGGAAGCCAGACGCCGACGCCGATCGCCAGCCTCACCAAGGTGATGACCGCGCTCGTCATCCTGCGGGACCACCCGTTCCCCCGCTACGGGCACGGGCCCGAGATCACCGTCACCCCCGCCGAGGTGGCGACCTACCAGCAGGAGCAGGCGGCGGGCTACTCGGTGGTCCCGGTCAGTGCCGGTGAGCAGCTGAGCGAGCTGCAAGCCCTCGAGGGTGCCCTCGTCCCCTCGGGGGACAACATCGCACGCGTCCTCGCACGCTGGGACGCGGGGAGCACGCAGGCGTTCGTCGCGAAGATGAACGCCCTCGCCCGAAGGCTCGGGCTGTCCCACACGCACTACGCGGGACCGAGCGGGGTCAAGCCGACCACCGTGTCGACCGCGACCGACCAGCTCCACTTGGCCGAGGTGGCGATGGCGAACCCCATCTTCCGGAGCATCGTCTCGCTGCCCCAGGTGACGCTGCCTGTGGCCGGCGTCCAGTACAACGTGAACGCCGACCTCGGCGCCGACGGGATCGACGGGATCAAGACCGGGTGGGTGCCCCAGGGCGGCGGGTGCTTCGTCTTCGCGGCCAAGACCGTGGTCGGCGGCACCTCGGCTTCGATCATCGGGGCGGTTCTCGACGACCAGGGCCCGAGCCCCCTCCCAGACGCCCTCGCGGCGGCCAAGCGGGTGGTCGTCGCGACCGAGAGGGACCTGACAACCGTCCGCTTCAAGACGGGCGCGACGGTCGCCACGCTGCGCGCCCCCTACAGCGCCCCGGTCGACGTGGTCACGACGTCGCCGGTCTCGCTCGTCACCTGGCGCGGCGCACCCGTGCACCTCAGGCTGCGGGCGAGCCGGTCCCTCGCTCCCGCGATACGCGCCGGGAGGGACGTGGGCAGGCTCGAGATCGGCGCGGGCCGGGCCGAGCGCCGGGTGCGGCTCCGCACCGCGGCGGCGCTGTCCGGGCCGTCCTTCTTCTGGCGGCTGCTCCATCCCTGACGTGGGACCGGCGGGTGCGAGGCCGTGGGGATGAGGCTGGCGTCGCGGTCCGTGGCGGCCGTCCTCGAGCGCTCGGCCGGGCGCGGGCGCGGGCGTCGTGGCCGAGGCGGCCGTTCACGCCATCTGGCGGTGCTCGTTGCCGTGCTCGCCCTCGCCGCACTCGCCGCTGCGTGCGGGGGCCCCGCCGGGAGCGGTCCCTCCCCGAGCAGCCTCCACGGCCCCCCCTACAAGATCGACGTGGCCGAGGTCGGTGGCCTCGGCAGGGCGCTCGTGAACGGGAAGGGATTCACCCTCTATCTCTTCGTGCCCGACGACCACTCCTCGCACTCGAGGTGCTCGGGCATCTGCGCCGTCGAATGGCCCCCCGTCGTGCTGCCCAAGGGGGTCACCCAGCCCATCGCCGGGCCGGGCGTCAAGCGGTCGCTGCTCGGCACGACGAGGCGCTCGGACGGGTCCCTCCAGGTCACCTACGCGGGCTGGCCCCTCTACCGGTGGTTCACCGACACCAGCCCGGGTCAGGACAACGGCCAGGGGCTCAACAACCTGGGCGGGCTCTGGTACGTGGTGAGCCCGTCGGGCCACCCGATCCACTGAGACCGCCCCGCCCGAGCGTGCCGGCCGGCGAGCGGGCAGCCCCAGGGTCTCAGGAGGCGAGCAGGGCGTCCAGCGTCACGAACGAGTAGCCCCGCGCCCGCAGCTGCGCGACGAGGGTGGGGAGCGCATCCGCGTCGAGGGTGCTGTGATCGGTCGGGTTGGACCCGCAGTGCATGAGGACGATCTCGCCGGGCTGGAGGGAGGCGAGGACCCTGTCGACGATGCTCTGGACGGTGATGCCGCTCGAGGTCCCCTGCCAACCGAGCGTGTCGACGGTCCAACCGACGGCCACATAGCCGAGGCCGTTCACGACCGCGAGGGTACGGGCATCGCTGTCGCCGAAGGGGAAGCGGAACAGCGGCGCTGGGCTGGCAGCGGTGACCGAGACGATCGTGGACTCGGCGTCGAGCACCTCGGTGCGGATCTGGGCGTCGGTCAGGCTCGTGAAGGAGGGGTGGTCGACCGAGTGGTTTCCGAGCCGGTAGCCACCGACGGCCAGCTCCCTCGAGAGCGAGGGGTAGCTGCGGGCGAAGTTGCCGGTCAGGAAGAAGGTCGCCGGCACCCCGTTCGCCCGCAACGTGGAGAGGATCGAGGGGACGCCGTCCGCGTTCGCCCCGGCGTCGAAGCTCAGCGCCACGACGTGCGAGGTGGTCGGGATCAGGTTCCAGACCCGGCCGAAGAGCGCGCCGACCGAGGGCGGAGCGGTCGTCGGGCTCGGCGAGCCGGGGCTCGTCGTGCTCGTGGGCGCGGTGCTCGAGGGCGGTGCCGAGGTCGGGGAGGTCGTGGGCGGCACCGTCGTCGTGCTCGTCGGCCCGGTGGTCGTGCCCGGCCGCCTCGTGACGTGAGCGCCGCCGCACGCCGCGAGGCTCGAGAAGAGCACGGCGGCCACCACGTACCTCGGCCACTTCGCCACGCCATCAGGGTCCTGCGGGTGACGCCCCGGTAGTAGGGCCGAACGTCATCACGCCCGAATTGCCGCGGTTCGTCGCAGGGCGCGCCGGGCCGCAGCGATGCGTCGGGGCGCCGCCCTTAGGCGGTGACGACTGGCAGGGGTTGCGGGGCGCGCTCGACCGAGGCGAATCTCGACGGCAAGAACCAGCTCGGGAGGGCCCTGCGCATCGCGTGTGGCCCGGCGCACGTGATCGCCCCCGAGCGCGTGGCGGCGGACCAGCTCAGGTCGCCCCGCCAGATCTGGGTCATGCAGCGAAGGTCGACCGTGACGCTGAGGGTCACCTCGTAGCCGGGATCGGCGTCACAGACATCCACGTCGTCCTCGGTGATGACGAGCCACCAGTCGCGCGAGGGCTGGGGGACATCGGGAAACCCGAAGTGCACGACGGTGCGGCCCGCCGGCACGGCCGCGTGGTCCACGTTGCGGTGCATGTCCCAGAGCAGCAGGTTCGGGTCGAGATCCTCCCGGCCGAGGTGGCCGATCCAGCGCACGCCCCACGCGCCGAGGGCCTCGACGATCGGGCGCAGCTCCTCGCCGGCCGGGGTCAAGACATAGAGGACCTCGTTGCCGTGGGCCTGGCGCTCGATCACGCCGGCCCGAGCGAGCTGCCCGAGGCGCTTGGAGAGGAGAGACGGCGACATCCTCGGCAGCCCGCGTCGAAGGTCGTTGAACCGCCGGCTGCCGGTCACGAGCTCGCGGATGAGGAGGATCGTCCAGCGCTCGTCGAGGAGCTCCATCGCCTTGGAGACCGGGCAGAACTGATGGTACGAGGACCCCACGGCGTCACCCCCCGACGGCGGATCTGATACAGAGAATGTACTAGTCGATCGCAGCGCTCCTCCTTACCCTCGACCCTGGGCGTGCCGACTCGAGTCGCCCGCAACGAGCGAGGGAGAGGGAGCAACATGACCCCAGTCGAGGCAACCGCAGAGGACGACCGTGCCCTCAAATCGAGGCACCGGGCGATGTGGGCGCTCGGGGACTATCCGGTGGTGGCGGTCGAGCTCATCTCGGACCTCGGCACAGTGCTCGTCGAGGCGTGTGCCGTCTCCGAGGGCCTCCGCGTCCTCGACGTCGCGGCCGGGTCGGGGAACGTGGCGATCGCCGCCGCGCTGGCGGGGGCCGACGTGGTCGCCTGCGATCTCACCCCCGAGCTCTTGGCGGCCGGCCGGGAGCAGGCGGCGCGGCGCGGGGCGACGCTCGAATGGCGCGAGGCGGACGCCGAGGCCCTGCCCTTCGGCGACGACGAGTTCGACGTGGTGGTCTCCTGCGTGGGGGTCATGTTCGCCCCGGACCACCGGGCCTGCGCTGACGAGCTGCTCCGGGTGTGCAGGCCGGGGGGCACCATCGGGCTGATCAACTGGACGCCCGAGGGCTTCATCGGCGAGATGTTCACCACGATGCGCCCCTACTCGCCGCCCCCGCCGCCCGGCGCACAACCGCCCCCGTTGTGGGGGGCCGAATCGCATCTGCTCGACCTCCTCGGCGACCGCGTCGAAGACGTGACGACGTCCCGGCACCTCGTGCGGGTGGACCGGTTCGCCACCCCCGAGGAGTTCCGCGACTACTTCAAGGCCCGCTACGGCCCGACCGTCGCCGCCTATCGGGCGATCGGCGACGACCCCGGGCGCACCGCCGCCTTGGACCGGGCGCTCGCCGACCTCGCCCGGCGCCACGACCAGGGCCACGGCTCGACCGTCATGGACTGGGAGTACTTGCTCGCGACGGGGCGCAAGGTGCGCTGAGCGATCGCGGCCGGGACGGGCAGCGAGGTCGGGCTCCCGGGGCGAGCCCCTCCGGCCAGGGCACGGAGGGGGCCGGTGGCCCCCGAAGGGACCGAAGGCCCTACCGGCATCGTCGGGCGCTCCGTAGCCTGTGCCCGGTGAGCTGGCCGATCTGTCCTGTACGCCGGCGCGGCGACGTCGCGCCCCGGGGGCGCCGCCGACCATGCGTGCGAAGGCTGAGTGTCCTCGGCGCCATGGCGACCCTTGCCGCGCTCGTGTACGTCCCGACGGCCGGCGCCACCACGTCGTCGACCAGCGGGTCGGCGGTGCCCTCGGGCATCCACAAGATCCGCCACGTGATCATCGTGATGCAGGAGAACCGGTCCTTCGACAGCTACTTCGGGACCTACCCCGGGGCAACCGGGATCCCCATGGTGAACGGCGTGCCCCAGGTGTGCGTGCCCAACCCGCTCACCAAGGTCTGCGACCGGCCGTACCACGACACCGCCGACGTCAATGGCGGGGGCCCCCACGGGCACGAGGCCGCGTTGACCGACATCGCCGGCGGGACGATGAACGGCTTCATCCAGTCGGCCGAGACCGCCGGTCGTCACTGCGCCAATCCCAACGACCCGGCCTGCACCGCCGCCACGACGGCCGTCCCCGACGTCATGGGGTACCACACCCAACAGGAGATCCCGAACTACTGGACCTACGCCAAGGACTTCGTGCTCGACGACCACATGTTCGAGCCGGTCAGCTCGTGGTCGCTCCCCGACCACCTGTTCATGGTGTCCGCGTGGTCGGCCCTGTGCGCGAGCGCGAACCCGATGAGCTGTGTCAACGACATCACCGGTCCCTACACGGTGAGCGAGTTCGACCAGGCGGTCCAACAGGAGCTCACGACCGGCAAGACCTCGATCAACCTGGCGTGGACCGACCTCACCTGGCTGCTCGACCACCACCACGTGAGCTGGGCCTACTACGTCCAGACCGGCACCCAGCCGGATTGCCAGAACGACCAGGCGGTGACCTGTCCCCCGGTCGCCCAGAGCTCGCGGACCCCGGGCATCTGGAACCCGCTCCCACTCTTCAACGACGTGCACCAGGACCACCAGCTCTCCAACATCAAGCCGCTGCGCGCCTACTTCAAGGCGGCGGCGGCCGGGACGCTCCCGGCCGTCACCTGGCTCACCCCCTCCCAGGCCGACAGCGACCATCCGCCGGCGAGCGTGCATCAGAGCCAGGCCTATGTGACAGCGGTCATCAACGCGGCGATGGAGAGCCCCGACTGGAAGTCGACCGCGATCTTCCTCAGCTGGGACGACTGGGGCGGCTTCTACGACGGGGTCCAGCCGCCCACCGTCGACCTGAACGGATACGGGCTGCGCGTGCCGAGCCTCGTCATCTCGCCCTACGCGCGCCGCGGGTACATCGACCACCAAGTGCTCTCCTCGGACGCCTTCCTCAAGTTCATCGAGGACGATTTCATGCAGGGCGCCCGGCTCAATCCGGCGACCGACGGCCGCCCCGACCCACGGCCCGACGTCCGGGAGAACCAGCCGATCCTGGGCAACCTGGTGCGGGACTTCAACTTCGCCCAACGGCCGCGCCGGCCGGTGCTCCTCGCAACCAACCCCCCGACGGACTCGCCGTCCATCCCCCCGTACTTCGTCAACAGGCCCCCGTGTGTGGGCTGCACGGCGACCCCGCCGAGCGTGAGCAGGGGCCGCCCGGCGCCGCGGGCCGGCTGAGCCGGCGGTTATTTGGCGGCGGCCGTGCTCAGGACCGGCGAGCTGGCCAGCACCTGGTCGGCCCCGTCGATGGCACGCACCGCCAGATAGCGGGGCTCGCCCAGCACCTGGACCCTGGTCTCGAAGCCGGTCCTGTTCGCCGCACCCATGAGGCTGAGCGACGTCGGGCTCGGGCCGCCGTAGGCCTCCCAGCTCGCGGTTTCGGTCGAGCCGTTCCAGCTGGCATACAGCTCCCATTGCCCCTGGCGCACGTGCTCGAGCGCGAGCGCGGGGCGCTCGGCCGGGGTGCCGATCCAGGGGAACCGCAGCGTCCGGTACGACTGGTGCTCCTCGAACTTGGCGTCCATGACCACGGTGCCCTCGGCCCGGTACTCGGTGAAGTAGGGCTCGGCGCCCCAGCCGACCAGCACGTCACCGTTCTCGAGCACCTGCACGCTGCCCTGGCTGCCCGCGAGCACGGGCTTCGAGGGGTGCAAGAACGCCTTTTGGAGCGTGGCGGTCCTGGCGCTCTCGTCGACTTGGAGGAGTAGACCCCGGGACTGCTTGGCCTCTGCCGGGTCGCCCTCGTCGTCAAAGACGCTGATGACGTTGTTCGCCTGCTGGCGGGCGTCGTGCTGCCATGCGAAGCGCACGCCCGGCCCGAGCGTGAAGTCGCTGTCCTTGCCACCGAGGCGCCACAGCACGTCGCCCGAGGAGGGGTCGATCTTGTACATGCACCACGTGTTGCGGGCCGAGACGAGCAGGTGGCCGTCGCTCATCAGATCGATCGAGTTCACGTGCACCGGGTCGTAGGGGTACTTCGGGTTGTACTTGAGCTTGGACTCGATCAGCTCGATGTGCGCCAGGCTGCTCCAATCGAAGACGAGCTCGCCGGTCGCGAGGTCCACCCCCTGGATCGTCGCGTCGAGCGTCGGTCCTTTGGACGGCCCCCCGACCACCCGCAGGTCGGTCTCGAAGTGCCGATACGCGGTGAAGTAGGCGATCCCCTCGGGGGTGATGATGAATTCGTGGAGGTCGGCCGCCAGTCCGTTCTGGGCCTGCACCCGCATGATCTCGTTGTACGCGCTGTCGACGATGACGTACTCGCCCTCGAGCCCGACCCCGTAGTGGGCGATGTTGCCCTGCCACCAGGTGAGCACCGGCTGGCCCCGGTACTGCTGCACGCGCAGGTTGGTCGAGTCCTTGGGGACGTTGCGGACCCACAGCGCCTCTCCGTCGTTGTCGAGCATGACCGGCCCGGTGGGGTTGACGCAGATGTGGCCGCGGGCGGGAATTCCCGACGGTCCGCTCACCTGCACCCGCACCGGTGTGAGGTCGGGCCTCGATCGGTAGTGGTCGACGTCGGCCGTCGTTGCGGCCGCCCCGATCCGGGTGGATTCGAGCGAGGTGAGCGCTAGTGCGCCGAGGGTGCCTGCGCCGGCCGCCAGGAACTGGCGCCGGCTCAGGGAACGCCCGCTCCGGCTCGTTCGCAGCCGCGCCATCTCCGGTCGTGCCCCCGAGCCCGTGGCGAGCCTCGCGTCATCCGAGTCGCAGGTCCTCATGGCGACGCCTCCTCGTTGTTCCCGGATGTCCCCACCGCAGCTTCATCCCGATGGCACCCGAGCTTTAGAGTCGAAGGTCCCCTTGACCGGGCAGAAGGTCCCGGTCCTTTGCCACCGTCGGCCCGGCGCGCCGTCGCCGAGCACCCCGGGGGGCGACGAGGCGCGCCGGGCGCGACGTGCACGAGGGGTGCGGGTGCATAAGGCTTTGGCCATGCCCGCCGCCCCTACGCTCGACCTCCTCGATCCCGGCGCCTTCGAGGGCGGCCAGCCGCACGCCGCCTTCGCGTGGCTCCGCGACAACGATCCGGTCCACTGGCACGAGGAGCCCGACGGGCCGGGGTTCTGGGCGGTCACCCGCTACGAGGACGTGAAGCAGGTCGGCCATGGGGCGGGCACGTTCTCCTCGGCGCGGGGCATCATGATCCCCGACGCCTCCGGCGCCCTCGAGGGTGAGGGCGCGCCCCGGATGATGATCTCGATGGATGCGCCGGGCCACAAGGACTTCCGGCGCCTGGCGGGCCCCGATTTCATCCCCACGGCCGTGCGAGAGATGGGCCCGCGCATCGCGGCCCTGGCGGCCCGGATCATCGACGGCGTCATCGAGCGGGGCGAGTGCGATCTCGTGGCCGATGTGGCCGGTCTCATGCCCTCCTACGTGATCGCCGAGATGCTCGGCATCCCCTTGGCCGATGGGGTCGCGCTCTACGACCTCACCGAGACGATCCACAGCACCCCGGACCCCGAGCACCCCGAGGCGGCGATGTTGGCCGTCATCGAGATGCTGCAGTACGCGCACGGCGTCTGGGAGGAGCGGCGGGCCGCGCCCAGAGACGACCTCTCCACCAAGCTCGCCCACGCGGTCGTCGACGGGGAGCCGCTGAGCGAGCTCGACTTTGGGATGTACTTCCTCCTCCTCGTCGACGCGGGCGGCGACACGACCCGGAACCTGGTCTCGACGGGCACCCTGGCGCTGCTCGAGCACCCCGAGCAGCTGGCGCTCGTGCGCGGCGACCTCGACGGGCGCCTCAACACGGCGATCGAAGAGCTCCTCCGGTGGGTGAGCCCGGTCGTCTACATGCGGCGCACCGCGACCCAGGCGACCGTGCTGGGCGACAAGCAGATCGCGGAGGGCGACAAGGTCGTCATGTACTACGGCTCGGCGAACCGCGACCCGCGCGCGTTCTCGGATCCCGAGGTCCTCGACGTGACGCGCTGGCCCAACGAGCACCTCGCCTTCGGCGGTGGCGGCCCGCACTTCTGTCTCGGTGCACACCTCGGCCGCTCGGAGATCCAGGCGATGCTGCGCCAGATCCTGACCCGGCTGGAGGGGCTGCGGATCGCGGGGGAGCCCGAATGGCTGCGCTCCAACTTCATCTCGGGCGTGAAGCAGATGCCGGTCGCCTTCACGCCCGGCGCCCGGATCACCGCCTGATGCTGCGCCCGCGCTCCACCACGGCGATGCCCGCCAACGGGGCGGTGCATGTCGGCGTACCGGCCGGCGGATCCCGCGACGAGGCGTAGGCGTCCAGGTGCGCCACCGCGCCCAGCACCGAGCGCAGCGCTCCGGGCGCATGCCACTCGTGATCGCGCTGGCGGTGGTGGTCGCAGCGGGCATCGTGCTCGGCGTCGACCAGCCATGGGTGACGCGATCGCCGGCCCCCCGCCGGCGTCGCCCCCGTCTGGCGGCGGCCGCGCAAGGTTCCCGGCCGACCCGTGCGAACACGCGCCGGGTTCCCGCGCAACGGACCTTCCTCGGCCCCGACGGCGTGGAGGCGAACTGGGTCATCCGACAGAACCGACTGCCGGGCACCACGGCGTGGCAGATCTCTGGCACACCGAGCCCGGGCGCGCAGATCGAGGGGTTCGCCGACAGGACCGCCGCCCGCGCCGGCCAGAGCGTCACCTTCTACGTGTCGAGCACTGCCCCGACCTACCGGGTGCAGGCCTTCCGCATGGGCTACTACGGCGGCAAGGGCGCCCGCCTGGTGTGGACCTCGGGCACCCTGAGCGGGGTGGTCCAGCCGCCATGCCCCCTCACGCCCCAGGTGAACATGGTCGCCTGCGACAACTGGTCGGCGTCCTTCCACCTCGCCATCACCGACGCCTGGGTGCAGGGCGACTACCTGTTCAAGCTCGAGGGCAGCCAGGGCCAGCAGAGCTACGTGCCCCTCACGGTCTGGGATCCCCAGGCCCATGCGGCCTACCTCATCAAGAACGACGTGCTCACCTGGCAGGCCTGGAACCCCTTCGGGGGCTACGACTACTACGCGGGTCAGGGGACCTGCCCGCCGAATCACTACCCGCTGTGCAGCCGGGCCCGGGTGGTCTCCTTCGACCGCCCCTACGCCTACGGGCAGGGGGCCGGGGACTTCCTCAGCAACGAGTATCCGCTCGTGCGCTGGATGGAGAAGCACGGGCTCGACGTCGCGTACGGCACCGACGTGGTCGTGACCGAGCACCCGACGTTCTTGCTGCAGCAAGAGACGGTGCTCTCGCTCGGGCACGACGAGTGCTGGGATTTGCGCGAGCGCAACGCCATCCAGGCCGCCCGACACGCCGGGGTCAACGCGGTGTTTTTCGCGGCGAGCGCCATCCTGCGCCACGTGCGGCTCGAGCCCTCCCCCCTCGGGCCCGACCGCCAGGAGGTGGACTACCGGAATCCCTCGGCAGACCCCCTGAACGGGCAGGGCAACCCGCTCGAGGTCACGGGCAACACGTGGTCGGCGCCGCCGGCGAACTGGCCCGAGAGCCCCTTTGTGGGGGAGTCCTATGGCGGGTTTCTCGAGCCGGGCTCGGCCCCGGTCCCCCTCGTGGTAGTCGACGCGGTGAGCTGGCTGTTCGCGGGCACCGGGCTGCAGAACGGGTCCTCGGTGCCCGGGGTGCTCGTCAACGATTTCGACGAGCTCGGGCGGCCGGGCACCTACCCGAGCAACGTGCAGGTGCTCACCCACTCGCCCATCCCCGTGAGCGAGGTGCAGACGAACAAGCCGACCCTGAACGGCAACGCGTATTCGGACATGACCTACTACAGCGATCCGACAAGCGGCGCGGGCATCTTCGACAGCGGCACCAACAACTGGATCCCGGCCCTCGCGGCGTGCCCCGGCGTCGCCGCCTCGGGGTGCCCGGCGAGCGCGCTCCGGCGCATCACCGGCAACCTGTTCCACCTCTTCGGCCAGGGCCCAGCCGGGAACCTCCAGCCCTCCCAGCCCAACTCGCAGTCCTTCGTGGTCCCCTGAGCGCGCGGCGCGCATCGGCCGGCGCCTGACCTGGCGCCGGGGTGCTCAGTGCCGCAGCTCGGCGTAGGAGCGCACCCGCTCGAGCACCCGCTCGCTCGCCTTCGAGGGCGCGCCGCACGAGACCGGGGGTGCCGGGTCGTACTCGATCATGAGCTGCGCGGCCGCGGCCGCCGTGCGGTCGTAGAGGAGCTCGACGACCCGCAGCGCCATGTCGATCCCGCTCGACACGCCGGCCGCCGTGATGATGCGCTCCTCGGGGTGCTCGACGACCCGCTCCGCCACCGGCCTGGCCCCGAGGGCCTCGAGCTCGCCGTACGCGGCCCAGTGGGTCGTGGCGGTGAGGCCGGGGAGCAGGCCGGCCGCAGCGAGGACGAGCGAACCGGTGCACACCGAGGTGGTGAACCGGGTGCCGGTGTGCGCCCCGGCGAGCCAGGCGAGGACCCGCTCGTCGTGGACGAGGCGGCGGGTGCCGATGCCGCCGGGGAAGACGATCACGTCGGGGTCGGGGAGCTCCTCGAACCGGGCGTCGACCGAGAGGCCCAACATCGCGTTCTCGGTCCGCACGGTGCCCTGCTCGTGGCCGACGAAGACGATGTCGAGCTCGGGGATGCGCTGGAGGACCTCATAGGGGCCGACCGCGTCGAGCGCCGTCACCTGCGCGAAGAGCGCGATGGCGACCCGTCGTGTTCCGTCGCTCATGCGCCGGCTCCTTCCTTGAGGGCGAAGCGCCGTCGATAGGCGTCCGGGGTGACGTGGAGGTTGCGGAGGAACGCCCGGCGGAGCGTCTCGGCGGATCCGAGGCCCGACCGCTCGGCCACGACGCCGAGCGTGTCGTCGCTCTCCTCGAGCAGGCGTCTCGCCGCCTGCATGCGGACCTCCTCCACGAAGCGCCCGGGGGTCTGGCCCACCTCGGCGCGAAAGACGCGCGCGAAGTGGCGAACGCTCATGGCGGCCGCGGCCGCGAGCTGCGGGAGCCGGAGGTCGCCCGAGGGGTCGGCCTCGATGTGTCGCTGCACCGAGCGCACGGCCGACCGCTCGGCCCGGGGCGTCCACACCGGGGTGGCGAACTGGGTCTGCCCCCCCGGGCGGTGCAGGAACATCACGAGCCAGCGTGCGATGTGCTGCGCGACGTCGACGCCGAAATCCTCTTCGACGAGTGCCAAGGCGAGGTCGATGCCGGCCGTCACCCCGGCGCTCGACCAGTAGCGGCCGTCGTGGATGTAGATCGGATCCGGGTCCACCTGCAGGGCCGGATACTCCTCGGCCAGCTGCGCCGCCCACGCCCAGTGCGTGGTCACCCGGCGGCCATCGAGCAGCCCGGCCTCGGCCGCGACGTAGGCGCCGGTGCAGACGGTGGCCACCCGCCGAGCGCTCGAGGCGGCCCGACGCACCCATCGGATCAGCCGCGGATCGTGGCGGGCCGACATCGCCCCCTCGCCACCGGGGATGAGCAGCGTGTCGAGGGCGCTGGGCGAGGCAGCCAGGCGCTCGGTCTCGAGGAGCAGCCCGCTGCTGGTGGCGACCGGCCCGCCCTCGAGGGACACGACCCGCGGCCGGTAGCCGGCGCGCCGCCCCGAGCCGCTGGCGCGGTCCGCGCCAGCGAAGACCTCGTAAGGCCCGGCGACGTCCAACGATTGCACGCCGGGAAAGGCGACGATGACCAGGCGGCGAGCTCCCACGGATGCAGGATGCGTGACCGCGCCGATGGCGTCAATGACCTATATCCCTCGGATTCGGCCATCGTGATGCGAGACCCGTGTTCGAGAGCCCCGGCGCACCGTTGCTCTCGAACACCTGCTACTGCGCGGTCGTCTCGATCGAGGTCTTCTGACCGTTGCCCTTCGTGACCTCGATCTTGCGCGGCTTGGCCTTTTCGGCCACCGGGATGACGATCGTGAGGACGCCGGACTCGTAGTTCGCCTGGATGTGCTCGGTGTCGAGGGTCTTGCCGAGCACGACCTGGCGGCTGAAGCTCCCGAAGGGGCGCTCGGCAATCACCGATTCGACCCCCTCGCTCGGCGGGGGCGCCTGGCGTTGTGCCGAGACCGTCAGCACGTTGTCCTCGACCGTCAGGTCCACGGACTCGGGGTCGACACCGGGCAGGTCCAGCTGCAGGAGAAACGAGTCGTCCTTGCGATAGGCGTCCATCGGCATCGCCATGGGCTTGGAGCCGTTCTGCTGGGCCGACCAGAGCTGTTGAAAGAGCCGATCGACGTCCCGGAATGGATCACTTCGCACGAGAGCCATGACCGAGCACCTCCTCTTGCTTGCCACATTTCGCCGACCGGTTTGGGTCGGTTCAAGAGGGAGTTTAGCACTCTCCTCTTAGGACTGCTAGCAGTCTGACCTGGAGAGTGCCAGCCGAGGTCACCCCGGCGAGCGCCGGTGGGCAGCTGCCCGAAGCGGCCCGTTCAGCCAGCGGCGCGGGCCCGGGCGCCGCCCTGCCGGCGCCGCGACAGCCCGAGCAGGGCCAGGCCCGCGACGAGGCTCCCGAGTCCGACGCAGAGCCAGACGAGCGTTGGAAAGCCGCTGTACGCGAGCGCAGGCGGCACTGGCGAGGTGGGCCCCGGCGTCGACGGGGCGCCGGGCGGCGGCGCCGGCGGGGCGGCGGCCAGCTCGCTCGCCGGGAGCGCGGCCTCGAACGCCGCCGCGACAACGCCGTAGCCGGTCGCGTTGGGATGGACGCCCACGATGACCGGCGACGTCGTGGCGCACACGACGAGCAGCCATGCGCACGCGGTGGCGACGTTCTTCGGGATCGTCCCGAACGGCGAGGGGACGAGATCGCCGAAGTCGGTGGAGAAGAACGCGTCCTGCGCGTCGGCGACCCTCGCCCCGAAGGACGCGTAGGCACGCTCCAGCGCCGCGTTGAGCTGCTCGAGGTCGGCGACGGAGCTCTGGGCGGCGGCCTGGCCGGCCGGACCGCTCAGCCATTCGACCACGAAGGGGTCGTAGTAGGTCATGCCGACGATCGGCACCGAGGGTCCGGCGGCGGCGCGCAGCCCGGCGCCGATCGCCTCGAGGTTCGTCTGCGCCGTGGCGACGGCGTGGGCCACGCAGGCCGCCGAGATGGCGAAGGGCGGCGTCGTCGAGGCACAGCCGGTGATGTCATCGCCGCCGATGTCGATCGTGACCAGCGCCACCTGGCCGCTATGGCTCGACAGGAACGCCTCGGCCTGTGCCAGCTGGCTGCCCGCCGCGTACGGGCACCGGCCACCGCTGCGGAAGGTCGTCGTCGTCTCCCCGCTGCAGCCGAGGTTCTCGAGCTGGAGCCCCGGCACCACCGCCTCGTAGTAGGCGGACAGCTGGTCGACGTACCCCTGGCCCGAGGGCGCACCGAACCCGACGGCGAGCGAGTCGCCCAGTGCGAGGTAGTACCTGCTCTGGGCGGTGCCAGGGCCGGGGGGAGCGGGCGTGCTCGGCGGGGCGAACGCGATGGACGCAGTGGCGTAGCTGGTGAGTGCCGGCAGCACGGCCGCCCCGATCACGCACGCGCCCGGGTTCGAGCAGTCGATGGTCGAAGGGCCGATGGTGATCGAGCGTGAGACGGTGAACTCGACGGAGAATCCCCCGCTCGCGCTCGTCGGCACCGCCAGCGCGCCGGCAACCGAGCACCGTCGCGCGCTCGTCGCCCCGGTCTCGCATTCACCGACGGCGACCTGCGCCGATGCCGCGAAGCCCGAGCCCGTCACGAGCACCGACTGCCCGTCGAGGAGGTTGCTGGCCGGCTGCACGCTCAGGACCGGCTCCGGCGCGGTCGCCGACCCTGCGGCCGCTTGGGGCACCCCGAGGGGGAGCGCGGCGGCCGTCACCAAGCATCCGACGAGCGACGCGACGACACCGGGCGCTCGCCGCCGTTGGGTGCTGGGGGGCGGTGTCATCGAGCGTCCTCTCGTCACGTCCGTTCCGGTCGCCGGGGCGCCGGCGATGCTCAGCGTGTCACCCCGTTCGCGCCTCTGGGAGGCGCCATCGCGCGCTGCGCGGGCCGGTGCGTGGCCACCTCCCCGGTCCCGCCGAGCGGCTCATCGCATCTGGCGGCTGCCCGACCCGCGCCCGGAGAACGGCCTCGTGGGGAGGTGGGGGAAGACCCAGCGTTCCAGGGCCGAGTCCTTCCAGTGGTCCTGGAAGTGGTCGGTCAGATGGAAGAACGACCGGAGCACCCGGCTCGAGGGGTGCCGGACGAGGGCGGGATGGGCGCGGCTCGGCGCCGACTTCGCCCAGCCGGCCATGCGCACGGCGAGCAGGGCCGGGCCCTGACCGTGCCACGGCCACATGGCGTCCTCGAAGGGCGAGGCCATGGTCCGGAAGGACTCCTCGGGGATGGTCTCGAGGAGCGAGGCGACGTCGAGGCTCTCCTCTCGCTCGTGGCTCTGGAAGCTTTCGATCAAAGGCGCGATCCGCGCCGTGGCCTCCGCCTCGTGGCGCTCGAAGAGGTCCTCGGGGGCGATGTCGGCCGAGAACCCGGTCCAGGCCTGCTGCAGCTCTGCCCGCTGGCCGCACTCCTCGCGCAGCGCCCGGGCGAGGGGCTCCCCGCCGGGCACGCCGCCCAGGAGCGGGCACAGCGTGCCCCCGACCACCGAATCGTGAAGCGCGATCGCCGCGCTCAGGCGGTGCGCCGCCTCGGCCTTCTCCAGCGGGCCCTTCGCCCCCACGAAACCCTCGATCGTCTGATCGATGGTGGCGTCGTATGCGGCCAGCAGGCCCCGCACCGTTGGATGGGGCAGTGCCGCCTGGCGCTTCAGCTCTTGGACCTGGGCCACGCGGGGCGACGCGTCCAGCGCCGACGGCTCCGTCCAGCCGTGGTGGGAGTCGACCCACTCGTGGCCGCGATCGACCGAGCGGTAGATCGTCTTCCGCAGGCTCGAGCCCGGATGCCGCAGCATGTCCACGCGCGTCCTCGTCGGTGCGAGGCGCGCCTCGAGCGCCATCAGGGCGCCGAGCGTGTCGGGATCGGTGCTCGCCGCGGCGGCCTCCATCACGTCGCCGACCCGGGTCGTCTCGTCCTCGGCGTGCGCGGTGAAGCTCCGTCGAAGGCCGGCGAGGACCCGTTCGACGACCTCGCCGGAGACCGGGTAGACGTTGGGCGCGGCCACGCCTCGGCTCACCTCGTCGAATTCCTCGAGGAGCACGGCGCGCTCCTCGCACCCGCGCCGGAGCCGCTCGGCGACCGCTTCGCCGTCGGGGAGGCGCTCGAGCATGGGACACAGCGCCGCGACGAGGATCGCGTCGTGCACGGCGATCGAACGACCAAGCGCGTTGTGCAGGATCCGGACGCGCGCCAGCCCGCTGTCGGCGTCGGTCGCCGCGCGAAGCGACGCCTCGACCTCCCGGTCATAGGTGGCCAGCAGGTCCCGAAGGGGGCTCCAAACGGGCGGTGCTCCACGCCCGGGGTCCGTCGGCGCGGGGGCGGCACCCTCGGTCGGGTCGAGACGCTCGGGCTCGGGTGTGCTCATGGCGACGCCTCCTCGGAGTGCGCTCGAGGTTCCAAGCGCAGCTTCGTCCCGGGATGGTCCGGTCTTTAGAGGCGAAGGTCCCCTTGGTCGCGCCAAGGGATGCTCCAAGAGGCCACCGCATCGCGCGTCGCGCTCAGAGAGGGGCCAGGCTGGCATAGGCGCTGCGGGTAAGCGGGTTCGCGCTGATCCGCCCCGTGGCCGTTGGCACGAGCGTGCGCTGTCCGCCGACGCGGATGACGATCTGATGGACCCCGGGGAACAGCGTGAGCGTGTAGACGAGCTGTGCCGCCGCGACGATCTGGTCCTGCCCGCTCAGCGCGGAGAACGACGTGCCGACGTTGACGACCACGGTCTCACCGTTGTGCGAGAGCAGCGTGAGGGGGCTCGCAGTCGACACCGGGCTCGTGATCCCGGCGGCCGACTCGGCGCTCGTCGGCCCGCGTCCGAGCGCCCGCAGCGCCGAGCGGAGCGTCGCCGGCTGGGGCACGAGCCGGTTGACGGTGACGAGGTGGCCGGTCACCTCGAGGAAGATCGTCATCCCCTGCGCGGACTCCGCGGGGGTCGTGGTGGAGGTGTTTGGCGCGAGGAGCCCGAAGGGCACCGCCTTGCGCGAGATGAGCTGCGGCGAGGCGTCGGTGCCCACCGAGCAGGCCGACACGAGGGCACCCGCCACGAGCACCGCCGCCAGGCGCGCGAGCACGCGCCGGGTCATGGCTCGTGCACCGGGAGGGAGACCACGAAGCGGGCGCCCTGGACGGCGGGCTTCTCCACGCGGATGTTCCCCTGATGGAAGCGGGCATGCTCGGCCGCCAGGGCCAGGCCCAGGCCCGAGCCCGTCGACGAGCCCCTCCGCCCCGCCGCCTTCCCGCGGTAGAACCGCTCGAAGATGTGCTCCACGTCACCCTGTTCGACGCCGGGGCCGCGGTCCTCGACGGCGATCTCCACGCGCCCGTCGCGCAGCGCGATCCACACGAGCGCCGCACCCTCGCCGTGGATGTCGGCGTTGTCGAGGAGGTTGGCCACGATGCGTTGCAGCCGTCGCTTGTCCCCGAGCACGAAGGTCCCCCGCGCGCCGTCGAGCACCGCAACGGGTGCCTGGCCCCGGTGCGCGGCGACTGTGCGCTCGACCAGTTGGTCGATGGGCACCGGCTCGAGCTCGGCACGCTCGGCGCCCGCGTCGATGCGGGCGATCTCGAGCAGGTCCTGGATCATGTCGGTCAGCCGGTCGATCTCGACCTTCAAGGACTCGAGCGCGGTGCGCCCGTCGCCGGGCAGCGCATCGCGGTGTGCGTCGACAAGCTCGAAGGCGGCGCCGACGGTGGTGAGCGGGGAGCGCAGCTCGTGGGTGAGATCGGCTGCGAACCGGGCATCGCGCTCGATCCGCTGCTGGAGCCGGGCCACCATGTCGTTGAACGAGTCGACGAGCGGACCGAGGTCCGAGTCGGGCGGCAGCCGGCGGTCGAGCTGGCCCGCCCCGATCTGGCCTGCGACGTGGGCCGTCCGCATGAGCGGCCGCACCAGCCGCCGGCTCGCCCAGAGCCCGAGGAGGGCGCCGAGGAGCGTCGTCCCGATCGCGGCGGCTGCCAAGACCACCGCGAGGGTGTCGAGCGTGCCGCGGAGCTCGCCCAGGGAGTGCACCTCGAAGTAGAAGGCACCCACCGAGGGGATCGGCACCCCGATCGCGAACGCAGGGGCGCCCTCGAAGGTGATCCGCTGTTCGGCGGGCTTCCCCGACAACACGGTCGAGACGAGTTGGGGGGGCAGGCTCTGCCCTCCGGTCAGCACCGAGGTGGAGAACCACAGCCGGTTGCGGTTGACGAGCACCTGGGCGCCGTTGGCGCTCGCGAGCGACGACAGGACGTCTTCGATGTTGGCGCCCGGGGGGGCGAGCTCGTCCTTGAACAGCCGTGCGTTCACGAAGGCCTGGCTGAGGCTGGAGCTCTCGCGCTGGTCGAGCAGCTGTTGGGAGGTCACCGCATAGGTGGTGAGCGCGAGCGCGCCCGAGACGAGCGCAGCACCGACCCCGAAGCTGACGGCGGTCCTGGCGCGCAGGCTCCAGCGCCGGCGCGCCGGCTCGGCGCCCGAGCCGTGCCGACGGAGGATCAAGGGTCGACGAGCTTGTATCCGGCCCCGCGGACGGTCACGATCAGCTCGGGATGCGTCGGATCCTGCTCGACCTTGGCCCGGAGCCGGCCGATATGGGTGTCGACGAGGCGGTCGTCGCCGAAGAAGTCGTAGTCCCAGACCCGTTGGAGCAGCTGTGACCGGCTGAGCACCCAGCCCGGGTGTTCGGCGAGTTCGCAAAGCACCCGGAACTCGGTCCTCGTGAGCGGGACCGGCTCCCCGCCACGGAACACCTCGTTCGCCTCGCGATGGATCTCGAGATTGCCGACCCGCACGACCGTCGCCGGCTCATCCTCGGCCGTCGTCCGGCGGAGGAGCGCACGGATCCGGGCGACCAGCACCTTGGCCACCACCGGCTTGACGACGTAGTCGTCGGCACCGGCCTCCAGCCCGGCGACGACGTCGTGGCTGTCCCCGCAGGCGGAGACCACGATGATCGGCACCCGGCTGACCCGTCTGAGCTCCCGGGTGACCTCGAAGCCGTCGATGCCGGGGAGCCTGAGGTCGACGAGCGCGACGTCGGCCGGTCGGCGCTCGAAGATGGCGAGGCCATCCTCGCCGCTGGCAGCCTCCTCGACCAGGTATCCGTCCTTCTCGAGTGAGAGCCGCAGGAGGGTGCGAATCCGCTCGTCGTCCTCGATGAAGAGGATCAGCGTCGCCATCGGCGCTCCTGCACCCGGGGCCCGAGGCACTCGCAGTGCCCTACCGGGCCCGGTCGGGTCCTCCTCAGCACGGGGCCATCGTCACGGCGCTCGGCGTGACCGTTGCGCGGCCCTGGGAGCGCTGAGCAAGGTGTGGACCCGCAACCGATCCATCGCATGCCTTCCACAAGGTTGCGTACGGGTCCGACAATACGCGGCGCGACGCACCCTGGCGGGTCCGGGCACCTCGGGCTGCGGCGCGTGGCGCGCCGGCGAACGGCTACCCGGCAGGGTTCGCTCCGGGAATCGTGCCCACCAGGGAGTGGGCCGGGCCAGACGAATGGACCATCACCACGAAGGCCGTGACGCCGCCGACCAGTGCGAGCACCGCGCCGAGCACGAGCAGGGCGAGAATGGTCCACAAGAGCGGGCCCCGGGGAGCCCAGGGGCTGGGCCAGAGCTCGATTCCGGGGTCCCGCCGGGGCTCAGGGCCGTTCGATGCGAGAGGGAGCGCACCACTCGAGGGCGACACCGGCCACGGATTGTCCAGGGCAAAGGGCCCGAAGTGGGTTGAGCGCTGCGACCCCAAAGACGTTCCATCCATGCGCGTGCCTTCTCTCCTTGTCTCCACGCCACGACCTCCCTGCGCGGTCCCTTGGGGTGTCGTGCCGGTCCCAGCCTGTGACGTCCGCATCGCGGCGCGGTCGCCCGATCATTGCGATTGTGTGACGGTTTGCAGGGCTTGGAACCCGCGGCGCGGGCGACGGGCCAGGTTGAGGGCACGAGCCGGCCGCCGCCTGTTTCGTGCGTCCCGAGGTGGCTCCGTCGCGGGGGCTCCGACCGATCGGCGCCGTCTCGTGACCAAATCGTGGCGCCCCGGCGCACGAATCGTCATCAGCGAGGGGTAGCGTACAAGTACGCATCACAGGTCATCGGTGGAGGCTCCGAAGCCCTGACTTTCGCTTTGAGCCTCCACACCGAGGTGGAGGAATGAGCGAAGGCGTCACAGCCAGACGTGCGGAGTCCGAGGTCGTCGAGCCGGGCATCGCCCCGCTCGATTGGCCGCCCAACGCGACCGGGGGGAACCGCGGTGGCCCCGGGGTGATCGGGCGCCTCTGG
>DAHUZM010000060.1 GCA_027306525.1 Acidimicrobiaceae bacterium
TCGACCCTCGGTCCGGAAGGACTAGGCCAATCGAGGGAAACAGGTAACGCCGCATATCTGGCTCAACGTCCAGGCGAGACTACCCGTTGACCCCGGGACTGATGTCCTTTCATCCAGCAAGCAGTCGCGGCTCAGCCCCGGGTTTCACCGGTCATTTGGGTGAGGGACCATGCGCAGGTCTAGGCCCTCGATCCCTGAGAAGTCACCGGCGTTCACGGTGAAGAGCGGGAGGTCGTTCGCGATCGCAATCGCTGCGATCATGGCGTCGTAACTCCGAGCTTGAACCTTTCGACCCACCGATCTAAGCGAGGCAGCCACCCGCCCGAATGCTCTGGCAGACCTTGCATCGAAGGGCAAGGGCTCGAAGTCGGCCTCTGCCTGCTGAAGCACGGCCTGGCGGGCTGCTCGCTCCTTGCGCGTGCTCGCGACGAGCGGTCCAACCGACAGTTCCGCCAGCGTGACCGAGGTGATGAGTGGCTCTTCGGGCAGATCCTCTGGGCGAAGTCGACCTAGGAGCACGACGGTCGAGGTGTCGAGGATCCCGCGGCCCGTCACAGCAGTGGGTCGATCACCTCGTCGAGATCCCGACGAAGTCCATCAGGATCGAAGAGTGGAACTCGCGACCAACGTTCGATCAAGACGCTGGCCTTGACGGGGAGCCGGTCGAGCGGCCGCAGTTCGGCTACCCCGCGACCGTCGCGGGTGACCGTCAACCGCTCACCTTGCTCGACGCGATCGATGACTTCTCCACCGTGGTTCCGGAGCTCCCGGATCGACACCTCGCCCACGCGCTCATCGTATCACCCGTGAGACACCCGGGTCACACCCCCCGGGTCAGAGTCGGGGGCGTGCGCACGACCGGTTGCGGTTCACCGCCCCGCACCATTCCCGAGCGGTACTACGTCGAGGTGGCTCCGGGGTACGTCCGGCTCCGGCACCAACTCGGGGTCAGAACGTTTTTTGGCCGGGGCCGGCTCACCGCCATTGAGCAGCAGATCGTCCGGTCGCTCACCGCCATCGATCGTGCGGGTCAACCGATCGAGTGGAGCTCGCCCGACCCGGACGAGTACGCCGAACTCCTGGCATCCGAGGATCGAATACGCCAGGAGGCCGAAGAGGCGGTCTTGAACGACCTCGGGCCTGCAGCCGCCGAATACCTGGAAGCCGAAGCGCTTGTCCGGGCCCAGCAGGCGGCGATGTTGCGATTGGGCCGGGGGGCGAAAGGGATGTCGGAGCGGAGCCGGCGCGAGATATGGCGGTGGGTGCTCTCGTTGCCATTCGAGATGCTCGGTGATCGGCCACTGTGGACACTCTCACCTACCCCGGCGACTGGCAGCAGTGGGTCCCCGACGGTCCGACGCTGGAGCGCCATCGAAGAGCCTTCGGCGAGGCCTGGTACCGCAACTTCGGCGAGCGCCCGGTGGGCTTCTGGGCCAAGGAGTTCCAGCTCGAGGTGGGGCGGCCCCACCTCCACCTGCTCATGAAGGGGCCGGCCTCGATGGCGGACTGGGACTACTGGGGCTTCCAGGTCCTGACTCGGCTTGGCAACGCCAACGTGAAGAAGTTCGGCAAGCGCAAGGGTCGCTGGTGGACGCCGCCGATCGGAGGCCCCTACGGCGGCCGGACGGCAGAAGCGCTCCTGCGGTCGTGGTCGCAGATCGCGACAGGCGGAACTGTGGAGAACCACGCCCGACGGGGCGTCAACGTCCGCACCGTGTTCTTCGCCCACGACGACACCGTCGCCGCGGCGAAGCGGCGCTCGGCCATCGCCGCCTACATGGCCGGCGAGGCGGCGAAGGCCGGCCAGAAGGTGCCGCCGGTGGGCTTCGGCACCGTTGGGCGCTACTTCGGCACCTTCGGCTACCGCTCGGGGTTCCGGCCCACGGTGCAACGCCTCGAGGTCGACGAGGCCGTCTGGAGGGAACTGAACCGACGGCTCACCCTGCTCGACGCCATCCGACGCCGGGCCAAGGGCCGCCCGCTCGGTGACGAGGCCAAGCGACGGCGCCCATGGCAAGGACTGACGGTCGCCGGGGTGGGCACCGAGGAGTTCGCTCGCCTCTTCGAACGGTCCCACGCCGCCGCGCTGCGCCGGAAGCCGCCAAGCCCGACGGCCCCGGCGGAGGTCTCCGAGCCACCGGCATCGCCGTGGGACGGCCGGCCCGGCCGCCGGCCGGGTGAGGCCGTCCGTCAATCGAGCACCCGGGCCGCCCGGTTGAGCACGCCGTTCTCGACGGGATCGATGTAGCTGCGCATGGTGGTCGCCGGATTGGCGTGCCCGAGGATCTTCTGGATGTCGAGGAGGTCGAAGAAGTGGGCGCCGTCGGCGCTGACGGCACGGTGCAGGATCCCGGCGGCCGTCCGGCGCAGGTCGTGGGGGCTCATGTGGCCCAGACCCGCCGCGTCGGCGTGGCCCTGGAGCAGCTTGGCGACGCTGGAGGGCTGCTTCAAGGGCCGGCCCCAGGAGAGCCGGCCCGCTCCGCCTCCGGGCTTCTGGCGGCACACGACCGGGTCGGAGGGCATGAGGGTTCGGCCCAGGCCCACCTCGTAGTCCCTGAGGTAGGTCGTGAGCAGCCCCAGGAGACCGGGCCCGATCGCCACCCGGCGGGGTCGACGCTTCTTCCCGATCCATTCGATCGTGGGCTCTCCCTCGAGGCGGAGCTGGCCGACCCGGAGGCCTGTGATCTCGGCCACCCGCATGCCGGACAGCCCGAGCCGGAGCACCAGCTCGTCCCGCCGGCCCACCTCGGAACCGTCACACGTCCCGAGCAGCGCCCCGTAGGCCTCGTCGTAGGTGAGCCACCGGGCCGGGTACTTGCCCTGCAGCTTTCCGTAGATGGGCGGGGTGGCCCGGAGCGGGTTCTCCCGGCTCTGGAGCTCCTCCACCAGGGCCGGGTCGGCCTCCCCCACCCGGACGCACCACCGCAGGAAGGTGCAGATCCGGGCCAGGCGGTTGCGCCGGGTGTTGTTCGCCCGGGACAGCGCCACCCAGCCGTTCACGGCTCCGTCGGTGAGGGCCCGGGGGTGGGGGACGCCCACGTGCTCGAACAGGGCGGTGAGCTCGGCCCGGTACTGGTGGGCCGTCTTCTGGTTCGGGTACCGACCGGCGAACCGGTCGATCAGGGCGGCCAGCGCCGCCCATTCGTCCTGGTCAGCGACGGGGCGGAGGGCCCGGCGCGTTAGGCGGTCTGTATCTTGATCTCGATATCGACGCCCGCTGGGAGGTCAAGCCGCTGCAGCGAGTCGACCGTCTTGGGCGTGTGCTCGACGATGTCGACCAGCCGCTTGTGGACCCGCATCTCGAAGTGCTCGCGAGAGTCCTTGTACTTGTGCGGAGAACGGATGACCGTATAGCGATGCTTGTCGGTCGGCAGCGGGACCGGGCCCTGGACCTTGGCCTGGGTGCGCAAGACCGTCTGGACGATCTTCTCGGTCGACTGGTCCAGAACCTCGTGGTCGTAGGCCTTGAGCCTGATCCTGATCTTCTGGCGGGGCCCGTCGGCCATGGTCGGCTACCTCCGATCTCTACTTGAGGATCTTCGTGACCCGACCGGCGCCCACGGTGCGACCACCCTCGCGGATGGCGAAGCGCAGGCCCTCCTCCATGGCGATCGGCTTGCCCAGTTCCACGGTCATCTCCGTCGTGTCGCCGGGCATCACCATCTCGGTGCCGCCCGGCAGCGTGATGGCGCCGGTCACGTCGGTGGTCCGGAAGTAGAACTGCGGCCGATAGTTGTTGAAGAACGGCTTGTGCCGGCCGCCCTCCTCCTTGGTCAAGATGTAGACGTTCGCCTCGAAGTTGGTGTGTGGCGTGATCGAGCCGGGCTTGCAGACCACCTGGCCCCGCTCCACGTCCTCCTTCTTCGTGCCCCGGAGCAACAGGCCCACGTTGTCGCCGGCCTGGCCCTCGTCGAGCAGCTTGCGGAACATCTCCACACCGGTCACCACCGAGTTCTGGGTGTCACGCAAACCCACGATCTCTACGTCGTCACCGACGTGGATGACGCCCTGCTCGATCTTGCCGGTCACGACGGTGCCCCGGCCGGTGATCGACATGACGTCCTCGATCGGCATCTGGAACGCCTTGTCGACGTCACGGACGGGCTCGGGGATGAAGTTGTCGACCGCCTCCATGAGCTCGAGGATCTTGGCCGTCCACTCGGGGTCCCCCTCGAGCGCCTTGAGGGCGCTCACCCGGATCACCGGTGTGTCGTCACCGGGGAACTCGTACTCGTTCAAGAGCTCACGGACCTCGAGCTCGACCAGGTCCAAGAGCTCCTCATCGTCGACCAGATCCGCCTTGTTCAAGGCGACCACGATCGAGGGGACCCCCACCTGGCGGGCGAGGACCACGTGCTCACGGGTCTGGGGCATCGGCCCGTCGGCGGCCGAGACGACCAAGATGGCCCCGTCGACCTGGGCGGCGCCCGTGATCATGTTCTTGATGTAGTCGGCGTGGCCCGGCATGTCGACGTGCGCGTAGTGCCGGTTGGCGGTCTCGTACTCGACGTGGGCGATCGTGATCGTGATCCCCCGCTGCTTCTCCTCGGGGGCCTTGTCGATCTGGTCGAAGGGGGTGAAGGTCGTGTTCGGGTTGGCCTCCGAGAGGACCTTTGTGATGGCGGCCGTCAGCGTCGTCTTGCCGTGGTCGATGTGCCCCATGGTGCCCGTGTTGACGTGGGGCTTCGTGCGCTCGAACTTCTGCTTGGCCATGTCTGGAGAACCGCTCCTGCTCTCGGACGGACCCTCCTTGGGCCCGCCGCGACGGTCGCCCGCCGCAGTTGTGTGTGTCGCCCTCTGGCGAGGCCTACTCTCCTCGGGCCCGGGCCACGATCTCCTTCGAGATCGACTCGGGCACCTCGTTGTAGGCGTCGAACTGCATCGTGTACGTGGCTCGACCCTGCGTGCGAGAACGCAGGTCGGTAGCGTAGCCGAACATATCTGCCAACGGTACCTGTGCCCGCACGACCTGGCTGTTCCCCCGCTGCTCCATGCCCTCGACCTTGCCCCGGCGTGAGGACAGGTCGCCGATCACGTCGCCCATGTACTCCTCGGGGGTGACGACCTCGACCGCCATGACCGGCTCCAAGAGGACCGGCGAGGCCTTGCGGGCGGCGTCCTTCACCGCCATCGAGCCGGCGATCTTGTAGGCCATCTCGGAGGAGTCGACGTCGTGGTACGAGCCATCCACGAGGGTGACCCGGACGTCGACGGTCGGGTAGCCGGCGAGCACCCCCGAGGTGAGGGCCTCTTGGATGCCTGCGTCGACCGCGGGGATGTACTCCTTGGGGATGGACCCCCCGGTGATCTTGTCCACGAACTCGTAGCCGCCGCCGGGCCCGGTGGGCTCGAGGTTGATCACGGCGTGCCCGTACTGCCCGCGGCCGCCGGTCTGACGCACGTAGCGGCCCGGGACGTCGGTCACCGCCTTGCGGATCGTCTCTCGGTAGGCGACCTGTGGCTTGCCCACGTTGGCGTCCACGCTGAATTCCCGCAGCATCCGGTCGACCAGGACCTCGAGGTGGAGCTCGCCCATCCCCGAGATGACGGTCTGGCCGGTCTCCTCGTCGGTGCGAACCCGGAAGGTCGGGTCCTCCTCGGACAGGCTGAAGAGCGCCCGTGACAGCTTGTCCTGGTCGGCCTTGGTCTTGGGCTCGACCGCGACGTGGATGACCGGCTCTGGGAACACGAGGGCCTCGAGCAGAATGGGATTGCCCGGGTCGCACAGGGTGTCGCCGGTCGTGGTTTGCTTCAGGCCGACCGCCGCGACGATGTCACCCGAGAAGATGGCGTCCTTGTCCTCCCGGTGGTTGGCGTGCATCTGGAGCAGGCGTCCGATGCGCTCGCGCTTGTCCTTGGAGGAGTTGAGGACGGTGCCACCCTTGCGCAACGTCCCCGAGTAGACCCGCAGGTAGGTCAGCTTGCCGACGTAGGGGTCGGTCATGATCTTGAACGCGAGGGCGGAGAAGGGGGCGTCGTCCTCGGGCGAGCGCTCGACGACCTCGTCCTCCCTGCCCGGCTTGGTCCCCCCGGTCGGGGGCAGGTCGAGCGGGCTCGGCAGGTAGTCGACGACCGCGTCGAGCATGGGCTGGACGCCCTTGTTCTTGAACGCCGAGCCGCACAACACCGGCACCACCTGAGACGCCAGGGTCGCCGAGCGCACCGAGCGACGGAGGTCGTCGCCCGTGATCTTCTCCTCGGCCAGGTACTTCTCCATGATCGAGTCGTCGAAGTTGGAGAGGACATCGATCAGCTGGTGGCGCGCCTCCTCGGCCCGCTCGACGAGCTCGGTGGGGATCTCGGTCTCGTGCCATTTCTCGCCCATGCCGTCGTCCCAGATGAGGGCGGTCTGCTCGAGCAGGTCGACGACGCCCTGGAAGCCGGCCTCGGCCCCGATCGGCAGCTGGACCACCGCCGGGAGGGCATCGAGGCGGTCCCGGATCATGGCCACCGTCCGCTCGAAGTCGGCACCGATCCGGTCCATCTTGTTCACAAAGCAGATCCGCGGGACCCGGTACTTGTTGGCCTGGCGCCACACCGTCTCGGTCTGGGGCTCGACGCCCGCCACGGCGTCGAAGACGGCCACTGCGCCGTCGAGGACCCGCAGCGATCGCTCCACCTCGACGGTGAAGTCGACGTGGCCAGGGGTGTCGATGATGTTGATCCAGGTGTCGCGCCAGCGGCACGTAGTGGCGGCCGAGGTGATCGTGATGCCGCGCTCTTGCTCCTGGACCATCCAGTCCATGGTCGCGGCGCCCTCGTGGACCTCACCCATCTTGTAGTTGCGGCCGGTGTAGTAGAGGATCCGCTCGGTCGTCGTGGTCTTGCCCGCGTCGATGTGGGCCATGATCCCGATGTTGCGGGTCCGGGCAAGGGGAAATTCGCGAATGGGCAGGGGTTCAGCCATGCTTCTTGACTCCGATAGGGGGAACTACCAGCGGTAGTGCGCGAAGGCCCTGTTCGACTCGGCCATCTTGTGCATGTCCTCGCGCCGTTTCACAGCACTCCCCACCCCGTTCGACGCATCGAGGATCTCGCCGGCAAGCCGCTCCGCCATGGTCTTCTCACGGCGCTGGCGCGAGTACCCGACGAGCCAGCGGATGGCGAGCGTGGTGGCCCGACGAGGACGGACCTCGACGGGGACCTGGTAGGTGGCACCGCCGACCCGGCGGCTCTTCACCTCGAGCTCGGGCCGGGTGTTTTCGATCGCCCGCTTGAGCGAGGCGATCGGGTCCGACCCACCGCGCTCGGACACGAGATCGAGCGCGCTGTAGACGATCCGCTCGGACAGGGTCCGCTTGCCGCGCGAGGGGACCTTGTTCACCACCTGGGTGACGAGCACCGATCGATAGATCGGATCGGGCTGGAGCTCCCGACGCTGGGCCGGTCCCTTGCGAGACACTAGGACTCCTTCTTCGCGCCGTAGCGGCTGCGAGCCTGGGCCCGCTCGCGCACCCCGGCGGCGTCGAGGGCGCCCCGGATGACCTTGTAGCGCACGCCGGGCAGGTCGCGGACTCTCCCGCCACGCACGAGCACGATCGAGTGCTCCTGGAGGTTGTGGCCCACGCCCGGGATGTACGCCGTCACCTCGACACCGCTCGTGAGCCGGACGCGCGCCGCCTTGCGCAGGGCCGAGTTCGGCTTCTTGGGCGTCATGGTGTACACGCGCGTGCAGACCCCCCGGCGCTGGGGCGCGCCCTTGAGCGCCGGGGTCTTGGTCTTGGAATCCTTGGTCTGGCGCCCGTTGCGAACCAGCTGGGCGATTGTCGGCACGCGCCTACCTCATCGATGGACTTCGGGGTTGCTGCGATCCGGGGTGGGCGAGGCGCCCACAGAGCGGACCGATGCTAGGGGACCTCGCCGCTGCGGGCAACAGCCGCCCGGTGCATGGCCTTTCCAGCCGTTCAAGGATACCAGTGCCCGGAGTGGCTCGGGCCCGCCGGACGATGCCGGCGGGTCAGAGCGCCCCGAGTGCGCCGCCGCTCTCACCGGACGGCCGCTCCGACTCCCCGTCGCCCGAGGGGGCGGCGCCGAGCCAGCTCGCGTCGATCGAGGAGTCGAAGGGCTCGTCGGAGACGCTGTCGCCCCCGACGTCGCGCAGCCACGCCGCCAGGTCCTCGGTGTCGGCGTCGGCGCTCGCCGCCCAGAAGGGCAGCGGCTCGGCGCCGGGCATGTCGAGCTTGATGGTCCGGTACCGATCCATGCCGGTGCCGGCCGGGATCAGCTTGCCGATGATGATGTTCTCCTTCAGCCCGAACAGTTGGTCGGAGCGGCCCTCGATCGCCGCCTCGGTCAGGACCCTGGTCGTCTCCTGGAAGGAGGCGGCCGACAGCCAGCTGTCGGTCGCGAGCGAGGCCTTGGTGATGCCCATGAGCTCGGGCCGCCCTTCTGCCGACCGCTTGCCCTCCTCGCGCAATCCCCGGTTGACCTCGGTGTACACCTGGTTGTCGACCCGCTCGCCCGGAAGGAATGGCGCGTCCCCGGGCTCGGCGACGAGCACCCGCCGCAGCATCTGGCGGACGATGAGCTCGATGTGCTTGTCGTGGATCGACACGCCCTGGTCCCGGTAGACCTTCTGGACCTCTTCGACGAGGTACTGCTGGGTCTCCCGGATGCCCTTCACCTCGAGCAGCTCCTTGGGATCCTTCGGCCCCTCGACCAAGGCGTCGCCGGCGGCGACCTCCTGGCCGTCGGCCACCTCGAGGTGCGCCCTCGGCGCCACGACCACCGACTCCTCGGTGCCGTCGTCGGCAACCACGGTGATCCGGCGCCCGAGCTCCTCCTCCTCCACCCGGACCACGCCCGAGTGCCTGGCGAGCACGGCTGCGCCCTTGGGCGTGCGGGCCTCGAAGAGCTCGACGACGCGTGGCAGGCCGTGGGTGATGTCCTCGCCCACGACGCCACCGGTGTGGAACGTCCGCATGGTCAGCTGGGTGCCGGGCTCGCCGATGGACTGGGCGGCGATGACGCCGACGGCCTCGCCGAGCTCGATCATCTTGCCCGTGGCGAGCGACTGGCCGTAACAGGCAGCACACACGCCATGAGCCGCCTCGCAGGTGAGGACGGATCGGGCTCGCACCCGGTCGAGCGCCGGGTCCTCGCGGAGGCGCTCGACGAGCTCGTCATCGAGCAGAATGCCCGCGTCGATGCTCGAGCCATCCGAGAGCGCGACGGGTTCTGCCAGGATCCGACCATAGAGGCGGGTCTCGAGGTAGCTCCGGCGGCCACCCTGGTCGGGCACGACGGCCTCGATCCAGATCCCCCGGGTGGTGCCGCAGTCCTCCTCGCGCACGATCAGCTCCTGCGCCACGTCGACGAGGCGCCGGGTGAGATAGCCCGAGTCGGCCGTCCGCAGGGCGGTGTCGGCCAGGCCCTTCCTCGCGCCGTGGGTCGAGATGAAGTACTCGAGCACCGAGAGGCCCTCACGGAACGAGGACTTGATGGGCCGGGGGATCATCTCACCGCGCGGGTTGGACACGAGGCCCTTCATGCCGGCGATCTGGCGGATCTGCTGGGCGTTCCCTCGGGCGCCCGAGTCGACCATCATGTCGAGGGGGTTGAACGAGAGGGTCGCGAGCGTCTGCTCCATCGCCCGGCCCACCTCGGAGTTCGCCGACGTCCAGATCTCGATCTCCTTCTGGCGCCGCTCGTCGTCGGTGATGATGCCCCGGCGGAACTGCGTCTCGGCCTTGTCCGCCTCCTTCTCGTAGCGGTCGAGGATCGACTGCTTCTCGGGCGGCGTGCGGACGTCGTCGATCGAGATGGTGAGCCCGGACTGGGCCGCGAAGCGGAACCCGAGTGCCTTGATCCGGTCCAAGCTGGCCGCAACGACCGCCTTCGGGTACTCGGCCGAGAGCTCCTCGACGATGGCCCCGATCGCGGTATTGCGCTTGCCCACCACGTCGTTCACGTACCGGAAGCCCTGGGGAAGCGCCTCGTTGAAGAAGAGACGCCCGGCCGAAGTCTCGAGTGCGTAGTTGCCGTCCCCATCGGCCTCGAACCCGGCGGCAGCCAGACGGGCCCCGAGCGGCGAGTCGGCCTTCGGGCGCAGCGAAATCTTCGCGTGCAACGCCAGGTCACCGTTGTCGAACGCCGCTTGGACCTCGTGGCTGTGGCGGTATGGGTTCCCCTGCCCCTTCGCCCCGTCGACCGCGAGGGTGAGGTAGTACGCCCCAAAGACCATGTCCTGGGTCGGCACGGTGATGGGCCGGCCGGTCGCCGGCGAGAGGATGTTGTTCGCCGACAGCATGAGGACGCGCGCCTCTGCCTGGGCCTCGGCGGAGAGCGGCAGGTGCACGGCCATCTGGTCCCCGTCGAAGTCGGCGTTGAACGCCGTGCAGACGAGGGGGTGGATCTGGATGGCCTTCCCCTCGACCAGGACCGGCTCGAAGGCCTGGATGCCCAGGCGGTGAAGGGTCGGCGCCCGGTTGAGGAGGACCGGGTGCTCCTGGATGACGCCCTCGAGCACGTCCCAGACCTGGGGCCGGCGCCGCTCGACCATGCGCTTGGCCGACTTGATGTTCTGGGCGAGCTCCATGTCGACAAGCCGCTTCATGACGAACGGCTTGAACAGCTCGAGCGCCATCAGCTTGGGCAGGCCGCACTGGTGAAGCTGGAGAGTCGGGCCGATGACGATGACCGAACGGCCCGAGTAGTCGACCCGCTTGCCGAGCAAGTTCTGGCGGAACCGCCCCTGCTTCCCCTTCAACATGTCCGAGAGGCTCTTCAGGGGCCGGTTCCCCGGGCCCGTCACCGGCCGGCCACGCCGCCCGTTGTCGAACAGGGCATCGACCGCCTCTTGGAGCATCCGCTTCTCGTTGTTGATGATGATCTCGGGCGCGCCGAGGTCCAGCAGTCGCTTCAGGCGGTTGTTCCGGTTGATCACCCGGCGGTAGAGGTCGTTCAGGTCGCTCGTGGCGAACCGGCCACCGTCGAGCTGGACCATCGGACGGAGGTCCGGCGGGATGACCGGGACCGCCTCCAGGATCATGGCGCGCGGGTCGTTGATCCGCCGGCCGTGCTCGTCGCGGCGGTTGAACGCGGTGACGATCTTCAGGCGCTTGATCGCCTTCTGCCGGCGCTGCGCCGAGAGGGGACGACGGCCGTCGGTCGCGTCGATCATCTCGCGGAGCTTGATCTCCTCCTGATCGAGGTCGATGCGGTCGATGAGCCGGCTGATCGCCTCTGCACCCATGCCGCCCTCGAAGTAGTCCTCGTAGCGAAGGCGCAGCTCGCGCCAGAGGAGCTCGTCTTCGATGATCTTGCGGCCATGGAGGCTCCGGAACTCGTCGAGAGCCCGTTGGGCCAGCTCGACCTCGTCCTGGCTGCGGTCGCGCGCCGCGGTGATCTCCTTCTCGACCGCCCGCTGGCGCGCCTTGATCTCGGCGTCGCGGGCGCCTTCCTTCTCGAGCTGGGCGAGCTCGTCCTCGAGCGCCTTGAATCGGCGATCGATGTCGAGGTCCCGCTTCTTTTCGATGTCGGCGATCTCCTCGGCGAGCTCGGCCTCGAGGTTCGGCAGATCTTCGTGGCGCTTCTCCTCGTCGACCCAGGTGACCAGGTTGGCGGCGAAGTAGATCACCTTCTCCAGCTGCTTGGCCTTCAGCTCCTCGCGGGCCTCGGTGCCCATGAGCAGATATGCCAGCCAGCTACGGGTGCCGCGCAGGTACCAGATGTGAACCACCGGGGCCGCCAGCTCGATGTGGCCCATCCGCTCCCGGCGCACCTTGGACCGGGTGACCTCGACACCGCAGCGCTCGCAGATGATGCCCTTGAACCGGACGCGCTTGTACTTGCCGCAGTAGCACTCCCAGTCCTTGGTCGGGCCGAAGATCTTCTCGCAGAAGAGCCCGTCCTTCTCTGGGCGAAGCGTGCGGTAGTTGATCGTCTCGGGCTTCTTCACCTCGCCGTTGGACCAGCCGCGGATCGCACCGGCCGTGGCCAGGCCGATCTTCAGCTGGTCGAAGGTGTTGACGTCGAGTGCGGTCACGAGAAGCTCCTCTCGGCGGCTCGCCGCTCGTCTTCCTCGTCCGACCCGCGTTCGGGCCGGCTGATGTCGATGCCGAGTTCCTCGGCCGTGCGGAACACATCCTCGTCGAGCTCGTGCATCTCGATCTCCTCACCGGTGATCGAGAGCACGTCCACGTCGAGACACAGGGACTGCATTTCTTTGATGAGCACCTTGAAGCTCTCTGGGATCCCCGGCTCGGGGATGTTCTCGCCCTTCACGATCGCCTCGTAGACCTTCACGCGCCCGAGCACGTCGTCGGACTTGATCGTGAGGAGCTCTTGGAGCGCGTACGCGGCACCGAAGGCCTCCAGTGCCCACACCTCCATCTCACCGAAGCGCTGCCCACCGAACTGGGCCTTCCCGCCGAGGGGCTGCTGGGTGATCATCGAGTAAGGGCCCGTCGAGCGGGCATGGATCTTGTCGTCCACCAGGTGGGCGAGCTTCAAGATGTAGACATAGCCGACCGACACCGGGTTGTCGTAGGGCTGGCCGGTCCGGCCGTTGTACAAGACCGCCTTCCCGTCGGTGCCGATCTGGACCTCCCCCCTGGCCGAGTCGGAACGCAGCTGCTCGAAGAGGCCCTTGATCGTCTTGTGACGACCGGCGTCCTCTTCCTCGTCCCAGTGCGCGCCGTCGAAGACCGGCGTGGCGATCCAGTTGGCGGGCATCGTCCGCGGGCGGGTCTTGCGAGCCACGCCCTCGTCGCGGTCGCTCGTCCCGGCGTCGGGCTCTGGCGTCACGTCCTGCCAGCCAAAGCGCGCCGCATAGCCGAGGTGCGACTCGAGGACCTGGCCGACGTTCATCCGGCTCGGCACGCCGAGAGGGTTCAAGATGATGTCGACCGGGGTCCCGTCGGCCAGGTACGGCATGTCCTCGATCGGGAGGATCTTGGAGATGACGCCCTTGTTGCCGTGACGGCCGGCCAGCTTGTCGCCCTCGGAGATCTTGCGCTTCTGGGCCACGTACACCCGCACCAGCTCGTTCACCCCGGGAGGCAGCTCGTGAGAGCTGTCCCTTGAGAACACCCGCACGTCGATGACCTTGCCCTCTTCGCCGTGGGGGACCTTCAGGCTCGTGTCACGGACCTCGCGCGCCTTCTCGCCGAAGATCGCCCGCAAGAGTCGCTCCTCGGGCGTCTGCTCGGTCTCGCCCTTCGGGGTGACCTTGCCGACGAGCACGTCGCCCGGACCCACCTCGGCACCGATGCGGATGATCCCGCGCTCATCGAGGTCGGCCAGGATCTCCTCTGAGAGGTTCGGGATGTCCCGCGTGATCTCTTCGGCACCGAGCTTCGTGTCCCGAGCGTCCACCTCATGCTCTTCGATGTGGATCGAGGTGAGCACGTCGTCGCGCACGAGGCGCTCCGAGAGGATGATGGCGTCCTCGTAGTTGTAACCCTCCCAGGGCATGAACGCGACGAGGAGGTTCTTGCCGAGCGCGAGCTCGCCGTTGTGCGTCGAGGGACCGTCGGCCAGCAGGTCGCCGTCGACCACCGCCTGCCCCTCGGCCACGAGCGGCTTCTGGTTGATGCTCGTGTTCTGATTGGAGCGGCGGAACTTGGCTAGGCGGTAGATCTTCTTGCCGAGGGTGCGGCCAAACCGGTCCTTATGGCCCGAGCGGTACTCGACGACGATCTGGTCGCCCGAGACCTCGGTGACCATCCCCTCACCCTCGGCCACGATCACGTCTCCGGCGTCGCGCGCGGCACGGGCCTCGACCCCGGTGCCGATGTAGGGAGCCTCCGGCACGACGAGCGGGACGGCCTGCTTCTGCATGTTGGCACCCATGAGCGCGCGGTTGGCGTCGTCGTGCTCGACGAAGGGGATGAGCGCTGTGGACACCGAAACGATCTGCTTCGGCGAGACGTCCATCAGGTCGACCTCCGAGGGCGGCACGAAGTCGATCTCGCTCGTGGTGCCATAGGTGGTCGTGGCGACGCCCACCCGCACGCCGGTGCCCTGCGGGCCGCGGCGCACGAGCACGCGATCCTCGGTGAAGTTGCCCCGCTCGTCGACCGGCGCGTTGGCCTGGGCGATGACGTGCTCCTCCTCCTCGTCAGCCGCGAGGTAGACGATCTCGTCGGTCACCCGACCCTCGGACACCTTGCGGTAGGGAGTCTCGATGAATCCGTACTCGTTCACCCGCGCGTAGGTGGCGAGGGCGCCGATCAGGCCGATGTTCGGGCCTTCGGGGGTCTCGATCGGGCACATGCGGCCGTAGTGCGAGCTGTGGACGTCTCGGACCTCGAAGCCGGCCCGCTCACGGGACAGGCCCCCCGGGCCGAGCGCCGACAGCCGGCGCTTGTGGGCGAGGCCCGACAGCGGGTTGTTCTGGTCCATGAACTGGCTGAGTTGGCTGGTGCCGAAGAACTCCTTCACCGCTGCGACCACCGGGCGAATGTTGATCAGGGTCTGGGGCGTGATCGCCTCGACGTCCTGGGTGGTCATGCGTTCACGCACCACGCGCTCCATCCGGGAGAGTCCCACCCGGACCTGGTTCTGGATCAGCTCGCCGACGGAGCGGACCCGCCGGTTTGCGAAATGGTCCTGGTCGTCGATGCGGTAGGTCGAGTCACCATCGGCCATGTGCAGCGCGAGGTGCAGCATGTAAGTGGCCGACGCCAGGATCTCCGAGGGGCTGAGGACGCTCTGGTCCGGGGCCGGGCGCTCGATGTCGATCCCGAAGAGTCCCGAGATCCGCTCGATCTCGGGGCCGAGCTTGCGATTCAGCTTGTAGCGGCCGACTCGTGTGAGGTCGTAGCGCTTCGGGTTGAAGAACGCGTTCTCAAAGTACTGGCGCGCCGCCTCGACCGAGAGCGGCTCACCAGGCCGGGCGCGCTTGTAGATCTCGAGGAGGGCCTCCTCGCGCGTCGGGGCGAGCGTGCGCTCCTTGTCCCACTGGCCCTCCAAGAAGTCGAAGTGCCGGACGAACCGCTCCAAGAACTCGTCGTCGCCGTACCCGAGCGCACGGAGCAGCACGAAGAGTGAGAGCCGCCGCTTGCGAGCCACACGCGCACCCGCCGTCACGTCGCGTGACGGCTTCGCCTCGATGTCGAGCTCGATCCACTCGCCACGGTAGGGGTGGATCGTCCCGGTGAAGATGGTCTTTGCGTCGCGGCCGGGCTGGAAGATGACCCCCGGGGACCGGACGAGCTGGCTCACGACCACCCGCTCGGTCCCGTTCACGATGAAGGTGCCACGCTCGGTCATCATCGGGAAGTCCCCCATGAAGACCGTCTGCTCCTTGATCTCGCCCGTCGTAGCGTTCAAGAACCGCGCCCGGACGAAGACCGGCGCGGCATAGGTCATGTCCTTCTCCTTGCACTCCTCCACCGAGAACTTGGGCGGCGGGCGCAGATCGGGGTCGGACGGGTCAAACTCGAGTTCCAGGCTCAACTGGCCGGTGAAGTCCTCGATGGGGCTGATATCGCCGAACGCCTCGGCGAGCCCCTTGTCCAAAAACCACTGGAACGAATCGCGTTGAACCGCGATCAGATCCGGTAGGGGCAGGGCCTCGTCGATGTTGGCAAAAGAAACGCGTTCGGGGCTGCGGGACCGTGCGGGCAACGGCCTACTCCTCCCAAGTGGGGTGCTGGCTGGCGAAACGGGAAAACAGAACGTCTCCGGGGCGCGACTCCGGAGCGAAGCGATGGGACGCGAGGTGGATCAGGGCCGGTGCCGAGGCGCGCGCGATCCCACCAGGATTTCAGGTACGGACCAAAGGCTGCCCACGGCAACCCTGTAGCCTAACCGGGGACGGCCGGAGATACAACCCCCGGGCCGCGAACGGCCGTTTGGGAACCGGTGCGCCCGGCGGGTCGCGGAAGAGGCTAGGGAACGCGAACCCCGGCAGTCAAGGGTTGCGCACCCCCCAGCCCCCTCCCCTACTTGAGCTCGACGGTGCCCCCGGCCCCCTCGAGGGCAGCCTTCGCCTTGTCGGCCTCGTCCTTGCTCACGCGCTCGAGGACCGGCTTGGGCGCCCCGTCCACCAGGTCCTTGGCCTCCTTCAGACCAAGACTGGTGAGCGAGCGCACCTCCTTGATGACCTGGATCTTCTTGTCCCCGGCAGCGGTCAAGATGACATCGAACTCGGTCTGCTCCTCCTCGCCGGCTCCGGCTTCTCCACCGCCGGCCGGCGCGGCCGCCGCCACGGCAACCGGAGCGGCCGCGCTGACGCCGAAGCGCTCCTCGAATTCCTTCAGCAACTCGCTCAGCTCCAGGACGGAGAGCGCTGCGATGCCGTCCAGGATCTGGTCCTTGGTGATGGTCCCAGCCATGGGATTCCTTTCTCTACTCGATTCGAAGCTGTGTGCCGCTCGAACGCTTGATGGTGCCTAGGGCTGCTCGGCGGTCTCCTCGACCGCCTCCTCGCTCACCTCGGGCGCCTCGTCGGCGGGCGCCCCGGCCTCGACCCCGGGTTCGGCCGGCACGCTGGTCTCCTCGTGGCCCGCCTCGAGGTGGGTCGGCTCGGCCAGAGGGGTGGTCGCGCCGGGAGGCTCAGCCGCCTGGCGCTGCTCGAGGAGGGCAGAGATGCCGTAGGCCAGATTGCGAGGCAGCGCCTGAATCAGGCCAGCCAGCTGCTGGAGCGGGGCGGCGAGGCCACCGGCCAGGCGAGCGAGCAGCACGTCGCGGGACGGGAGGTCCGCCAGACGCGCCAGATCCTGGTTGCTGAGCGCGCTCCCGCCGACGAGGCCACCCTTCACCACCAAGGCGGGATTCGTCCTCGCAAAGTCGCGCAGGGCCTTCGCTGCCGCGCTGATCTCGCCATTCACGAACGCGATGGCGGTAGGGCCGCTCAGCAGCTCCCCGAGACCCTCGTGCTCGCTGCCCGCGATGGCCAGGCGCACGAGCGTGTTCTTGTAGATCTTGAAGTCACCAACCGCCGCAAGGCTCTTGCGGAGCTCGGCCAGCTGGGCAACCGTGAGACCGCGGTACTCGGTGACGACCGACGCGTTGGCCGACGCGAGACGCTCGCGCACCTCCTCCACCACGGCGACCTTCTCGGGTCGGGGGTTCTCCATCGCCCTCTCCTGTCCTCGCAGACCTTGCGGCAGCGTCTCCGGCGAGCGACGACGGGCCCGCTCCGGCGGGGCGGTTCGGGTCGATTCGCCTCTTCGGGCGGGCTCCTGGCGAGCCCCTTCGGCACCGAGGTGCACCGGAGGTCTGCGGCGGTTCTGTTGTGGCCCGCCCCGCGGGGCGGACCGTTGCACTCTAGCGGTCGGCCCGAGGCGCCGACGGCGGGCGGCCCCTAGACCGCTGCGAGCTCCTCTTCTTCGACCTCTCTCGCCTTGGCAGGGTCGATGTGGACGCCCGGGCCCATCGTCGAGGACAGCGTCACCGACTTGAGGTAGCGACCCTTGGCGGCGGCCGGCTTGACCCGAACCAGCTCCTCCACGACGGCGTGGATGTTCGCCATCAGTTGTGCCTTGGAGAAGGAAGCCTTGCCCACCGGGACGTGCACGTTGCCCACCTTGTCAGTGCGGTACTCGACCCGACCGCTCTTGAACTCGCTCACGCCCCTCCCCACGTCCATCGTGACCGTGCCGGTCTTGGGGTTTGGCATCAGGCCCCGGGGACCGAGGATCCGGCCGAGGGTGCCGACCTGTCCCATGAGATCGGGCGTCGCGATCGCGACGTCGAAGCCCAAGAACCCCTCGTTCGCGACGCGGGCCACCAGGTCGTCCGCTCCGACAACGTCGGCCCCGGCGCTTCGGGCCTCGGCTGCCTTCTCGCCGGCGGCAAAGACGGCAACGCGCACGTCGCGGCCGGTCCCCGACGGGAGCGAGAGGGTGCCGCGCACAATCTGGTCGGCCTTGCGGGGGTCCACCCCGAGACGGAGGGCCAGCTCGATCGTCTCGTCGAACTTGGCCGTGGCCAGCTCCTTCACGAGGTCGACGGCGCCCGAGACGCTGTGGTGCTCCTCGCGGTCGACCTTGCTCAGGGCCTCCTTGTACTTCTTGCCGTGCTGGGTCATCGCTCTCGTTCCCTTGGTGTCCTGTGGTGTGCTCAGCCCGAGATCGTGATGCCCATCGAGCGGGCAGTGCCGGCGACCTGCAGCTTGGCCTGCTCGAGATCGTCGGTGTTGAGATCGGGCAACTTGATCCGGGCGATGTCGGCCAACTGGGCATCGGTCACGGTTCCGACCGACTCACGCCCCGAAGCGGCGGCACCCCGCGGGACCCCCGCCGCCTGGCGGAGGAGGACGGGGGTGGGCGGGGTCTTGAGCTCGAAACTGAAGCTCCGGTCCTCGTAGATGGTGATATCCACGGGTACGACGGTGCCCCGCTGGTTCTCTGTCGCCGCGTTGTACTGCTTGCAGAACTCCATGGTCTGGACGCCGTGCGGGCCGAGGGCGGTCCCGACGGGCGGGGCCGGGGTTGCGGACCCGGCGTCCAGCTGGATCTTCACCTTGGCGAGGATTCGCTTCCGGGGGGGCATGGTTTCTCCGTTTCCTGGCCTAGAGCTTTGCGACCTGGCTGAACTCGAGCTCGACCGGCGTCTCCCGGCCGAAGATGTTCACCAACACCTTGAGCTTCAGCTGGTCCTCGTTGATCTCGGCGATCTGGCCGGAGAAGTCCGCGAAGGGACCCTCCTTCACCCGCACCGTCTCGTTGACCTCGTACTCGAGGCGAGGCCGGGTGCGCTTCGGCGCGGCACCCTCCGTGCCCTCGACCTTCACCTGCAAGATGCCCTCGACCTCGCGGCGCGAGAGCGGCGTCGGCTTGGTCCCGGGCCCGACGAAGCCGGTGACCCCGGGGGTGTTGCGGATGGCCCCCCAGACGTCGTCGTCGAGGTCACAGCGGACGAGCAGGTAGCCGGGGAAGACCTTCTTTTGGACCGTGACCTTCTTGCCGGCCTTGAACTCGACCACGTCCTCCATCGGGATCACGATCTCAAAGACCCGATCCTCCATGTTGCGCGACGCCATGACGTTGAACAGGTTGGAACGGACCTTGTTCTCGTAGCCCGAGTAGGTGTGGACGACGTACCAGCGTCCGGGGCGGTCAAAGGGGCTGGGAGGGGGTTCCTCCTCGTCCTCGAGCTCGTCGAACGCCTCGTCGGGGGTGGCGGTCGCGTCGAGGACGACGTCGGGCTCGGCACCATCGAGGGTGGCCAGATCGTCTTCGACGCCATCGACGGGGGCGACCGCGGGCTCGCCGCCTGTGTCGAGGTCCTGGTTCTCGATGGGCTCTTGGCCGTCGTCGTCGAAGGTCATTTGTGGAACATGAACAGCACGGCCTTCCCGAAGCCGAGGTTCAAGACGAAGATCAAGGAGACCATGAGGACGAGCGTCGTGAGCACGACGGCGGTGTAGTTGACCATCTCCGAGCGGTTCGGCCAGGCGACCTGGCGAAGCTCATCACGGATCTCCCGAACGAACTGGGTCGGCGAGGTGCGCTGTCGGCGACGCGTGGCGACCGGGGACTGGCTCCTGGCGCGGGTCGACGGCGAGCCGTCGGCCTCCATCTGGCCCTGGCGCCGCATCAGTCGCTTGGTCTCGCGGTTCATAGAAACGCTCCGAATGTGTCGAGCTGGCTCTCGGATTGAAGAGCAGGGCAGGAGGGACTCGAACCCCCAACCGCCGGTTTTGGAGACCGGTGCTCTACCAATTGAGCTACTGCCCTCGGCGGACCGCCCTCAGCGTGTTCGGGCGGTGGCCCGAGCCATCTGACCTGGGCAGCAACCGGCAAGGTTACCACCCGCCCGGACCTGGTCGCCCGGCGCCTACCTCGTCTCCTTGTGGAGCGTATGGTGGCGGTCCCAGCGGCAGTACTTCTGCATCTCGATGCGCTCGCGGTCGTTGTTCTTGTTTTTGACCGTGATGTAGTTCCGCCGCTTGCAGACCTCGCAGGCGAGGGTCACCTGGACCCGCTTCTCGTTCTTCGGCACCCCGTGCACTCCTCTCTGTTCCCGGTGGTAGCGGCGGCGGGACTCGAACCCGCGACCCCACGATTATGAGCCGTGTGCTCTGACCAACTGAGCTACGCCGCCGGGGAGCCCCCTGTCGGAATCGAACCGACGACACCAGCCTTACCATGGCTGTGCTCTGC
>DAHUZM010000063.1 GCA_027306525.1 Acidimicrobiaceae bacterium
AACCCCGCGGTCCGCCAGGCGATCTTCGACGTCGTCGACTACTGGCTCATGATGGGCGTCGACGGGCTCCGGCTCGACGCGGTCCCCTACCTGTTCGCCCGCGAGGGCACGAGCTGCGAGAACCTCCCCGAGACCTTCGGATTCCTCCGTGCGCTGCGGTCGCACATCGACGAGCGCTTCGAGGACCGGATGCTGCTCGCCGAGGCCAACCAGTGGCCCGAGGACGCGGTGGCCTACATGGGCAAGGGCGACATGTGCCACATGGCCTTTCACTTCCCGCTCATGCCCCGCATGTTCATGGCGGCCCGCCAGGAGGACCGGTTCCCGATCGTCGACATCCTGGCCGAGACACCGACCACGCCACCGGAGTGCCAGTGGGCGCTCTTCTTGCGCAATCACGACGAGCTCACCTTGGAGATGGTCACCGACGAGGAGCGGGACTACATGTACCGGGCCTATGCCCAAGACCCTCAGGCCCGGGTCAACGTGGGGATCCGCCGCCGGCTGGCCCCCCTGCTCGGCAACGACCGCAAGCTGATCGAGATGATGAACGGGCTGCTCTTCTCGATGCCCGGCACCCCGATCATCTATTACGGCGACGAGATCGGGATGGGGGACAACATCTATCTCGGCGACCGCAACGCAGTTCGCACGCCGATGCAGTGGGACAGCGACCGCAACGCCGGATTCTCGAGCGCGAACCCCCAACGCCTCTATCTGCCGGTCATCATCGATCCCGAGTATCACGCCCAGGCGATCAATGTGGCCGCCCAGCAGGAGAACCCCAACTCCTTGCTCTGGTGGATGAAGCGGCTGATCGGTCTGCGTCAGCGGTTCCGCGTGTTCGGACAGGGCGCGCTCGAGGTGCTGCGCTCGGACAACCGCAAGGTGTTCTCGTTCCTGCGCGTGCTTGGCGAGGAGCAGGTCCTCGTCGTGGTCAACCTCTCGCGCTTCGCGCAATGCGTCGAGCTCGACCTGTCCAAGTACCGGGGCAAGATCCCCGTCGAGCTCTTCGGGAGCCAGGCGTTCCCGGCCATCGGCGAGTTGCCGTACTTCATCACGCTCGGGCCTCACGGGTTCTACTGGTTCTCGCTCGAGCGCGAGCGCCTGGAGTCCGAGGCACCGCTTCCGGTCTTCACCGTGCCCGGGGAGTGGGGCACCCTGTTCAGCGGGCAAGCGAGGCGCCAGTTCCAGGCCTTCTTGCCGCGCTACATCGCCGAGCGCCGATGGTTCACCCACAAGACGCGCAAGATCACCTCGGCGACGGTGGTCGACTCGATCCCGATCGGCGCGGGTGGGAGTCGGATCGGCCCGACGCTCGCCCAGTTCGTCATCGTGCGGGTCGAGCTCGACTTCGGCGAGTCGGAGCACTACGTGCTGCCGCTCGCCTTCGCGACGGGCGAGGAGGGCGACGAGTTGTGCCGTTGGCACCCCGAGTCGGTGCTGGCGGAGCTGCACGCCGGGGGTGTCCGGGGCGTGCTCTACGACGCCGTCTTCGAGCAGGACTTCACGCGGGCGTTGGTCGAGCTGATGCTGAACCGCCGGACGCTGTCGAACGCCGGCCGGCTGTCGGGCACGCCGACCCCGTTCCGGCGGCTCGCCGGTCGGATCGGTCCTGACACCGCCATCGCCCCGCTCAACGCGGAGCAGTCGAACACCTCTTTGAACGTGGCCGATCGGGCCATCTTCAAGCTGATCCGGCGCTTCGAGCCCGGCGTCAACCCGGGGGTCGAGCTCGGTCGCTTCCTCGGCGAGCGGGCGCACTTCGCGCGTTCGCCGAGGGTGATCGGGAGCATCGAGTATCAGCCCTCGGGGATCGGGTCGACGCCGGCCACCGTTGCGGTGCTCGAGGAGTTCGTCGCGAACGAGGGTGACGGTTGGAGCTACCTCGTCGACGCGCTCGTGCACGGCCTTGAGGACTTCTTGGCGACCTCTCACGGCGAGGTCCCGGTGAACGAGGTCCCGCCCAGCCTGCTCCAGGTGCGCGGCAGGGAGCTGGCCCCCGGGCACCCGCTCGTCGGCCCGCACGTCGAGTGGGCGGCGCTGCTCGGTCGGCGGACCGCCGAGATGCACCGCATGCTCGCCTCGGATCGGGCCGATCCGGACTTCGCCCCCGAGCCACTGACCGCCATGGATCGTCAGGCGATGTTCCATGGCGCCCGGGTCCTCGTGCGGCGAGCCTTCCGCCAGGCGTCGGGCCTGCGCGGGCGCTCGCCCCTCGTGAACGAGATCCTCGGCCGCGAGGCCGAGATCCTCGGCCGCTTGCGCTCGATCGTGTCGCTCCCGGTCGACGCCGAGCGCATCCGCTGCCACGGCGACTTCCATCTCGGCCAGGTGCTGTGGACGGGAAAGGACTTCGTCGTCATCGACTTCGAGGGGGAGCCCGCGCGCTCGATCGGCCAACGCCGCCTGAAGCGCCCGGCGGCTGCCGACCTGGCCGGCATGATCCGCTCGTTCCACTACGCGTCGCGCGTGGCCGCGCTGCACGTGATCAGGGAGCTGCCGGGATCGGTCGCCTCGGTCGAGCCGTTGCGCCTCGAGTCTTGGCTGACGCTCTGGTACCGATGGGTCGCCGGGACCTACCTGGCCTCGTACCTCGAAGCCGCCGACGGCGAGGCGTTCATGCCGAGCGACCGCGCCCAGCTGGCGGGCCTGCTCGACTTCTTCCTCATCGAGAAGGCCATCTACGAGCTCAGCTACGAGGCGAACAGCCGACCGGACTGGGTCGAGGTGCCGGCGCTCGGCGTGCTCGACATCCTGGGCACGCCGCCGTGAGCCCCGAGGGGCTCGCACCCGAGCTCGATGCGCTCGCCCGGCTCGCCGGCGTGCTGCCCGAGTACCGCGCCTACGACGGCCGCACGATTCACGTCGAGGCCGAGACCGTGCTCGCCGTCCTCGGCGCGCTCGGCGTGGTGGTCTCGCACCCCAAGGACGCGGCGGCCGCCCTCGTCGAAGCGCGCGAGGCCCGCTCCCGGCGGTTGCTCGAACCCGTCGTCGTCCATCGTGGCGGTGCGCCGACCGTCATGCTTGGAGCGTCGGTCGCGCATGCGCCCGCCTCGTGGTCGCTCACCATCACCTGCGAGGACGGGCGCACCAAGCGCGCCGGGCTCCCAGAGCTCATCGTCGGCCCTCACCAAGGGGGCGGCGTACTGGCTCGGGTGCCGACGACCGACGGGTCAGCGCTCGGGCCCGGCTATCACGAGCTCGTCCTCGAGGGCCCGGCGGTCGTCGCCCGGGCCCTCCTTGTCTCGGCACCGCGCTGTCCCGTGCCCCGGCGGGGCTGGGGGGTCTTCATGCCGCTCTACGCCCTGCGGAGCGCGTCGGACTGGGGTGCGGGCAGCTACGTCGACCTGGCGGCGCTCGGGCGCTGGACGGCGTCGGTCGGTGGCGATTTCCTCGGAATGCTTCCCTTGTACCCGGCCTTCTTGGACCCGCCGTGCGACCCGAGCCCGTATCTGCCGGTGACGAGGCTCGCGCTGAACGAGCTGTACGTGGACCCGGCCGCGGTTCCCGAGCTCGAGGCGGCGCCCTCGGCGCGGCGCCTCCTCTCCTCGGGGCCGTTCGCCGCTCGCGTCGTCGCGACCCATCGCGCCGTGTCGGTCCCCTATGAGGAGCTGGTGCGCAGCGGTCGCGGCGAGGCGGAGCTCCGAGGTTTCGCCGAGGTCCGCCCCGATCTGCTCGCGTACGCGCGGTTCCGGGCGACCGGCGAGCGCCACGGGCGCGACTGGCACTCGTGGCCCGCCTCGGCCGCCCGCGAGTGCGGGGCGCTCCCGTTCAGCGATCCGGCGGTCCTGTACCACCTCTGCGCGCAGTGGCTCGCCCATCGCCAGCTTGCCGATGCGTCGGGGGCGATCCCGATCTACGGCGACCTGCCGGTCGGGGTGCACCCCCAGGGCTTTGACCCGTACTTCGAGCCCGAGGCGTTCGCGGGCGGTGTCCAGGGAGGCGCACCGCCCGACGCCTTCTACGCGGGCGGCCAGGCCTGGGCGCTCCCGCCGCTGCATCCCGTGGGGATTCGCGCCCAGGGCTACCGCCACCTGATCGCCGTGCTGCGGAGCGCCTTCGCACATCTGGGCGCGCTCCGGATCGATCACGTGATGGGGCTCCACCGGATGTACTGGATCCCAGAGGGGCACGACGCACGTCACGGCGCGTATGTCTCCTATCGGGCCGAGGAGCTCCGAGCGATCGTCGCCCTCGAGGCCCACCGCGCCGGCGCGGTGGTCGTGGGCGAGGATCTCGGCACCGTCGACGAGTCGGTGCGCGAGGCGATGGCCGAGGATCGCATGCTCCGCACGTGGGTGTTCGAGTTCGCGACCTCGCGCTCGGACCCGTTGCCCGAGCCCCCCGCCCAGTGCATCGCCTCCATCGGGAGCCACGACGTGCCGCGCTTCGCAGCGTTCTGGAGGGGCGCTGCGCCCGGCGAGCCCAACGACACCGACGAGCTCGTTGCGGGTCGTATCGAGAACGCTCGGGCGCTCGAGCGCCGCGCATGGCGCGAGGCCCTGTCCAGGGCCCTGGGCGTCGAGCCGGAGGCCTCGGGCGCGTCGCACGAGACGCTCGAGCGGTCGGCCCTCGGGGGCGTGCTCGAGCACCTGGCTGCCGGCCCCGCCGCCCTCGTGCTCGTCGACCTGCAGGACCTGTGGGGCGAGCTCGAACAGGAGAACCGTCCGGGTACCGGCTCGGGCGCGGGCAACTGGCGGCATCGCAGTGCGCTCGAGCTCGAGCAGCTCGTTGGGGACCCGGGCGTGGGCGCCCTGTGCTCGCTCGTCGAGCGCCGTCGGGCCGAGCGCGTCGAGGCGGCGACGCCATGAGCGAGTCCCGGCCGACGGCCGGCGGCGCCAGCCGGATCAGCGCGGCCGATCTGTTCTTGTTCAACGAGGGCACCCATCGTGGCCTGGCCTCCAAGCTCGGCGCGCACCTGCGCGAGGGGCCCGAGGACGGGGCGACCTTCGCCGTTTGGGCACCGGCCGCCAGCGAGGTCGGGGTCATCGGCGACTTCAACGGCTGGGACCCGACGGCCCACCGGCTCGAGGCCCGGGCGTCGTCGGGCATCTGGGAGGGCGTCGTCCCCGAGGCCCGCCATGGCGCGACCTACAAGTTCGCCATCACGACGGCCGACGGCACGGTGCTCGAGAAGGCCGATCCCGTCGCGATGTTCTGCGAGGTCGCCCCGAGGACCGCCTCGGTGCTCTGGGACCTCGGTTATGCGTGGCACGACGACGAGTGGATGCGTGGCCGAGGCGAGCGGGCGACGCTCGCCAGCCCGATCAGCATCTACGAGGTCCATCTCGGGAGCTGGTGGCGCGAGTGGGGGGAGCCCGGGCGACTCCCCGGCTACCGGGAGCTCGCAGCGCGCCTCATCGACCACGTGCTCGGGCTCGGGTTCACCCACGTGGAGTTCCTGCCGCTCATGGAGCACCCCTTCTATGGGTCCTGGGGCTATCAGGTCACGGGGTTCTTCGCGCCGAGCAGTCGCTACGGCACGCCCCAGGAGCTGATGGAGCTGATCGATGACCTGCATCGGGCCGGCATCGGGGTCATCCTCGACTGGGTGCCCTCACACTTCGCCACCGATGCGTTCGCGCTCGGACGCTTCGACGGCACGCACCTCTACGAGCACGCCGATCCGGTGCGCGCGATCCATCCCGATTGGCACAGCTACGTCTTCAACTACGGCCGCCATGAGGTGCGGAGCTTCCTCGCGTCCTCGGCGGAGCACTGGCTCTCCGCCTACCACGCCGACGCGCTCCGGGTCGACGGGGTGGCCTCGATGCTCTACCTCGACTACTCGCGCAAGGAAGGGGAATGGTCCCCCAACGTGTTCGGCGGGCGCGAGGACCTCGACGCAGTGTCCTTCCTCCGCCAGCTGAACGCCGGCATCTACCTCGATCACCCAGACGTGCAGGTGATCGCCGAGGAGTCCACCGCGTGGCCCGGGGTCTCCCGACCGGTCGAAGCCGGTGGCCTCGGCTTCGGGTTCAAGTGGGACATGGGCTGGATGCACGACACCCTGCGCTATCTGGCGCACGACCCCGTGCACCGCCGCTATCACCACGCCGAGCTGACCTTCCGCTCCGTATACGCCTTCGACGAGAACTTCGTCCTGCCCCTTTCCCACGACGAGGTGGTGCACGGCAAGGGCTCCCTCGTGAACAAGATGCCTGGCGACGACTGGCAGAAGCTCGCCAACCTCCGGCTCCTCTACGGCTACCAGTACGGGCTGCCCGGCAAGAAGCTGCTCTTCATGGGGGCCGAGCTCGCCACCGGGCACGAGTGGGACCACGAAAGCGGCCTCGATTGGGGCCTGCTCGAGGACCCAGCGCACGCCGGCGTCGCCCGTTTCGTCACCGACCTCAACCGCCTCTACCGCGCCCTGCCGGCGCTCCACGAACGCGACGCCGACCCCTTTGGGTTCGAATGGGTCCAGCACGACGAGGCCGAGACCAGCATCATCAGCTTCCTCAGGCGCTCGAGTGTCGGAGTGGTGCTCGTGGTCTGTAACTTCACCCCGGTGCCCCGCCACAACGTCCATGTCGGGGTCCCCGAAGCCGGCCGGTGGGCCGAGCTGCTCAACAGCGACGCCCACGAGTACGGAGGGAGCGGCCAGGGCAACTTCGGCGTCGTGGAGGCCCAGCCCGTCCCCTCGCACGGTCGCCCACGCCTCGTGACCCTCACCGTCCCGCCCCTCGGCTGTCTGTACCTGTCGCCGGAGTGACCGGGTCGAGCGCTTCGGTGTCGATCCCCGTGGTCATCGAGAGCGGCGTTGCGACGCGCCTCGCCGGGGGGGCGCCCGCCCTCGGCGCGAGCCCGCTCGTCGACGGTCGGACGCGCTTTGTGGTCTGGGCGCCGTCGGCCGAGCGGGTCGAGGTGCGCCTGGGCGACGGTCGCCTGGTGGCGCTCGAGCGGGCCGAGCAGGGCTATCACGCCGCGGTGGTGGAGGACTGCGGGCCGAAGGAGACCTACCGCTACCGGCTCGACGGCGGCGACGAGCTGGCCGATCCCGCCTCGCGGCTCCAGCCCGAGGGCGTGCTCGGGCCCTCGTCGGTGGTCGACCTCGGGGCGCATCGTTGGTCCGACGCCTCCTACCGGCCCGCCCCCCTCTGGGAGCAGGTGATCTCGGAGGTCCACATCGGGACCTTCACGGCCGGGGGCACCTTCGATTCGGCGATCGACGCGCTCGACGCGCTGGTCGACGTCGGCATCGGGGCCATCGAGGTGATGCCGGTGGCCGAGTTCCCAGGCGCCCGCAACTGGGGCTACGACGGGGTGTTCCCCTTCTCGGTCCAATCGAGCTACGGGGGCCCGGCCGGGCTCCAGCGCTTCGTCGACGCGTGCCACGGGCGCGGGCTCGGCGTGATCCTCGACGTCGTGCACAACCACATCGGGCCGCTCGGCAACGTGCTCGGCGCGTTCGGCCCCTACTTCACCAACCGCTACACGACGCCGTGGGGGCCGGCCATCAACTTCGACGGCGAGGACTCTGACCACGTGCGCGCCTTCTTCTTGGAGAGCGTCACCCAGTGGTTCGTCGACTACCACCTCGATGCGCTGCGCCTGGACGCCATCCACTCGATCCTCGACATGACTGCCACCCCCTACGTAGCGGAGCTGTCGGACCTCGCGGCACATCTGAGCGAGCGCCTCGGGCGGCCCTGCGCCCTCATCGCCGAGAGCGCCGACAACGACCCGAGGGTGGTGACGCCTCGGGCCTCGGGGGGGATCGGCATGGACGCGCAGTGGAACGACGACTTCCACCACGCGTTGCACGTGGCGCTCACCTCAGAGCAGATCGCCTACTACGCGGATTACGGCAGGGTGGAGGATCTCGCCCGGGCGATCAACGACGGCTTTGTGCTCCAAGGTGAGTACTCCGAGTACCGGCGAAGGCGCCACGGCGCCCCGTCGGGGGCGCTCGACCCCGAGCGCTTCGTCGTGTTCGCGCAGAACCATGACCAGATCGGCAACCGCCCGCGCGGCGAGCGGCAGTCGGCGCTCGTGCCGCGTGACGCGCAACGCCTCGCGGCCGGCGTGGTGCTCCTGAGCCCGGGGATCCCGCTGCTGTTCATGGGCGACGAGTACGCCGAGACCGCCCCGTTCGCGTACTTCGTCGACCATCCCGATGCCGAGCTCAACGCGAAGGTCCACGAGGGCAGGAGGGCAACGCTGCGCTCGATGGGGTTCGAGGAGGAAGCACTTGACGAGTCCGCCGAGTCGACCTACCGCGCTGCGTGCCTGGACCCCAGCCTTCGCGATGCACCGGGCCATCGCGAGGTGCTCGCGTTGCACCGCCGGCTCATCGCGCTGCGAGGGGCGCACCCCGCGCTCGCCCGCTCGAGGCGGGTGGACGTGTCGGCGTCGGTGCACGGGCAGACCCTGACGCTCACCCGCCGGGACCCGGCCGGCTCGGTGGTGGCGCTCTTCAACGTCGGTGCCGATCGCGCCGTCGCGCTTGCGCCCTCGCTCGTGGCCGGGGCCGGTCCCGCCGGGACCACCCGCTGGCACCGTCTCTTCGACTCGGCCGAACCAGAGGTGGGCGGCGAGGGGGCGCTGCAACCAGACGAGGCGTTGCCCGGGGATCCGCTCTCGCTCGCACCGTGGGCCTTCTGCGTCTTTGGGAGCGCCCCGGCCCGCCCGGCGGGGGAGCCGTGAGGGTCTGGCCGGGCAGCCCGCACCCCCTCGGGGCCACCTGGGACGGCGGGGGCGTGAACTTCGCGCTGTTCTCGGAGCACGCGTCGGCGGTCGAGCTGTGCCTCTTCGAGGACCCGCTCTCGGGCGAGCCGACGGCGACCGTCCTCATGCCCGAGTCGACCGACCGGGTCTGGCACGCCTACCTCCCCGACGTGCAGCCGGGCGCCCTCTACGGCTACCGGGTCGACGGCCCCTACGAGCCCGAGCGGGGACACCGCTTCAACCGCAACAAGCTCCTCATCGACCCCTACGCCAAGGCGATCACGGGCTCGATCCAATGGTCCGACCAGCTCTTCGGCTACACGATCGGCGACGAGGCGGCCGATCTGTCCTTCGACCCGCGCGACTCGGCCGCCGACATCCCCAAGGGCCAGGTGATCGACCCCGCGTTCAGCTGGGGCGACGACCGGCCGCCCAACACACCTTGGAACCGCACGGTGATCTACGAGGCCCACGTGCGGGGCATGACCATGCGGCATCCGGGCGTGCCCGAGCACCTGCGCGGGACCTACCTCGGCATGGCGTCGGACGCGGTCATCGACCACCTTCTCTATCTCGGGGTCACAGCGGTCGAGCTCATGCCCGTGCACCAGTTCGTGGCCGACCGGCACCTGGTCGAGCGGGGACTCACCAACTACTGGGGCTACAACTCGATCGGCTTCCTCGCCCCCCACGTCGGGTATGCGACCGGCGGGCTCGGCCAGCAGGTGAGCGAGTTCAAGTCGATGGTCCGCGTCCTGCACCGGGCGGGCCTCGAGGTCATCCTCGACGTCGTCTTCAACCACACCGGCGAGGGCAACCACATGGGTCCGACCCTCTCGTTGCGGGGCATCGACAACGCGTCGTACTACCGCCTCATGCCCGACGAACCCCGCTACTACCTCGACTTCACCGGGACCGGGAACAGCCTCAACATCTTGCATCCGAGGACCATGGGGCTCATCACCGACAGCCTGCGGTACTGGGTCACCGACATGCACGTGGACGGGTTCCGTTTCGATCTCGCGCCGGTCCTCGTGCGGGGCTATGAGGCCGGACAGCCGAGCGCCTTCTTCGAGATCATCCAGCAGGACCCGGTCCTTTCCACGGTCAAGCTGATCGCGGAGCCCTGGGACGCCGGGCCCGACGGCTACCAGCTGGGGCGGTTCCCCGCGGGATGGTCCGAGTGGAACGGCGCGTTCAGGGACTGCGTGCGCCGGTTCTGGCGAGGCGATGCCGGACAGGTCCCCGAGCTCGCCTCGCGCCTCACTGGATCGCGCGAGATCTTTGCCCCGAGCGGCCGTCGCACCTACGCGGGCGTCAACTTCGTCACCTGCCACGACGGGTTCACGCTCAGTGACCTCGTGAGCTACGACCGCAAGCACAACGAGGCGAACGGCGACGACAACACCGACGGCACCGACGCCAACTACAGCCGCAACTGGGGGGTGGAGGGGCCGACCGAGTCGGTGCGCACCCAGCGGGTTCGAGATCGCATGAAGCGCAACCTCCTCACCACGCTCATGCTCTCCCAGGGCGTCCCCATGCTCCTCGGCGGCGACGAGATCGGACGGACCCAGCGCGGCAACAACAACGCGTACTGCCAGGACAACGAGATGAGTTGGCTCGACTGGGTCGTGGGCACGACCGGCCGGGACTTCACCAACTTCGTCCACGACCTCATCTCGATCATGGAGCGCAACCCGATCCTGCGGCGTAGGAACTTCTTCACCGGGGAGCCGGTCGGAGGGGGGACGACCAAGGACGTGACCTGGCTCCGCCCCGACGGCCAGGAGATGACCGACGCCGAGTGGTCCGACCCCGAGAACCGCACGATCGGGATGCTCCTCCTCGGCCGGGCCGCCGACGAGGTGGACTCGCTCGGCCGTTCCGAGCCGGGTGAGACCCTGCTCGTGCTGCTGTATGCCGGCCACAGCTCGCGCTCGTACACGCTGACCACGATCGACGGGCCGGGGCGTTGGGAGGAGCTGCTCAGCACCCTGCGGCCGATCGGCTCGTTCCCCCGCCCCCTCCGTGGCGGCGCCGTCAACCTCGGCGCGCAGTCGAGCATCCTGCTCCGCCACACCGAGCGACCCGAGCCTTGAGCGCGCGGCCCGGCCGCCCGCTCGGCTCCACCTACCGCCTGCAGCTGCACGCCATGGGGGTCGAGGGCGCACGCCGCATCGTGGGCTATCTCGACGACCTCGGCATCGAGACGCTGTACGTCTCGCCGGTCCTGGCCGCGGGGCCCGGGAGCACGCACGGCTACGACGTCGTGGACCCCACCCGGCTCGACCCCGCGCTCGGGACGGCCGAGGAGTTCGCCGGGCTCCTCGACGAGCTCGGGGCCCGCGGCATGCGGCTCCTCGTCGACATCGTGCCCAACCACATGGCCACGGCGCCTGAGAACCGCTGGTGGCGCGAGACCTTGGCCCGAGGAGCGCAGGCGCCGAGCGCGCCCTTCTTCGACATCGACTGGGCCCGCGGCGAAGGGAAGGTCGTGCTCGCGGTCCTCGGGGCGCCGCTCGGCGAGGTGCTGAACGAGGGTGGCGTCGTGGTCGACCGGGCGGCCGGGATCGTGTCGGTCGGCGGCGTGGGCTACCCGCTCGACCCGGGGACACCGGAGGCCCTCGAGGACGCCGCTCAGGTCCTCGGGTCCCAGCACTACCGGCTCGCCTACTGGCGGGTCGGTCCCCGGGAGGTCAACTACCGCCGCTTCTTCGACATCGACCAGCTGGTCGGGGTGCGCGTGGAGGACCCTGCGGTGTACCGGGTCACCCATGCCTTCGTGCTCGAGCTGGCGGCCGACCCGAGGGTCGCCGGCGTGCGCGTCGACCACGTGGACGGGCTGGCCGATCCGGCCGGGTATCTGGCGCACCTGCGCGCCGACCTCGAGTCGGCGAGGACGGAACCCGCGCACATCCTCGTGGAGAAGATCCTGGGCGCCGGCGAGTCGCTGCCCGCCGGCTGGGCGGTCGAGGGGACCACCGGCTATGAGTTCGCGGCGCTCACCACGGCCCTCTTCGTCGACCCCGTCGGCGCTGAGTCGCTGGCCGAGCTCGGCGCTGTGCTCAGCGGGGAGCGGCGGAGCTTCGAGGAGATCGCCCGCCAGGCGCGCGGCGAGGTGCTCTTGGGGCTGTTCCCGGGTCAGGCGGATCGTCTCGCCCAGCGCGCCCACGACGCGCTGTGGCGGCGTCACCCGGGTTGCGACCTCACCTTCGACGCGGTGCGACGGGCCATCGGCGCCCTCGTCGCCCACCTCGACGTGTACCGCACCTACCTCGACGGCCGGACCCGGCCCGAGGACCGGCGGCGCATGGAGACCGAGGCCCCCGAGGCACGAGGGGAGCTCGACGAGGAGGGCGCGCGGGCGCTCGACGCGCTCGTCGCCATGCTCGTCGACGAGCGCAACGAGCCCGTGGCCATCGCGCTGGAGCAGCTGAGCGGCGCGGTGGCGGCCAAGGGGGTCGAGGACACCGCCTGCTACCGCTATCCCGGGCTCCTCGCGGGGGCCGAGGTCGGCGCCTCGCCTTCGCGTGCGGGCATCGGCGTGGCCGAGTTCCACGCCGAGCTCGTGGCCCGGGCTCACCGGTCCCCGCACGCGCTGAACGCCCTGTCGACCCACGACACCAAGCGGAGTGCCGACGCTCGCGCCCGTCTTGCGACGCTCTCGGAGGTGCCCGACGAGTGGGCCCGGCTCGTGCGCCGTTGGCACCGGCGGTTCCAAGCAGCAAGGGCGGCGCCGGGGCCCGATGCCTTCGACGAGCTCTTCTTCTACCAGAGCGCCTTCGCGCTGTGGCCCCTCGACGGCCCGGCGCCGACCAAGGAGCTCGCCGGGCGCCTCCAGGTGGTCATGGAGAAGGCCGCCCGGGAGGCCAAGCGGTCCACGAGCTGGCGTGACCCCGACGCCCCCTACGAGGCGGCCCTCCGCCGCTTCGTCGACCGAGCGCTGCGCGACCCGGAGTTCGGAGGTGAGCTCGACCGGCTGGTCGCCCGGCTCGGACCGGCCTCGGCTACCTACGCGCTCGCGATGACGGTGCTCGCGGCGACCGCTCCGGGGGTGCCCGACGTCTACCAGGGGAGCGAGTGCTGGCAGCTCGCGCTCGTCGACCCCGACAATCGTCGGCCGGTCGACCACACCCTGGCGGCCGCCCAGCTCGCAGAGGAGGCGACCCCGGCCCGGCTGCTCGCGAGCTGGCGCGACGGGAGGGTGAAGCTGCAGGTGACTGCGGCGATCCTCCGCATGCGGCGGGCCCATCCCGGCCTCTTTGGCGCCGGCCGCTACGTGCCCCTCGAGACGAGGGGCGCGGCGCGCGACCATGTCGTCGCGTTCGCTCGTCGGGCCGGGCGCGAGTGGGCGGTCACCGTCGTGGTGCGTCGCGTGCTCGGGCTCACCGGTCCGCGGCGCTTCGCGCTGGGCGACCTCTGGGGGGCCACCCGCGTCGTCCTCCCCGAGGGTGCGCCGAGCGCGTTCTTCGACCCCCTGAGCGGCGCCGAGGTGCAAGCGAGGCGCGGGACGCTCGCGGTGGCCGACGTCCTGGGCGCGCTCCCCGTGGCCGTCCTGGTCGGCGAGGCGCGGCGCCGATAGGGCCCGAGCCACCCGCGCGGTCCGTGGGCGTGACGCCGGCGCCCTGCAATGTCGGACGCTCACCTATGGTCGCCGCGATGGACGCACCCACCGTCGAGATCTACGAGCGACACGCCCATGCGTGGATCGCGCGCCGGGGCGAGGCGACCGACGGGCTCGGCCGGCGCTTCCGCGAGCTTGTAGGGCCCGGTCCGGTGGTCGACCTCGGGTGCGGCGCCGGCCGCTACGTCGCCGAGATCGGCCCCCCGCTCGTGGCGATGGACGCCAGCCGATCGATGTTGGACCTCGCCCGACGCTCGGCCCGTGAGCTCGTGAACGGCGACCTCGAGGCGCTGCCGTTCGCCACGGGGATCCTCGCCGGCGGCTTCGCCCGCAACTCCTACCTCCATCTGCCAAAGGACCGCTTGCAAGGCGCGCTCGGCGAGCTGCGCAGGGTGCTGCGCCCGGGCGGTCTCGCCTTCATGACGATGATCGAGGGCGGCTACGAGGGGCGCGACCTGCCCGGCGACGACTTCTCGGGCCGCTACTTCTCGCTCTGGGAGGCCGGCGAGCTCCACCAGCTTCTGGCGCGCGTCGGCTTCGAGCGGCCCTCGGTCGAGCACTTCGGCCCTCGGGGCGCTCGCGGCGGGGGCCTGCTCGGGATCGGGAGGCGGTGAGTCACGCGATCTCGGGCTCGAGGTCGAAGGCCCTCCACATGGTCGCATACGCGCCACCCGCAGCCACCAGCGCGTCGTGGGTGCCCTCTTCGATGACGCGCCCCGCCTCCATCACGATGATCCGGTCGGCGCGCCGTGCCGTCTGGAGCCGGTGCGCGATGAGCACGGTGGTCCGGCCCGATGAGACGATGCCCATGGCCCGGTTGACCCTCGCCTCGGTCGCGAGGTCGAGGTTCGACGTCGCCTCGTCGAGGAGCAAGATGGCCGGATCGACGAGCTGCGCCCGGGCCAGGCACAAGAGCTGGCGCTGGCCGATCGACAGCGAGCGGCCCCGCTCGGCCACCTCTTTCAGGTACCCGCCCACCGAGACGATGAAGTCGTGGGCGCCCACCGCCCGGGCGGCCTGCTCCACCTCGGCATCGGTCGCGTCGGGGCGCCCGTAGGCGATGTTGTCGCGGATGGTCCCCCCGAAGAGGAAGGGCTCCTGGGGCACGTAGCCCAGTTGGCGTCGGTACGCGCCGAGATCCAACGAGGCGAGCTCGGTGCCGTCGATGGTGATCGAGCCGGCCGTCGGGTCATAGAAGCGGGCGATGAGCTTCACCACCGCCGCGGAGTCGGCCACCGCCGTCTGGACCCAGGGCGGCGCCGTCTTCGCCAAGGGCGA
>DAHUZM010000073.1 GCA_027306525.1 Acidimicrobiaceae bacterium
GGGGATGTTCGGGGAGGAGTTCGGGGCGGCCGTGGAGTTCGCGAGCGTCAGCTACATCATCGTCGAGAAGCCGATGCTGCGCGCCAAGCGCTTCTTCGCATGGTTCGGATCGCCACGGGCCCCGGGCCCGGCGCCCGTGGCAGCCCGAGGCGATCCGGGCACCGGAGGCGCCTCGGCGGCCCCCTGACCACCGGCCGCCGGGGCGCCCGGACCGCCGTCTGTCAGACTGGGCAACGCTCAGCCGCACGCCCGATGGAGGATCTGACCGGGTGGCATCCCACGCTCGACAGCTCGGGGGGGCCGCGGGGCGGTCGGGGGCGCTCGGCGGGCCCGAGCCCGATGCCCCGCCCGGCCCGCCAAGCCTTGGCTACATGCCCGCCCTCGACGGGGTGCGGGCGTTCGCTGTCGCGGGCGTCATGGCGTTCCACGGCGGCATCCCGTTCCTCTCGGCCGGCTTCCTCGGCGTCGACACGTTCTTCGTGCTGTCGGGCTTCCTCATCACCTCGTTGCTCCTCGGCGAGTGGCGCCACCGGGCGGCCATCGGCCTCCGCCGCTTCTGGGCCAGGCGAGCCCGCCGGCTCCTACCAGCACTGGTCGCCGTCGTCCTCTTCGTCATCTTCTATGCGCGCTTCGCGGTCACCCCCGGGACCTACCCCGGGCTGCGCGGCGATGCCCTGAGCGCACTCTTCTACTTCGCCAACTGGCACTTCATCGCGAGCGGCGGGAACTATTTCGTCCAGACCGGCGCGGTCTCGCTGCTCACCCACACGTGGTCGCTCGCGATCGAAGAGCAGTTCTACGTGCTCTGGCCGCTCACCGTGCTCGTGGTCCTGCGGTTCTCGAAGGGCCTTCGCGTGCTCCTTGCGATCTGCGTGCTCGGCGCGCTCGGTTCGGCCCTCGAGATGGCGCTGCTGTATCGAAGCGGTGCCGGCTTGACGCGGCTCTACTACGGCACCGACACCCACGCTCAATGTCTGCTCGTAGGGGCTGCGCTTGCCGTTGGCCTCGCCCACGCCGCCAGCCGGCGACATGGGTCGGCGACGTTCGACCTGGTGGCTCCCGGCCGAGCGAGGGAACGGATGCTCGGGTTGCTGGGCCTGGTTGGGGCACTTGCGACGGGGATCTTGTGGTGGCGTCTCGCCTACGACGACGCCTTCTTGTGGCAGGGCGGGTTCCTCGTCGCTGCGCTGGCCACCGCCTCGGTGCTCTTCTGTGCGGTCCGTGTGCCGAGGTCGATCGTGGGACGGGTGCTTTCGATCGCACCGCTGCGCTACCTCGGCCGCATCTCCTATGGGATGTATCTCTGGCACTTCCCACTCTTCCAGTGGCTCGACGCCCAACGGGTGGGCGTGACCGGCTACCCCTTGTTCGCGTTGCGCTGCGGAGCGACGCTCGCCGTTGCCACCTGCTCGTTCTATGGCCTCGAACGGCCGATCCGCCATGGCCAGGTGCTCCGACACTGGCGTGCCTGGATTGGCACGCCGGCCGCTCTCGCCGGGGCGAGCCTCGCCACGCTCCTCACCACGGCGAGCGCCGGGGCGAGCGCGAGCAACCTGGCTATCCAGCTTCCACGGCAAGCCGTGATGGCCCCCGGTGCATCGACGGGGCTCGGGGGCGTGCCGGCCAACGCCACCACGGTGCTCCTGTTGGGGGACAGCACCGCGGTGACCTTCGGCTACGGGCTCTCGGTCGACGCCCCCAGGTACGGTGCGGACCTCCAGGACCAGGGCATCTTGGAGTGCGGGGTGGCGATCGTCCAGTCGGTGCAGACCGGGGCCACGAGCGAACCGCCCGGACCCCCCTGTCGCCCGAGCACCCCGGTCGCGCAGCAGTGGCCGGCGCTGTGGAGCGCTGCGGTCGACCGGTACCACCCGGCGGTCGTGGCGGTCCTGGTCGGGCGCTGGGAGGTGAGCAACGTCGAGTGGAACGGCACGTGGACCAACATCGTCAACCCGTCATTCGCCGACTACGTCCGCCAACAGCTCCAGCAGGCGATCGACATCGCCTCGTCGAACGGCGCCCACGTCGCGCTGCTTGGAGCGCCCTGCTACGACGCGGGAGAGCAGCCGAGCGGCGCGCCCTGGCCAGCCGACGCGATCAATCGCCTCGACGCCTACAACGCGATCGCCCGTCAGGTCGTCGCACAGAACGCTGCCACGACCTCGTATGTCAACCTCGATGCCGTGGTCTGCCCCGGGGGGCGGTTCGCGCCATCGATCGACGGGACCGTCGTGCGGGCTCCAGACGGCATCCATTTCCCGTGGTTCACCTTGGGCGAGCCGAACGCCGCGGCCCCCGACACGCTGGCGCAGGTCAACAGCTTCGGCGAGTGGCTCGGACCCCGCGTCTGGCCCTCGATCCTGCGGACGCGCTGAAGCGAGAGCAGACCGGCCCCAAGCGTCCGGGCGATCGGCCCGGCCGCTGCCGCCGTCACCTCTCGCCGGTGGGTCCCTCCTCGGCGGGGGGCTCGTGGTGCACCGGGTCCTCGGTCTCGACCCGCCGTTCGGGCTCGCCTGCGACCGGTCCGGGCGCCGCGTCCTCAGGCTCGTCTGAGTCGTCGGCTCCCGCATCGTCTGGCCCGAGCTCGGCGGCCGCTTCTGTCACCGGTTCTTCGGGGCCTTGGGCAATCGCTTCGTCGTCGGGTCCCGGGGTCGTCTCGCTCGTTGGCGCCGCGTCGATCCCTGTTGCCCCGATCGTGACCGCGAGGGCCTCCGTCTCGCTTGCAGCGCGATCGCTGGATGCCTGCGCCTCGAGCTCGTCGACTGTCTGCCAGGGTCGCCATCGGAGCATCTCGACGACGGTGGCGGCGACGAGGGCGATCACGGCCATCCACGTCAGCGTGTTGGCGTCGGGGAACGACGCTGCCCAGCCGATGTAGGAGATGTAGTGGAAGTGGTGCTGGGTCCGGGCCACGTAGACGCCCGTCGCCACGAGAAGACCGATCGGGGCGAGCACGAAGAGGGGGCGGCTGTACCGCACGAAGCCGCCGAGCAGCACGGCAGCGGCGATGATCGGTGCAGCGATCGGTGCCGTGATCGCCCCGGCGACCCCGCCGGTCACGATCGCGCCAAGCACGATCACGAACCAGCGCGGGCGGCGTCCACCCGTGTCGAAGAAGGAGGTGAGCACGGGAACGCGACGTGCGGGGTCGTCGATCGGGAGGCGCAGGGGTCCGGGTTCCCCACCCGCCTGGAGCGCCGCGACGGCGGGCGCCGCCGCGTGCCCTTCATCCTCGGGGGCTTCGTCGTGATTCGTCACACCCCGGTTGTGCCAGAGGCGACGCCGGAGGCGCCTCGTGACATCCCAGGCCGCCGACAGTGTCGAGGGTGGGAGGACCACCACGGCCCCACTCACGAGGAGGCCCGCGGCCGAGAGCATCAGGGCGGCGTCCACGACCCTCTGGGGGGTCCATGTCATCTCGAAGACGTGGGTCCCGACCGTCGCCGGCCCCGAGATCAGCCACCCATTTGCGTAGCCGTCGATCAGACTCGAGGAGCCGAAGGACGCACCGCCGCGGATCGAGGCCTTCCAACCCCTGGACTGGCTCTGGCCGAGCACGAGCCAGAACGGCCTTCCGTTGCCCGTCACCTTGGCCTCGACCTGGGTGCGGTCCTGGTGGAGGACCTTGATCGCGGGGGTCGGGGCTGCCGGCTGGCCGAGGTCGGGGATGGTGCCCGAGGCGCCGAGCGGTGCGGCGGCCCCGCCGGCGGCCGATGCCATCCACAGGGCATCGACGACGAGGCCCGCCGATTGGTACGGGGCCGTCTGAACCACGTGCGCGCCGGCGCTGAGCGTGACGCCGTTGGCCGAGTTGCCGCAGCCCGAGATCTGCAGCGCCCCATTGCCGAGCGCGTTGGCAGTGGTGCCGCTGACCGCGATGTCGATCGGGGTGCCGTCGATGCTCAAGAGGTTGGAGAAGCACCGCGTCGGCATCGTGGCCGGCGTGGGCGGCGGGAGGACGCCCGGGAAGCCCACCTCGGCGATCCCAACCGGGAAGGTCTGGAATCCCGTGCCGTAGTAGTCAAGCTCGTGCAGCGCCCGATACTTGTTGATGGTGATCCGGACCGTCTGTCCGGTGAGGGTCGGGAAGCTGACCGGGTCGGCGGTCGTCGAGCCCTGGGGACGACCCTTGCCGTCGGGGACGGGCGGGAGCGTGACCACCTCGCGCTGGCCGGTGTTGGTCGTGATCGTGATCTCGGTCGGAATCGAGTGGCGTCCATCGGTGACCAGCTGGAGATCGAGGTGATCGAAGGTGATCGGCCGGTCGAAGGAGTATTGGATCCAGCCGCCGGTCTGCTTGCCGAACCCGGGCATCCACGACGTCGCGGGGTTGCCGTCGATCGCCGCGTAGGCGCCGGCGGCGAGGTCGCCCGGGAGGCGGCCCGAGGAGTTTGCGAACACGACCTCGGCGAATGGAACCGAGAGCGCCTGGGCGCCGGTCACGGGCACCGGGGTTCGACCGAGGAGCTGGTCGATGACCGGGTCGGGGTCCTTGGCCGAGATCCGCAGCGTCCCGCCGATCGAGAAGGTGCGGGGGGTCGGCAGCGTGAAGCTCCGGGACATGTCGAGCTCGGGATCGCTACGAGGCGGGACCTTGGCGGCCCGGATGCGGTTCATGAGGAGCACAAGCGCGTGGTTGAGCGACGCCGCGCCCGTCTGGTGGAGCAGCGCGGTTGGCATGCGCAGGGTCGCGGTCACCGGTGCAACGCCGGGGATGGTCACCTCGGCGAAGCCGACGCCGCTGAACCCGTTGTAGTTGCGCTGGATCCCCGCGCTCGTGGCGTCGATCGTGATGGTCATCGTCTTGAAGGTGCGGGTGGGGAAGTGGACGACCTGGCCCGGCAGTCGCCTCGAGACCTTGGCATTGAGGTTGCGAGAGATGGGGTGCCGGCCGTTGAACTTCACGGTGATCTTGGTCACCCACCGGTTGCGTGGTCCGGTCAGAGGTTGGAGAAGGCGGATGTGGTTGGTGGTGACCGCCTTGGAGAGCGTCACCTTCAGCGATTCGTCGACGCCCGGGTAGAAGGCACCCTCGGCCCAGCGGGTGTCGGGGTTCCCGTCGAACGCGTTGTATGCCTGGTCCTCTGGGGTGTTCGTGATCGGGTTGCCGTAGTTGGTGGCCTGTATGGCGACGACGTTCGAGAGGGTGGTGACGGTCTGGTACGCGCTCCCCGCGCGCACCGGAGGGAGGGAGACCTGCTGGGGGTTCTTCTGGAGTGGCCCGTACTTGGCCTGTTGGACATAGCCGAGGTTGTCGTCGATGGTGCCCCAGGTGTCCTGTTGGCGCTGGTTGGTGTCGGTCAGCACCAAGACGGCGCCCGACTTCAGCACCCCCTGGAGCCCCGTTTTGTTATGGGCGTAGGACGCGTCGTAGAGGATCGTCGGGTTGCTGTTCAACAATCCCGATGCTGCCGCGTTGACCAATCCCGCGCCGCTTCCCGCGACGAGCAGGGGTGACGTGGTGGTCTCGGTGCGAACGAGCGGGCGTGGGTTGCTGACGGGGAAGACGGCGACCGGCGGGGGCAGGGAGGCTCCGGTGGGCACGCCCAGCTGGGTCTCGTCCTGGAGCGGGTAGGTGATCGTCTTGTAGAGGGTTGGCTTGCCGAAGGAGCTCGGGGCACCGAGGGCGGTCTGGGGCTGGATCAGCTGCAACCAGAGCGGCTGGGGCCGCGCCGAGTTGAAGCGCTCGTACTGCTCGTCGGACTCGAAGAGCACGTCGCCCGCGCTCATGAGCCTGGCGATCGGCGCGAGCGTCGAGGGCACGAACACGCCGTCTTGGATCGATTCGTCGAGCGCCTGAAGGAGGTCGACGCTCGCCGGTTCGCCCTGGGGGACGTCCTGGCGCGCCACATAGGGCCGGTTGATCAGGCCAGGCCACACCGGGTCGCCGGCGACGCCGTATCGGTAGTAGGCAAAGTCTTCGCCCGGAATGCCGAGCACGCGATCGGTCCCGTGCGTGTTGAGGTAGTGGGCGGCCTCGGTCACGTAGTGGGGGAGCTGCTCGGGCCGGGACAGGTTGTTCGCCACCAGGTGGCCGGTCCAAAGAGGCGGGAGATCGGCGGCAGCGAGCGCAACGCCGAGCGCAAGCACCAAGAATCCGGTCTTGAACCGCACGGCGATCAACGCGCTCACCCCGGAGCCGATCAAGAGCGCGAGTCCGAGGACGACGAGGGGCACGATCCTGTTCGTGGATCGCATGGCGAGCCCCACCGTCGAATCGGAGCCGGCCGCCTTCAGCGCGGCGCCGAGCGGCGAGGGATTCTCGAAGGGGTATGTGGCGACCGCCGCGACGACCCCGACGAGGAGGATCGAGACGGCAAAGACTCGATATCGCCAACGAGCGCAGACCCCGACGGCGACGGCAAAGGCAGGGACGGCGAAGCTGACCGCGATCAGCCACATCGACTGCATGTAGGGCGGGGCCGCGCTCGTCCAGGGCTGCAGTTTGTCCTGCCCGTAGAAGTACCAGTACCCGAGGCCCCTGATGATCTCGGAGGAGAGCGAGGTGCTCGCCACCGTCGGGATGGTCTCGGTGAACTTCAAGATGTCGAGGCCGTAAGCCCCCTCGGCCCACAACCCGGCGATCCACCAGAGGGACACTCCGACGCACAAGACGCCCACCCGGAGGGCAGCTGCGAGGGCACGGCGAGCCGAGACCTCGCGAGACACGAAGACCGCGTGGATGATCCACAAGACGGGGGCCAGCCCCGCCAACAGGATCGAAGTGGCATTGACCCCTCCAACGAGGGCGACGACGACCGCAAAGAGACCGGGATATCGCCATCCGCCGCGGCGCACAGCGAGAACGACAAAGCCGACCATCCAGCCGAGCGCCGACCACGGCATGACGATCGCCGAAATCCGCGCGATGTAGTCGATGACAAAGGGGGTGAAGGTGTAGGTCGCCGCCGCCGCGATGCACCCCCAACGGTTCAGCCCCAAGAGGCGTCCGAGGAAGAGCACACCGGTCCCGGCGAAGAAGAACAGGCTGCCCATCCAGAATCGTTGGCCCACCCACATCGGGATGTGCAGCTGCTGGACGATCCAGTAGTACGGACCCATCGGAAAGAGGAACCCGATGTTCTGGTGGGTGACCGTGCCCATGCCGACGTCGGGGTTCCACATCGAGATCGCGCTCGACATGAGCTTCCCCGGGTCGAGGTAGAGGTACTGCTTGGAATCGTCTGCGATCCGACCCGGCTTGGTGAGGAACGAAGGGACGTAGGACGCCGCCGCCAGCAGAAGCGTGGTCACGGCGAGGACAGGGTCCCACCTGCGCACGCCGGCCACGAGGCGGCGGTGTACGGGCGTGGCCGACGGGGCCGGCGAAGATGGGTGGTCGCTCATCGGGTTCAGACCGGTCCGAGAGCCTAACCAGTGCCCCGGGTTCGGTATCGGCAGGTCGCTAGTGTCGCGCGGCGCGAAAGGAGAGCACTAGCTCGGTGTTTGGCTTGGGACTCACGGGAGGGATCGGCAGCGGAAAAACTTCGGTCACGGACCGGTTGTGTGCCCGCGGAGCACAGCTCGTCGATGCCGACCTCATCGTCCACGAGCTGCAGCGCCCCGGAGGGGCAGCCTTCCAGCCGATCATCGACCGTTTTGGTGAGGAGGTGCGGGCGAGTGACGGCACCCTCGATCGGCCCGCCATCGCCAGGTTGGTCTTCAACGACCCCGCTGCCCTCGGGGATCTCAACGGGATCGTGTGGCCGCTCGTCTCGGCCACCATGGCCGAGCGACGTGACGAGCTGAAGGCGACCGACCGCGTCGTCGTCTTCTCGATCCCGCTGATGCGCCCCGAGCACCGAACGGCGCTCGAGCTCCAGGCGATCGTGGTCGTCGACTGCCCGATCGAGGTGGCCGTCGCCCGGCTCGTCGCCTCGAGGGGCATGGAACGCGCCGACGCCGAGGCCCGGGTTCGCAACCAGGTGAGCCGAGAGGACCGCCTGGCCATGGCGGATTTCGTCCTCGACAACTCCTCGACGGTGGCGCATCTCGACGACGAGGTGGCCAGGCTGTGGGCCTGGGTCCAGACGCGCCGGGATGGGGCGAGCCCGCCGCCCGCCCCGTAGCGCCGGACGGGTCGGCACAACCCCCCGATACCATCCCCTGGCGTGCCTGAGTTCGAAGTCGTTTCGCCCTTTCGGCCGGCGGGCGACCAGCCGGCGGCGATCGAGGGGCTCCTCAACGGCGTCAGGCGCGGGGACCGCTACCAGACGCTCCAGGGGATCACCGGCAGCGGCAAGACCGCGACCATCGCCTGGGTGATCGAGCAGGCCCAGCGGCCGACACTGATCATCGAGCCGAACAAGTCCCTGGCGGCCCAGCTCTCCTCGGAGTTGCGTGAGCTCTTCCCGAAGAACCGGGTGGAGTTCTTCGTGTCGTACTACGACTACTACCAACCCGAGGCGTATCTCCCCTCCACGGACACCTACATCGAAAAGGATTCGTCGATCAACGACGAGATCGACCGCCTGCGCCACGCCACCACGTCGTCGTTGCTCATGCGCCGGGACGTCATCGTCGTCGCCTCGGTGTCGTGCATCTACGGGCTGGGGTCGCCCGATGAGTATCGAGAGCGAACTCTCGTGCTGCGCGTCGGCGAGGAGCACGAGCAACGGGGACTGCTGCGACGCATCGTCGACCTTCACTACGACCGCAACGACATGAACCTCGTGCGCGGGACCTTCAGGGCCCGTGGCGACACCGTGGAGATCCACCCCGCCTACGAGGAGTCGGCGGTGCGCCTCGAGTTCTTCGGCGACACGCTCGAGCGCGTCGTCCCCTTCGACGTGCTGACGGGGGAGATGGGCGAGGAGCTCGAGGAGATCGTCATCTTCGCGGCGACGCACTACGTGGCGGGCGACGAGACAATGCAGCGCGCCATCCGTTCCATCGAGGCTGAGCTCCAGGAGCGGCTCGCCGAGCTGCAGGGTGCGGGCAAGCTGCTCGAGGCGCAACGGCTGCGGGTCCGCACCCAGCACGACCTCGAGATGCTGGCCGAGACCGGCGTGTGCTCGGGCATCGAGAACTACAGCCGGCACCTCGACGGGCGCGCGCCGGGGCAGACGCCCTGCACGCTCCTCGACTTCTTCCCGAAGGACTACCTAACCGTGATCGACGAGAGCCACGTGGCCGTCCCGCAGCTCCACGGCCAGTACGCGGGCGACCGCTCGCGAAAGGATGTGCTCGTCGAGCACGGGTTCCGGCTGCCCTCGGCCGTCGACAACCGCCCGCTTCGCTTCGACGAGTTTGTGCAGCGCAGTGGACAGACGATCTTCGTCTCGGCCACGCCCAGCCCCTACGAGCTCGAGGTGTCGAACCAGGTCGTCGAGCAGGTGATCCGCCCGACCGGCCTCGTGGATCCCGAGGTCGTGCTCCGTCCGACCAAGGGCCAGGTCGACGACCTGCTCGCCCGAATCGAGGATGCAGTCGAGCGCGGCGGCAGGGTGCTCGTGACCACGCTCACCAAGAAGATGGCCGAGGATCTCTCGGACTACCTGGCCGATGCCGGCGTCCGCGTGCAGTACCTGCACTCGGACATCGACACCATTACGAGGATCGAGATCCTCCGGAGCCTCCGCCTCGGGGAGGTTGACGTCCTGGTGGGCATCAACTTGCTGCGCGAGGGGCTCGACCTGCCCGAGGTCTCCTTGGTGGCGATCCTCGACGCGGACAAGGAGGGCTTCTTGCGATCCGCGTCCTCGCTCATCCAGACGATGGGTCGGGCGGCCCGCAACGTCGAAGGGACCGTCGTGCTCTACGCGGACACGATCACTGACGCGATGCGCGAGGCGGTGTCGGTCACCCAGCGCCGACGGGAGCGCCAGATCGCGTACAACGCCGAGCACGGGATCGATCCCCAGACGATCCGCAAAGCGGTCACCGACATCTTGGAGCGGCTGAGAGGATCCGGAGAGGGGTCGACCAGGGCGAAGCGAAGCCGGGCCGACGTCCGCTCCCGTCAGGGGGCCCGGGCCCAGCGTGTGCGGGCCGGCCTCGCCCTCCCGGCGGGCCAGCGCCCGATGACCGGCCCCCCTGAGCTGGTCAAGATCATGAAGGAGGTCGAGGCCGAGATGCGCAGAGCGGCCGCCGAGCTGCGATTCGAGGAGGCCGCGCTGTTGCGCGACGAGCTCGCGGAGCTGCGCTCGACCGCCGAGGCCAGCTAGGCCAACCCGGCCCGTCATAGCCCTCCGGTAACCTCCGGTCGTGTCTGACCGATTGGTCATCCGCGGGGCGCGCGAGCACAACCTGCAGGACGTCTCTCTCGACCTTCCCAGGGACCGTCTGATCGTCTTCACCGGTCTGTCGGGCTCGGGAAAGTCCTCCCTCGCCTTCGACACCATCTACGCCGAGGGGCAACGGCGCTATGTCGAGTCGCTCTCGGCCTACGCCCGGCAGTTCCTGGGCCAGATGGACAAGCCCGACGTCGACTTCATCGAGGGCCTCTCGCCGGCCATCTCGATCGACCAGAAGTCGGCGTCGCGCAATCCAAGGTCGACCGTCGGGACCATCACCGAGGTCTACGACTATTTGCGCCTGCTCTACGCCAGGATCGGCCATCCCCATTGCCCCAAGTGCGGGCGACCCGTCGCCCGACAGACCCCCCAGCAGATCGTGGACCGCGTGCTCGAGCTGCCCGAGGGGACCCGCTTCCAGGTGTTGGCGCCGGTCATCAGGGGGAGGAAGGGCGAATACAGCTCCCTGCTCGAGGATCTGGCCCGTCAGGGGTTCGCGCGGGTCAGGGTCGACGGCGTGCCGCTCGAGCTCGCCGAGCGCGCCGAGGTCACGCTCGCCCGCTACGAGCAGCACACGATCGAGGTGGTCGTCGACCGCCTCGTGCGGCGCGATGGCATTCGAGACCGGCTGACCGAATCGATCGAGACCGCCCTCGAGCTCACGGGCGGCACGGCCGAGGTCCTCGTCTCGAGCTCGGCGGGCGCAACGGTGGACACCGCCCGGGCCGGCGAGCCCGAGGAGGCCGAGGAGGGGATCACCTTCAGTCAGCACCTCGCGTGCACCCACTGCGGCCTGAGCTTCGAGGAGCCGGCACCCAGGAACTTCTCGTTCAACTCGCCCTACGGCGCGTGCCCGGGGTGTGCTGGCCTGGGCACCCGCTTCGAGGTCGACCCCGAGCTGGTCGTCCCCGACCCGGGCCTGTCGATCGACGCCGGCGCGATCGCGCCTTGGGCGGCCGCCCGCAGCGAGTACTTCTCGGGGATCTTGAGCGGGGTCGCCGAGATGGGTGGATTCTCGGTCGAGACCCCTTGGAAGCGCCTCCGGGCCAAGGACAAGAAGCTCGTCCTCTACGGCTCGGGCGGCAAGCCGGTGCACGTCCAGTACAAGAACCGCTTCGGGCGGCGCCGCTCCTACAGCGCCCAGTTCGAGGGCGTGGTCCCGTGGCTCACCCGGCGTCACGCGGATGCCGAGTCCGACTGGTCGCGTGAGCAGATCGAGCAGTTCATGCGCGAGGTCGACTGCCCGGACTGCAAGGGCGCCCGGCTCAAGCCCGAGTCACTCGCCGTCACGGTCGGCGGGATGAACATCTACGAGCTGTGCTCGCTGTCGATCGCCGGTGCGCTCGAGGCGGTCGGGACGCTCGAGCTGAGCGAACGTGACCACCTGATCGCCGATCGGGTGCTGAAAGAGGTCCGCGAGCGCATGCAGTTCCTGCTCGACGTCGGCCTCGAGTACCTCTCCCTCGCTCGCTCTGCGGGAACCCTCTCGGGCGGCGAGGCCCAGCGCATCCGGCTCGCCAGCCAGATCGGCAGCGGACTGGTGGGGGTCCTCTACGTGCTCGACGAGCCCTCGATCGGCCTGCACCAACGGGACAACCAGCGCCTGATCGGCACCCTGGTGCGGCTGCGCGACCTCGGCAACACCGTGATCGTGGTCGAGCATGACGAAGAGACCATCCGCACCGCCGACTACGTCGTCGACATCGGGCCCGGAGCGGGCGAGCACGGTGGGAGGGTCGTCCACGCAGGGGCCGTGACCGGCGCCAAGGGGCTCGTCAACAACAAGGAGTCGATCACCGGCAACTACCTCTCTGGCCGCCGCTCGATCCCCGTCCCCGAGCGCCGCCGACCTGGCACCGGTCAGACGGTCGTCGTGCGCGGCGCCCGGGAGCACAACCTGGCCGAGATCGACGTCGCATTCCCACTCGGATGCCTGATCGCGGTGACCGGCGTGTCGGGGTCGGGCAAATCGACCCTCGTCAACGACATCCTCTTGCGCTCGCTCGCCCACCAGCTCCATCGGGCGAAGGCGATCCCGGGTCGCCACGACAAGGTCACGGGCATCGAGCACCTGGACAAGGTGGTCGACGTCGACCAGGCGCCCATCGGCCGGACCCCCCGTTCGAACCCCGCCACCTACACCGGGGTGTTCGACCACGTGCGCCGGTTGTTCAGCCAGACCCCGGAGGCCAAGGTGCGCGGCTACCAGCCCGGCCGGTTCTCCTTCAACGTGCGCGGGGGACGATGCGAGGCGTGTGCTGGCGACGGGACCATCAAGATCGAGATGCACTTCCTGCCCGACGTCTACGTGCCGTGTGAGATCTGCCAGGGCGCCCGCTACAACCGCGACACACTCGATGTCACCTTCCGGGGGAAGACGATCGCTGACGTCCTCGACCTGTCCTGCGAGGAGGCGCTGGCCTTCTTTGCCAATCAGCCCCCGATCGCCCGGCACATGCAGACCCTCGTCGACGTCGGACTCGGCTACATTCGCCTCGGCCAGCCCGCACCGACGCTGTCGGGTGGCGAAGCCCAGCGCGTCAAGCTCGCAAGCGAGCTGTCCCGCCGTCCGACCGGGCACACGTTCTACGTGCTCGACGAGCCGACGACCGGGCTCCACTTCGAGGACACGAGACGCCTCTTGCACGTCCTCGAGCGGCTGGTCGACCAGGGGAACACCGTTGTCGTGATCGAGCACAACCTCGACGTCGTGAAGACTGCCGACTGGATCATCGACCTCGGGCCAGAGGGTGGTGACCGGGGCGGCCGCATCGTCGCCGAGGGCACCCCCGAGCAGGTCGCGAAGACGAGCGGGAGCTACACCGGGGAGGTGTTGCGCCCCATGCTCAAGCACTGAGCGGGCTCAGCGGGCCCGTTCCGCCTTGGCCCGGGCCGCCGTCACAACGAGCTGCGCGCAGGCTGCGAAAGGGATCTCGATGGTGTCGATCGCGAGGTCATAGAGCGCCGGATCGTCCTGTCGGGCGCGATAGAAGAGCTTGAGGTAGTGGTCGCGCGCCCCATCGGTGTCGTGTTGCATCGCCCGGACCTCGTCAAGGCTCTTGCCCTCGTGCTCGGCGTAGCGCGCGATGCGAGCCTCGACGGGCCCGTCGAGGCGGACGCGAAGGACCTCGGGGCGCACCCCGAGGACCACCATGGCGCCGCGCCCCAGGACCACCCCGCCGGTGGTGTCGGCGATCTCGTGCAAGATGCGCTCGGTCTCGGCCCGGAACTCCTCGGGGTCCCGCTGGGGTTCGAGGTTCTGGGGGGCCATGGGAACCGCCACGTTGGCGAAGGCACGGGCGAGGCGCTCCCAGGTCGACGGGGCCTTCTCGTCTTGTGCGGCGGCCTCCTCGAGCGGGATGGCGAGGCGCCCGGCCACCGCGGCGGGGATCGCTCGGTCGAAGAAGGGGATGGAGAGGCGTTCGGCCACCGCCTGGCCGACGACGTTGCCGCCGGCGCCGAAGGACGAGGAGATGGTCACCGTCAGAGGCACGGAACTCGATTCCACCACGCCGCGCCCGGTGCGCGGCGTCTTAGGAATACCCGGGCGCCGCCGTTGTGCACCGCCGGGCGCGGTCCCCCTGGGAGATCAGGTGATCTCGAGCATGCGCTCGAGGGCGATCCGGGCCAATCCGGCGGTCTCCTCGTCGACCACGATGCGGTTGCGCACCTCGCCCTCGAGGAGACCCTCGCGGATCCAGGCCAGATGGGCCGCGTCGATGCGGAACATCGTCGAGCACGGGCACACGAGGGGGTCGAGGCATGCGATCCGCTTGTCGGGGTGCTCGTCGGCGAGGCGCTTCACGAGGTGGATCTCGGTCGCGATGCCGATCGTCGAGCCGCTCGGCGCCGCCTCGACCGCCCGAATGATGCTGTCCGTCGAGCCCACGTGGTCGGCCAGCACCACGACCTCATGGGCGCATTCGGGGTGGACGAGCACGATGCCATCTGGGTGTTCGGCCCGGAACGCGGCCACGTGCCCGGGCGAAAAGCGCTGGTGGACCGAGCAGTGCCCCCGCCAAAGGAGGAGGGTCGCTCGCTTCACGTCGGCGTCCTCGAGGCCGCCCAGCTCGAGGCGGGGGTTCCACACCACCATGTCGTCCTCGCCGTAGCCGAGATCGAACCCGGTGTTGCGCCCGAGGTGCTGGTCGGGGAAGAACAGCACCTTGTCGCCCGCTGCTTGCCCGGTGCCCTTTGGGTCGAGGGCCCAGTTGAGTACGGCGCGGGCGTTCGACGAGGTGCACACCGCGCCGCCGTGCGCGCCGACGAAGGCCTTCAGCGCGGCGGAGGAGTTCATGTAGGTGATCGGGACGATCCGCTCCACGTCGCTGACGCGCCCGAGTGCCTCCCAGGCCTCCTCGACCGAGTCGATGTCCGCCATATCGGCCATCGAGCACCCGGCGTTCAGGTCGGGGAGCAGCACCTGCTGGTGCGCTGCGGTCAAGATGTCGGCCGATTCGGCCATGAAGTGCACCCCGCAGAACACGATGAACTCGGCGTCTCGGCGCGCCGCGGCGGTCCGAGAGAGCCCGAAGGAGTCACCCCTCGCGTCGGCCCAGACCATCACCTCATCACGTTGGTAGTGGTGGCCGAGGAGCAAGACGCGCCCGCCCAAGGTGGCCTTGGCCGAGCCGATCCACTCGGCCAACTCCTCGGGCGACGCGCTCGTGTACCGCTCGGGAAGAGCGCCCTGGAGTCGGATCATCGGTAACCCCCTGTGGGGAAGCTCCGATGTGACCGGCGGGGACAGCCTGGTCGCCCATCCGCGGGGTTGTCGGTCTCGGAGCTGGTGTGTCGCCGGGATGCCAGGCCGGCGTGCCACCCATGCTAGTTGCCACCCCCTGGCCAGCTGTTCTCCGGCGGCCCGCCATGGCCGGACCCGGCGCAACCTGGGGGCGCACGAAATCGGCGCTGGCCGCGATGGGCCGGACGCGATGGCGCGTCGGAGCCGGGCGCGAGAGTGGGGTGGTGAAGTCGCGCCCGCCCACGAGCTCGATCCCCGATGCGCCCGGCTCGTACCAGTTCCTCGACGCGAACGGCCAAGTCCTCTACGTGGGGAAGGCGAAGTCGCTCAGGCACCGGCTCTCCAACTACTGGGCCGATCCCGCGGGGCTCCCGCCTCGAACGGCCCAGATGGTGGCCCAGGCCGATCACGTCGAGTGGGTCGTGGTCGACACCGAGGTCGACGCGCTCATCCTCGAGCACTCGCTCATCCAGGCCCACAAGCCCCGCTACAACGCCCGGCTGAAGGATGACAAGAGCTACCCGTGGCTGGCCGTGACGGTGGGTGAGCAGTGGCCCCGCCCGGTGGTCTTCCGAGGGCGCAAGCGCAAGGGGGTGCGTTACTTCGGCCCCTACGGCCACGTGGGCGCCCTCCGAGAGACACTCGACCTCCTGTTGCGCAGCTTCCCGGTCCGCACGTGCTCGGATGCCAAGTTCAAGCGGCACGAGCGCCTGAAGCGGCCCTGTTTGCTCTACGACATCGAGCGTTGCTCAGGCCCGTGCGTCGGTGCGGTCGAGCCCGAGCGCTACACACAGATGGTCGAGGACCTGATGCGCTTCCTCTCGGGGGAGACCGCCCCGGTCCTGCGTCGTCTGAGAGCCGAGATGGAGGAGGCCTCAGAGGCCCTGGAGTTCGAGCGGGCGGCCCGGCTCCGGGACCGGCTCATCGCCGTTCAGAAGGCCGCAGAGGCCCAGCAGATGGTCTCGAACCAGGCGGAGGACCTCGACCTCGTGGGCATCGCCGAGGACGAGCTTGAGGCGGCGATCCAGGTGTTCCACGTCCGGCGGGGCCGCGTGGTCGGCCGGAGCGGGTCCATCGCCGACAAGGTGGAGGACCTGGACCCCGCGCAGCTCATGGGCCGAGTCCTCCAGGAGCTCTACGGCGCGCCGGGGGCAGAGGTGCCGAGGCGGGTGCTCGTCCCGGTCCTGCCCGAGTCCCCCGAGGTCGTGACGGATTGGCTGGCGACGGTCCGTGGCGGGCCGGTCGAGCTCCACGTGCCGCGGCGAGGGGACAAGCGAGCGCTGCACGAGACGGTCACCCGCAACGCAGCCGAGGACCTCACCCGGCACCGGCTGCGGCGCTCGGCGGACCACAACGCCCGCTCGCGCGCCCTCACCGAGCTCGAGGCGGCGCTCGGCCTCCGGCAGTCTCCCCTGCGGATCGAGTGCTACGACATGAGCCACCTGCAGGGCACCGACTACGTCGGCTCGATGGTGGTCTTCGAGGATGGTCTCGCGAAGAAGTCCGACTACCGGCGGTTCATCGTGCGCGCCGTGCCGGGCAACGACGACTATGCGGCCATGGAGGAGGTGCTGACCAGACGGCTCACCAGCCTGCTCAACGATCGAACGGAGGCCGCCCGACGGCGCCTCGGACCGGGCGAGGACGACCTCAACCAGCGCCGGGCGGCGGCGCGCCGGCGCTTCGCGTATCCGCCCCAGCTCCTGCTCCTCGACGGGGGCAAGGGCCAACTCGGCGTCGGGACGCGCGTGCTCGAGCGGCTCGGGCTCGACGGCGAGATCGAGATCGCCTCGCTGGCCAAGCAGTTCGAAGAGGTGTTCCGGCCCGGGTCGGGCGATCCGATCCGGATCCCCCGGGGCTCCGAGGCCCTCTACCTCCTCCAACGAGTCCGTGACGAGGCGCACCGCTTCGCCATCACCTTCCACCGGGAGCGCCGGGGAAAGCGGATGACGAGGAGCGTCCTCGACGGGGTGCCGGGCCTCGGGCCCGCCCGCACGAAGCGGCTGCTTTCGACATTCGGGAGCGTGAAGGCGCTCCGGGCGGCGACCCCCGAGGAACTGGCCGCACTCGCATGGCTCCCCGACTCGGTGGCGGCCGCCCTCCTCGAGCGGCTCCATGGTGTCGCCGCAGCCACCCCGCGCTGAGCGACCATCCGCCCGAAGCGTGCCGGATCGACCAGACTGGGAGGCCAGATGGGCGAATTCCTCGTTGTGACCGGGATGTCGGGTGCCGGTCGCTCCACCGTCGGGGCCGCGCTCGAGGACCTCGGTTGGTTCGTGATCGACAACCTTCCTCCGGCCCTCATCACGAGGGTGGCCGACCTGGCCGGCCGCCCAGGGGTGGAGGGCGACCACATCGCCCTCGTCATCGGTCGCGCCGGCGCCGAGCCCTTCGAGGACATCCCGCCGATCCTCGACTCGCTTCGCCGGTCCAGGCACCGGGTGCGGGTGCTCTTCTTGGACGCCCCCGACGAGGTCCTGGTGCGCCGGTTCGAGGGCACGCGCCGGCGTCACCCGCTCGCGGCGCGCGGGGTCGAAGAGTCGATCGCCGACGAACGTCGCCGCCTCGAGCCCCTGCGTGCCGAGGCCGACGTCGTCATCGAGACCGGCGAGCTCAACGTCAACCAGCTCCGGGCGCGGATCCTCGAGCTCTTCGGGGACGAGCCGGGGGTCCAGTCGATGCAGACCTCGATCGTCTCGTTCGGGTACAAACACGGCATCCCGCTCGATGTCGATTTGCTCTTCGATTGCCGCTTCTTGCCCAATCCCTATTGGGTCGAGTCGCTGCGCGCGTTGAGCGGCGTCGATGACCCCGTGCGCGAGTACGTGCTCGCGCAGCCCGACACGCAGGGCTTCTTGGAGAAGGTGGTCGATCTCCTGCTCAGCTTGGAGCCGGCCTTCGTGCGTGAGGGGAAGTCGTACCTCACGATCGCGTTCGGTTGCACCGGGGGGCGACACCGCTCGGTCGTGTTGGCCGAGGCGCTGCGCGAGCGGCTCGGCAGCGGCGGCGTCGAGGCGACGGTCTTCCACCGGGACATCGACCGGTGAGCACGTCGGGCCCGAGGGTGGTCGCGATCGGGGGAGGGCACGGCACCGCGGTCACCCTGCGGGCCGCCACCCGGTACGCGGGTCGGGTCACCGCGGTCGTGTCGGTCGCCGATGACGGTGGCTCGAGCGGGCGGCTCCGCGAGCTGCTCGACGTCGTGGCCCTCGGGGACATGCGCAAGTGTCTCGTCGCGCTGGCCGATCGTGACGCCCCGCTCGTCAAGGCCTTCGAGCACCGCTTCGAGGAGGGCGAGCTCGCCGGCCACGCGCTCGGGAACCTGATCCTTGCCGGGCTGCTCGGGGCGACCGGTGATCTCGTCGCGGCCGTCGACGAGGCCGCCCGCCTGCTCGGGTCCGTGGGGCGGGTGCTGCCTGCGACCACCGAGCCCGTGGTCTTGAAGGCCGACGCGTGGGGTGGCGAGGTGGAGGGCCAGGTGGCCGTCTCCCAGGCCGGGCGGATCCGCTCGATCTCGATCGTCCCGGGGGACGCGGCGCCACCGGCGTGTGCCCTCGAGGCGATCACCGAGGCAGACCAGGTGGTCATCGGACCGGGCTCGCTCTTCACGAGCGTCCTGGCCTCCGCGGCGGTGCCCTCCGTGGCCGAGGCGATCGCCTCGAGCCCGGCCCAGCGGGTCTTCGTGTGCAACCTGCGCCCCCAGATCCCCGAGACCCAGGGCTATGACGTCGGGCGCCACGTCTCGGCGTTGGCGGCCCACGGGGTGCCGGTCGACCGGGTGCTGTGCGATACCTCGGCGGGGATTCCGCTCGGCGAGGTCGAGATCCCCCTGCTCGACACGGTGCTCACGGATCCCGCCGGGCGGGTCCACGATCCTGGCAGACTGGCGGAAGCGTTGGTCGGTCTGCTCGGATGAGCGACCGTGAGGGTGACAACACGGAGTCGCAGGGGGTTCCAGCGACGATGAGCGCACCGGCTCGAAGGTCGAAGCGGTGAGTGTCCGGGTAGGGGTGAACGGGTTCGGCCGGATCGGCCGAAACTTCCTGCGCGCGGTGCTCGAGACCGGGGCGGACATCGAACTGGTCGCGCTCAACGACCTCGCGTCCGCCAAAACCCACGCCCAGCTGCTCAAGTACGACTCGACCCGTGGACCGCTCGGCCTCCCGGTCGCCGTCGAAGGAGGCGACCTGGTCGTCGACGGCCGGCGCATCGTCGTGTTGTCGGAGCGAGACCCGGGCGACCTCCCATGGGAGCACCTGGGCGTCGAGGTCGTGGTCGAGTCCACCGGGATCTTCAAGTCGCGCTCCCAGGCGAGCATGCATCGCAAGAGCGGCGCCTCGAAGGTGATCATCACCGCGCCCTCCGAGGACGCCGACGCGACGCTCGTCATGGGCGTGAACGACACCACGTACGATCCCGCCCTCCATCACGTGGTCTCGAACGCCTCAGGCACGACCAACTGCTTCGTCCCCATGGTGAAGGTGATCGAGGACGCCTTCGGGATCGAGGGCGGGCTCATGACGACCGTGCACGCGTACACGAACGACCAGAACCTGCTCGACCTGGCCCACAACGACCCGCGGCGAGCACGCGCCGCGGCGATCAACATCGTCCCGAACTCGACCGGAGCGGCGCGCTCGACCAAGCTCGCGCTGCCCCAGATGGCCGGTCGGCTCGACGGTCAGGCGTTCCGGGTTCCCGTCCCGTGCGGTTCGATCACCGATTTCACGGCCCTCGTGAGGGGCCTCGTGACGGTGGACGAGGTCAACGCCGCCTTCAGGGCCGCCTCGGAGGACGGGCCTCTCGCCGCCGTGCTCGACTACGCCGAGGACCCCATTGTCTCCTCGGACATCCTGGGCAACCCGGCCTCGTGCATCTTCGACCCGAGCTTGACCATGGTGCAGGCCGCCGGCGAGACGACGCTCCTCAAGGCCAACGGTTGGTATGACAACGAATGGGGGTATTCCAACCGGCTGGTGGATCTGGTGCTGCTGGTAGCGAAGGCACAGTGAGCCCCAACCGCTCGCGTGCGCCGGGGGCTTGCGGGCGTTGAGATCCAAGGCGCGTGGCGCGCTGTCGGGGGTCCCGGTCCTGGCGGACCTGGGCGACCTCTCCGCCAAGCGGGTGCTCGTGAGGACCGATTTCAACGTGCCCCTGGCATCGGGCCCAGGCGGGCCCGTCGTGGCCGACGACTTCCGGATCCGCGCCGCGCTGGCCACGCTGCGCTGGCTCCAGGACCGGGGCGCCGCTGTCACCGCCTGCTCGCATCTCGGTCGGCCCGACGGCAACGTCGAGGATCGCTGGTCGATGGCACCGGTGGCCGAACGCCTCGAAGCGCTGTGCCCGGGCGTCGAGCTCATGGACAACCTCCGCTTTGATCCCGGGGAGAAGGCGAACTCGCCGGCCTTCGTTGAGCGGCTGATCTCGGGGTTCGACGCATACGTGAACGAGGCCTTCGGCGTCGCCCACCGGGCGCATGCCTCGGTGGTGGGCCCCCCTGGCCACCTGCCGAGTGCCGCCGGCCTTCGCCTCGCCAAGGAGGTCGAGGTGTTGGGCGGGCTCCTCCATTCCCCAGCACGGCCGTTCGTGGTCGTGTTGGGCGGCTCCAAGGTGAGCGACAAGCTGGGTGTGCTGCGAGCCCTGGCGGCAAAGGCCGACGTGGTCGCCGTCGGCGGGGCGATGGCCTTCACCTTCCTCACCGCACTCGGCTATGACGTCGGGGCCTCGATCGTCGACTTCGACCACGTGGAGGAGTGTCGCAAGTTGCTCGCGATGAAGGCCACGAAGCTCCTCTTGCCCGTCGACGTGGTCGCGCTCGAGCCAGGCGGTCGTGGACTCGGGGTCCCTCCAAGCGGGGTCCGGGGCATCGAGGACACCAAGGTGCTCGGCGCGCACATCCCCGATGGCTGGCAGGGCCTCGACATCGGGCCCGAGACCGCGGCCGCCTTCGCAGCGGCCATCGCCGGTGCCAAGACCCTGTTCTGGAACGGACCGGTCGGCGCGTTCGAGGACCAACGGTTCGCAGCGGGTACCGAGGCGGTCGCACAGGCCGTGGCAGCCTGCGACGGCTGCACGGTCGTCGGCGGCGGCGACAGCGTGCGGGCCGTCGACCACCTCGGTCTGGCCGAGCGCATCGACTTCGTGTCCACCGGAGGTGGAGCGTCGCTCTCGCTGCTCGAGCACGGTGATCTCCCCGCGTTGGCTGCGCTCCGCAGCGCACCCAACGCGCCGGCCGCCTGAGGCACGTGCGCGCACCCGAGGCATCGACGTCGACCCCGCGCGCCAAACGATCGAGTGGGCGCCGGCCCCTCGTCAGCGCGAACTGGAAGATGCACCACGACCACACCGTCGCGCTGCACACCGTGCGGGATCTCGGTCTCCGGCTGCGCCCCGAGGACGTCTCGCTCGTCGAGGTGTCGGTGCATCCCCCGTTCACCGACCTGCGCACCGTGCAGCTGCTCGTGGAGGGAGAATCGCTGCCGATCGCGCTCGGCGCCCAGCACTGCCACACCGACGACGAGGGAGCCTTCACGGGCGAGATCGCGGCGCCCATGTTGGCCCGATTGGGCGTTCGCTACGTCATCGTGGGGCATTCGGAGCGCCGGACGCTCTTCGGGATGACCGACGACCAGGTCGCGGCCACCCTCCGGGCGGTCCACCGCCACTCGATGCTTCCCATCCTCTGCGTGGGCGAGACTGCCGACGAGCGGGACGCCGGCAAGACCGAGGACTGCCTCGCGGCACAGCTCGACAGCGCCCTCGGGGCCCTGGCGCCCGAGCAGATGGCGTCGCTCGTGGTCGCCTACGAGCCGATCTGGGCGATCGGCTCCGGACGGGCGGCCAGCGCCATCGACGCGGCGGACGCCGCCTCGTTCATCCGCCTGACGGTCGCCGGCCGTGGCGGCTCGGAGGCGGGGGAGGGGGTCCGCATCCAGTACGGGGGCTCGGTGAACGCCGAGAATGCGGCCGATTTCCTCGCCGAGCCGGACATCGACGGGCTTCTCGTGGGTGGGGCCAGTCTCCAGGCGTCCGACTTTGCCGAGGTCATTCGGACCGTCGGCTCCTGCTACCGTTCTCCTGCCACCTGAAGCGTGACCGCGTCGTCGCGGTCTCGGCCGGCCTGAAGGAGCGAGCGGTGCTCACCGTGGTGTACGTCGTCGTCGAGATCATCTCAGCGTTCGCGCTGGTGTTCTTGATCCTCATGCACAGCGGAAAGGGCGGTGGCCTCTCCGACATGTTCGGAGGGAGCGTCGGTGCAGCGGCGCAGGGGTCGACGGTCGTCGAGCGCAACCTGGACAGGATCACGGTGACGGTCGCCGTGGTCTTCGCCCTCACCTCGCTCACCTTGGATCTCCGGCTGCAGTGAGCCACCGGGGACGCCACCCTTTGGGGTGGCGCCGGGTGGCCCTGGGTTCCGTCCTGCTCTCCTTCGCGTGGGCGCTCGCCGCGTGCGGGACGGGGGACGCCGCGCCGGCGTCTCCACCGGTCACCTATCTGCCCGGACAGGGCGGCCTCATCACGGTCGGGATCGACCAAGCCCCGACAGGCTGCAACCCGAACACGGCGACCGGGAACACCTTCGCCAATCGCCTCGTCTTGAGCGCGGTGCTCCCGAGCGCGTTCAGCGTGGACGGCACCGGACAGGCCCAGTACGACCCGGCGCTGATCGACTCGGCCGAGCTGCATTCGACCAATCCCGAGACCGTCGTGTACACGCTCAATCCCAAGGCCGTGTGGTCAGACGGGGTGCCGATCACGGCCAACGACTTCATCTACGCGTGGCAGCACCAGCGCACGGTGCCGATCAACACGATCGGCGGCGACGCCAACGTCTCGACCACGGCGGGATACGACGACATCGCGACGATGACCCCTTCGAATAGGGGCCGGACGCTCACCGTCGTGTTCTCGACCCCGTACGCCGACTGGCAAGGGCTCTTCGACTACCTCCTTCCCGCACACGTCTTGGAGCGCACCGGCTGGAGCCCCACGTGTACCAACGTCGATCCGAGGATCGACCTCTCCGGTGGTCCCTTCGAGATCGCCTCGGTGTCCAGCACCTCGATCATGTTGGTGAAGAACCCGCACTGGTGGGGCCAGCCGCCCAAGATCGACCGGCTGAGGATCCGCCTCGCGACCGGCCCCGGCCAGCTCGCCGAGTGGCTCCACGAGGGCAAGATCGACGTGGCGGCACCAACCTTCTTCACCTCGGGGTTCTTGTCCGCTGTGAGCTCGTTGCCCACCGTTCGCAGCGAGGTGAACATCTCCAATACGTTTCTCGAACTCGAGTTCGCCACGGCCGGCCAGCTCACCTCGCAGCCGCTCGTGCGCGAAGCGGTCGCCTACGCGATCGACCGCCAGCAGCTCGTCAACCACGTCGTCGGCTGGGCCGACGTGAACATCGCCCCTGCGCTCAGCCACCTCTACGCCCAGGGAGACGCGGCATACCCGACGACACCGCCTCCGATCCCTCTGAACGCGACCACCACGAGCACGACGACGACGGTGCCGTCGGGTCCGATCTCGGCCAAGACGTTCCCGAGCACCGCCGACCCCACCCAGGTGGTCGACGACCTGGTCAGCGCCGGGTATTTCCGGAACACGACGGGGCTCTGGGTCAATCTGGCGGGCCACCCCCTCGTCCTCAAGCTGGCGGTCGATGCCGGCAACGGATGGGCCGTGCAGACCGCGCCTCTCCTTGCTGAGCAGTTGCGGCTGGAGGGGATCACCCTGCAGGTGCTTGACGAGCCCAACGCGACGATCGCCGGGGAGCAGCTGCAAGCGGGGGCGGTCGACATGGCGCTCCTCCCGCTCCACACGGCGGCCTTCCCGAGCGCCACCAGCGCCTGGTACTCGCCCATTCTCGACTTCAGTGGCGGAACCGGCGCCCAGGATTGGAGCAATTACAACTCGCCCAAGGTCAACAACCTGTTCTCCCAGGCCACACGGGAACTCGACCCCGTGAAGGCCCAACCGCTCTATGACGCCATCGATGCCCAGCTCTGGGCAGACATGACGGCGCTACCGCTCTTCGCCGAGCCCGATGCCCTCGCGTGGAGCGCCTTTGTGACCGGCATGGACCCCGGCCCGTACCCGCAGGGATTGTTCTCGACGATCCTCGACTGGGCCAGGCTCGTCAAGGTGCCTGCGGACTACAGCGGGACTCCAACGGTCCCGAGTAGCCGAACTTGAAGTCGAGGAAGGAATTTCGCCTTCGGCTAGAGTCGTCGGACACCTCGGCGGCGCGGAGCCGCATCGAGAGCGTCGGAGTGGCGGAATAGGCAGACGCGCCAGCTTGAGGGGCTGGTGCCCGCAAGGGCGTGGGGGTTCAAGTCCCCCCTCCGACACCACCAAAACCCGAGTCCTTCATCCCGACCTCTGCGTACAGGACGTTGATCGGGGGAGCGCCGGAGATGGCCACCTCGAGGTGGTCCGGCAGGACCGTGATTTGCTCCAGGAACTCGTCGATAAGCACGCGGCGCTCGACATCTTTACCTGCCTGCCAGATGCGCTCGATGTCCAGATCGGCCAGGATCCGAGCCACCTCGTCGAAGGTGCGCGACAGGTCGTCGGCCACCTCGATCTGCTTTGCCGAGCCTGCCAGATCGCCTCGCGCCGATGCAATGGTTTTTGACAGCCTCGCCTCCTCCTCGGCGAAGAGGTCGGCGCTGATCCGGTCGTCGTAGAACAGGCGGAGCAGCTTTCGACGCTGCACCTCGAGTTCGTCCAGCAGATCTCGGGAGCGCCGAGCCGGCCCTTCCGCCGGCCCCGACGTCCGGCGTTCGGGCCCGCTCGAGTTGCCACGGTCTCGCTCTTGTCGGCCCGAAGTCTGGCTCATCGATCATCGGCGCCATCTTGTCGCAGGGCTGCGAAAGAGAGTCATTCTTCCTGGTCAGGCGTAGAGGACTCGCCGTGAGCGCCCTTCCCTCGCAGGCCGGTGCGGCCTCGCCCTGGCCTCCTCCAGGCGGTGGTCAATCGCGATCCACCCAGCTCACGACGCGCCTGTACATCAATTGACGTACAATGACTCCATGGCATCCAAGACCGAGAGACTGAGCCTGCGGCTAACCCCTGAGCAGGACGCCGTCTTGCGGCGGGCGGCTGACGCCAGAGGCGAGTCGGCCAACGATTTTGTCGTGCGGCACGCCGTCGAGGCGGCGCAGATCGAGCTCGCCGATCGGCGTGTCTTCGTGGCGGACGATTCAGCGTGGGACGAGCTTCAGGAGCTGCTTTCCCGGCCGCCGGCACTTCCACCGGCCATGGTCAAGCTGCTGTCGAATCCGTCGGTTCTCGACCACCCCAACTGATGGCGTACATCGGTCCGGTGCTCCTGACAGGTGAGCACGTGCTCGATCGATTCGATTGCGGAAAGCCGGCCCTCGACGAGTGGCTCCGTCGCCAGGCTCTGGCCAATCAGACGTCAGGCGCAACTCGAACATGGGTCGTTGTCGAACAGACATCCCCAGATGTCGTCGCCTACTACGGGTCATCGACCGGGTCCGTCCTTCGGTCGGCCACACCAACTCGGATTCGTCGGAACCAGCCCGAACAGATACCCGCCCTGGTGTTG
>DAHUZM010000080.1 GCA_027306525.1 Acidimicrobiaceae bacterium
CGGCCTCGATGGCATCGAGCATGGCGTCGGCGACCTGGGTGAGGGCGTCGTCCCAGGAGACTTGCTCCCATTGCCCGCTCCCGCGGGGGCCGACTCGGCGCAGCGGGTGGAGCACCCGGTCGCCGTCGTAGAGCTGCTGGCTCCAGCAGGCGCCCTTGTTGCAGCCCATCGGGTTGAAGTCGGGGATCCCCTCCTCGACCGTCCCGAAGGTGGCCGCCGGTTCCTCCCGGATGACCCGCCCGTCGGCGGTGTAGACCCTGAAGGGGCAGTTGCCGGGGTAACAGTCCACGCAGTGGGTGCCCCAGGTCACGTCCTCCCAGCTCCAGCGGGACCGGTACGAGTCCTCACCGACCTCGTGCGGCGCGCGTCGTGGTGACTCGGTGGCCAGGGTCGAGGCCCTCTCGTGCTCGGCCATCCCCCTCCCCTCTCGCTCGTTTGAACGACCGGCTTGTAGAGACGACCGCGGCACCCCCAACCCGTTGTCCCCTCCCAACCAATTTCTGCACGAAATGGCGACGAGTGGACAGGGACTTTGGTCCCTAGTAGCGCGACCAACCTCCCGCTACAGTCCCGCTGTGCCGGCCGGTCTTCGCCCCGCGCTCAACACCCTGCAGCGGGCCCGGGAGGTGGCTTGGTTCTTCACCTGCCACCCCGGACCAGGTCGAACCGGTGTCGGGATGGGTCGGGCCCTGCTCGAGTTCTTCTCATGGGAGGTCGCGAGCGGTCGAGTGCGCGACGGCGGCGGGTCCCACTGGTGGAGCGCGGTGAACGAAGCACTGGTCCTCGACATCTGGGAAGCCGGCCGATCGCTGTCCGAGGAATCCATCCCGGAGACGGCGGAAGCTCGAGCATGGGTGGACTACGCCCGGTCGGGCCCCGAGGAGGCCCAGCGCCTCCTGTGGCGCGCCCACCAGCGGTCCGTCGAGACCGCCGTCGCGGCGAGTGGCGACTTGCGCATTGGCGAACCACTGCCCGAGCAACAGCTCATCGACATCGTCTTGGCGGTGCTCGATCAAACGGCGCAGGCCGGCCGACGCACCGACACCGGCGGATTGGGCGCCGCCGTCCGACAGACCTACCCCGGCATCTACCCGGCCGAATCGGCCGATCTGGTCGCAGTTCTTGCCGCGCTGAAGGCCGACAAGGACCGGGTCAGGCAGGTTACTCGCACGTCACCGGGGAGCGGCCAGTCGGCTCGCTGAAAGACGCGCCAACGCTTATGCCCGGGCCGACGCGGCGCGAGCCCCGCGCGGCGGATGGCTACTCGCGCCGGACCTCGTAACCGACCGCCTCCCGATCCCAGGTCTCCGGGGTCAGGCCCCGCTGCTTCAGCGCCCCATAGTTGGGCCGCTGAGTCCCGGTCTTGGGAAGCTGGTCGATCACCTCGACGTAGCGCGGGACTGCGTAGTACGCCATCTTTCCCCGACAATGGTCGAGGAGGTCTTCGGGTTTGAGCGCTGCGCCCGGGCGGAGCACGACCACCACCTTCACGTCGTCTTCGCCCAGATCGGCCGGAACGCCGTGGGCAGCAGACTCGGCGACGGCCGGATGTGTGTTCACCACCGACTCGACCTCCCAGGCCGAGATGTTCTCGCCGCGCCGGCGCATCGACTCCTTCTTCCTGCCCCGGTAGTAGAAGTAGCCTTCGGTGTCCTGTTCGGCCAGGTCCCCGGTATGGAACCACCCACCGGCATAGGCGCGTTCGGTCGCCTCCGGGTTGTTGTGATATGCGGTCGCCGGTCCGCCCGGCCCCCGAAACACCAGCTCGCCGACCTGCCCCGGTCCTAGTGGTCGACCCGCGTCGTCGAAGACCGAGAACTCGACCTCGCCGACCGGTCGGCCCATCGAGCCCACCCGGCCGACGTCGTTGAGCAAGAACCCGGGTGCGTCGACCATGCCGAACCACTCGACCAGGCGGACGCCAAAGCGCGTCTGGAAGGACTCCCACGCCCAGGTCGGGCAGCCGGCCGAGGCGACGACCCGGACGGGATTGTCGGCGTCGTCCGAGCGCTCGGGGACCTTCAGCAGCATCGAGATCATGCCCCCCAGGGTGTTGAACTCCACCGCACCGTAACGGCGGCATTCGTCGAAGTGCCGTGACGCGCTGAACCGGCGGCCGAGGGCCACCTGGCAGTCGAGCATCATCGAACCCATGACCGTCAGTCCGAGGGCGTTGCCGTGGAACAGGGGCAACGCGGTGTACATCACCTCCCCGGGACCCACCCCGGTCGAAGCCAGCACGGCCGGCAGGCCGCTGTACCCGTTGCCTCCCGGTCGGGCTACCGAGACCACACCCTTGGGCGGCCCAGTAGTCCCGGAGGTGTAGGTGATCGAAGGGGCCGGCCTCCAGTCACCTTGCCCGGGGCTAGGGGGTTCTCGATCGGGCCCAGAGAGGAGGACCTCGAGCGTCATCGTGGCGCGGTCTCCATCGGGTCGCTCGGCGCTCACGATCCGGATCGGGGCCGGAAGCTCGTCGGCCACGGCTTGGATCGCCGGGATCACGGCCGTGTCGGCCACGACGAGCACGGCACCGGAGTCGGCGAGGATGTGTCGGAGGGCGGCACCGCGCTGGGCGGTGTTGATGGCCACGCTGGTGGCCCCCATGAGGTCGGCTCCGAAGTGGACCCACAGGAACTCGGGACGGTTCGACAACATGAGGGCGATCCGTTGGCCCGGCCCGACCCCGAGCTCCAACAGTCCGTTGGCTGCGCGACGCACCTGTCCCAGGGCCTGTCCCCAGGTGTAGACGTCGTCTTCGAAACGCAGCCAAGGCGCTTCGGGATGCGCTTCTGCGCGCAGGCGCATCAGGCCGACCACGCCCTGACGCGCCGCCGGAGGGTCAGCCTGGCTCACCGCCAGGACGGTACTAAGCGAGCCACCACCGGGATAGGGTCGAAGGTCCCAAACCGTGGCCGCCGCAACGGTGTCGTCCCCCCTGCGAGCTGCGCGAGAAGTGGCCGTAAGCCGGGTGGTGTGAGACGCGCTCCCGGTTCCTCATGCTCGGTCGTCGCCGGTATAGCGGAGCAAGCTCGGTCGCTCCGGGAAACGCATCTCCTCGTGCAACTCGGAGGGCAGTAGTCGCTCGGTGAGCCAAGCTTCGACCATCCGGACGTGAAGCTCGCTCCGTCGGGCCATCCAACCGTGACCGACGCCCGGTGCGAACAGGGCAATCGCGTTCCCCATCACCGAGGCGAGCGCCGCGTTGGCCGGGACGTGAGCCTCCTTCCCGCCAGCTACCAGCAGCACTGGACATGAGGCTTGGCGCTCGACGGGGAGCGCCGGGGCCTTGAACCCCTCAATGAAGGCTCGACGGAACGCCCATGGGGCCGACGCCTCGAGATCGGCCCTGCCCGCAGCGTCCGTACCGATCATGCGGCTGAACCGCCCGGTCACTGCGCGCGCGTGAAGAAACGGCGACACGGCACCGATGCCACATGGCCCCACTTGCGCCGGGCCCTTGGAGAAACACCACTGCCGGTAGTCCCGGTTGACCCATCTCGTGCACGTACACCGATCCGGCGGCCGTCACCTCCAGGAACTGCTTCGCCAAATCCTGCATTCCTGACGTCGGCTGATCGAGCCCAGGACCCGGTCCAGACGTCGGAGGCTGCCGGGTGGGGGACGATCCATTTCCAGCGCATCCGACAGCGGCCCGACCGCATGACCGCCCGGAAACGGCTGCCCTTGCCGATCGGGCCGCTGGTCGTCATCCCGGGGTTGAATACGGGCTCGTGACGCGAGTTGGCGACGAAGTCGAACACCTCGGCGGGCGGTCGGGCGATCAGGACGTCGCCCGTACCTCGGCCATCACAGCCTCCGGTGCAGGTCCTCCCGACTCATCCTCCCGCTCAGATCACTTCTTTGCCGTGGAGTGCTTCGATTTCCTCTGGGGTGAGCCCAAGCTCGGCGAGAATCGACTCGGTGTGTTCGCCCGCCCCGGGGCTGGCCGAGCGCACCGTCCGGTCGTCTTTGGATATCGTGACCGGGTTCCGCAGAATGGAGATGGTCCCGAATTCGAGCGACTCGACTGGCGCCGTCAGCTGTAGATGTCCGACCTGGGGATCAGCGAACACCTGGTCCATCTGCAGCACCGGACCACAGGGCACACCGACCTGGTCCAAGACTTCGATCCACTCGGCGGTCGTCCGGGTTCGGAGCCGTTCACCGATCATCATGTTGATTTGTTCCCGATTCGTCGAGCGCTTGGCGGCCGAGTCGAACCTCGGGTCCCGGGGAAGGTCGGGCAGACCGATCACCTCGCAGAAGCGACGGAGCAGGCGGCCCGAGGGGCCTGCCACGTTGATGAACCCGTCGGCCGATCGGAAGCAGCCCATGGGGATCTGGGTCGGGTGGTGGTTCCCTTCCTGGACCGGCACCGTCCCGTCCACGGTGTAGCGAACGGCTTGCAGGTCCATCATGACCACCATCGCCTCGAGTAGCGACGTCCGTACCCAGCGCCCTTCACCAGTGCGCTCGCGGTCGTGCAACGCGACCAAGATGCCGATGGCGAGGTACAGCCCGGCAGAAAGGTCGGCGACCGGGATCCCAACCCGGGTCGGATCGGTGCCCGGGAACCCGGTCACGCTCATCAGCCCGCCGAGACCCTGGGCGATCTGGTCCACACCTCCCCGCCCGGCGTATGGCCCGTCCTGGCCGAAGCCGGAGATGGAACCGAAGACGAGGCGCGGGTTCCGACGATGGAGGCGTTCGTAGTCGAAGCCAAGCCGATGCTTCACCTGGGGGCGCATGTTCTCGACCAGAACGTCCGCCCAATCGGCGAGCCGGTACAACACGTCGAGACCCTCAGGTGCCTTCAGATTGAGTGAGATCGACCGCTTGTTCCGATGCAGGTTCTGGTAGTCCGAACTGTGTCGGCGCTCGCCTCCCCCGAGGACGTCTTCGGGAGCTTCGACTCGTACGACCTGTGCCCCCCAGTCCGCGAGTTGGCGGACGCAGGTCGGCCCGGCTCGGGCGACCGTGAGGTCCAGGACCTTGATGTCGGAGAGGGGAAGCTCAGGCACCACTGCCTCCTTCAGGAGTCGGGCCGGACGAGCTGACGACCTCCGACCGGTACGAACTCGCAACGTCAATCGCCGGCAACGCCCGTCGTTCCCCTAGGTCCACCTGCAGGGCCACCTTGCCGCGGTCATGGTTGAACGGTAGAGCGCCGAGCGCCCTCATGCCTCCCGCGCAGAACGACCAGCACCGTGGCATCGACCCCGTCCCCACCCGACGACGCGTACGCGCCCACCGCAACGCGGACCGGGTGCTGAGGACCTGTACGTTGGCGACCATCGACCGAAGCCCCCGAGGCCTCATTAGCATCGGCCATCGACCCCACGGTGTTCGCCGGGGTGTCTTCAGCCACTTCGAGGAGCGAAATGCCAGGGACAGCAAGCCGCCCTACCGATCTCATCGACGAGAGGATCAGCAAGCTCGGCGACTGGCGCGGCGAAATTCTCGGCCAAGTTCGGGCGATCATCAAAGAGGCGGATCCTGATGTCGTCGAGGAGTGGAAGTGGGTCAAGCCAACGAGCCCCGGAATACCGGTCTGGTCGCACGACGGCGGGATCTGCACCGGAGAGGTTTACAAGAGTGTCGTCAAGCTAACGTTTTTCAAAGGTGCGGCACTGAACGACCCGACCGGGATCTTCAACTCGAGCCTGGGGGGGAAAGTACGGCGTGCCATCGACATCGGTGAACACGACAAGATCCACAAGGCAGCACTGAAGCGGCTCATCTGCGATGCCGTCGCCTTGAATCAACGTGCCAGGAGGTCGTCGGCACGATGACTCGAAACATGCCGACCTCTGTGCACTGACCGCGACTTCCGGCACTGATCCGAGCGACGTTCCAAGACTCGTCGTAGGCGCCTTGCTCGGAGTCGACGTCGACGTCGCACTTGAATAGAAATCTGTTGTCCGAGGAGGAGGATGCGGTGGAGAAGATTGGCGTTCTCGGTGCGGGCGTGATGGGAGCCGGTATCGCCCAAGTACTAGCCCTCGCCAACCATGAGGTGGTTTGCGCCGACATCGACCAGGCGGCGTTGGACAAGGGCGAGGAGGCTGTGGTCGCCGGACGCTTTGGGTTGTCCTCGGCGGTGAGGCGCGGCCTGCGATCCCAGGAGGAAGCGGATGCCGCTCGGGCGCGGATCTCCTTCCGGGTCGGCATCGATGCGATGACCGAGGTGGACCTTGTGATCGAAGCGGTGCCCGAACGGCTGGAGCTGAAGATCGAGGCGTTTAAGGACCTCGACCGCATCACGCGCCCCACCACCATCCTCGCCTCAAATTCGAGCGGGTTGCCCATTACCGCCCTCGCCGGAGCGACATCTCGAGGCCCGCGGGTCATCGGATGGCACTGGGCATCCCCTGCCCCGGTTATGGCCTTGGCCGAAATCGTCCGCACTGCCTGGACCTCGGACGACACCGTTGAAACGGTCACCAGATTGGCGAGGGCCGCCGGTAAGAACCCCATCGTCGTGAAGGACCAACCGCGGAGCTGGGGCTACGTCGCCAACCGCGTCTACGCCGCCATGGGACGCGAGGCCCGTCAAGTCGTGGCCGAAGGAGTCGCGACGGCCGAGGAGGTTGATCAGCTGATGATCGACTGCTTCCGATGGCCTGCCGGCCCGTTCGGAATGGGTGGAGGGGCCCGCTCTGGCTGGAACTGAGTTCGATGCCGCCTCGGGTCGGGGGGCTTCGTGGCGGTCAACTCCAATCGAGATCGCTACGGTGGAACCGTCCTAGCGCTTTCTCCTGAGACCCCTCCCCGTTGAAGGTGGGCCGGAGTCGCCCCTCCACCACCATCTCTGCCAACGTCGTACGCGTCGCCCTTCTCGCCATCGGTGTCTTGGTGCTGTTGCAGAGCATCGGAGTCTCGATCACTCCGCTGCTCACAGCGTTGGGTGTGGAGGTTTGGCCGTTGCCCTTGCACCTCAGGACACTCTCACCAACCAACAGGACCGTTGCAGCACGAATGATGCCGATCGCCTTGTCAACGGTCCGACAAACCACTGGGCAGCGATCATGTCCTTCGCAACCAGACTCCGGTGGGAAGTTGGCGGGGACTGCGTTTCTCGACGGGAGACAACCGGCCTTCTTGATTCGCCTCTAGTAGCCGCTTTCCCAACCCCAACCCGCATGACCACAAGTGTGGATCACGCGACGACCGACTCGGCTCCCGATGCGACCAGGTTCCGGACGTCGGCAATGGCCGCGGAGAGGTCCGGTAGCTGCCGCTCGATCGCACCTATCGGGGTGAGAAAAACGAAGACGACCGCCACCACCTCCTCGCCGGTCGCTTCGGCCATCGCCAGGGCGTAAGAAGCGCCCTGGCACCGGTACCCCTCCACCCGCCGACCGAGTTCGTCCGGATCGGCGGTGCTCGCCGTCTTGTAGTCGACCACCACGAGCCCCGCTCCTTGGCGCCGGTAGAGCAGGTCCAGGTACCCCTCGAGCAGGCGCTCGCCTACCGGCACGCAGACGTAAAGCTCGCGCCAGTAGGCGCAGCCGGCCGCCTCGACCACAGACGGCGAGCCCAGTGCGGCCTCCACCAAGCGCCGGACATCGCTGGTCCGCTCGACGATGGCTTCTGCCTCGCACTGGGCGGCAACTGCCGCCTCGATGCCACTGCCGTCCTGGAGGTCGACGACCTGGAGCACACCGTGCACGGCCCGGCCCACGGCGCTTCCGTAGCGGCCTTTGAGCCACGGGGGTAGGTCGAGGTCCCGGGGGCGCTTCTCGAGCCCCTCGCGCACCTCCTCGCCAGCGTCGAAGACCCCCTCATCGCTCAGTGCAGTCGCGGCGACCGTGGTGGGCCGAGACGAGACGTCGAGCGCCGCCCTACGCTCAGCCGACCACGTCTCGAAGGGCTCCGGGGCTGGCGGGCGCGGCGGGGCGGGCACCGGAACGACCTCGGCGTCTCCGGGCCCGTCAGCAAGGCCGTCCAGCAGCTTGCCCATGCCGCTGACGAGCAGCTCGGCGTTCGTCTTGCTGCCGAGCTCCCCCGGGTTCGCGCGCGCCGCTCGGTGCAGAGACACGACGAGGTGGTCCCGTGCCCGGGTGCAGGCCACATAGAGCAGGCGAAGGCGCTCGTCGAAGGCCATCTGCTCGTCGATTGGGGTCCACTCCTTGAACTCCGAGGTCACAAGGCCTTTTGCCACCCGGTAGCCGACCCCGCCCCCGGCGGGGAACACCACCTGCGCCCTCGCCGGGTTGTTCTGCGGGCGGGTGGAGAGACCAGACACGATGGTGATGGGGAACTCGAGGCCCTTAGCCGCGTGGATGGTCATGATGCGCACGGCGTCGTCGTCGGTCTCAGGCAGCACCACCTCCTCCACCCTGGCCCCTTCAACCGCTTGGGACTCCACCCAGTGCAGGTACTGGCGCAGGTTGCCCCCCGTCGCCTCGTGCCAGGCCCGTGCCTGGTCGACAACGAAGCGCAGACGGCGCCACACGTCGCGGGGCCGACCTTCGACGAAGCCGAGCTCGAAGGCTCGGCGGTCGGTAGCGATGCGATCCAGCACCTCGGAGGGACCGAGCCAGTGTCGCTCGTCGTGCAGGGCCCTGAGATAGCCCAGTGCCCGGCCCACCGGGTCGTTCTCGGGGACACTTGCCGGCTGGTCGCCGAGGTAGTTCCAGTGACCTCGCCACTCGACCTTGAAGCGAAACAGGTCGTCGTCGCCACATCCGAGAAGCGGCGTGCGCAGAGCCGACACTACATCCAAGGTGTTGGTCGGGTCGTCGACGGCGCGCAACACCATGAGCAGGTCCCGCACCGCCCGGGTGGCATACACGAGGGAGCTCGACTCGGCCCGATAGGCGATGCCCGTCGCCTCGAGTGCATCTTCGAGAAACGGCAGTGAGGTCCGGGCTGGCACGAGCACGGTGATGTCGCCCAGTCGCGCCGGCCGCCACGCCGAGGGGTCCCTCTCGTCGCCCACGGCCCAGGCTTCGGCCAGGATCCGGCTGATGGTGCGGGCCACTTCCTCTGCCTCGGCCTCGCGTAGCTCATCGGCCTTGGTGCCGTTCGGGTGTTCGTGCCGGCCGAGAACGGCCACCGGTGGCCCGCCCGGCGCCTCGGCACGCACCGCCTGAAGCCTCACGTAGCTCGGCTGCGACTCGACGGGCAGCCCGGCCCCGGCGGAGGGGACCAAAAGCCTTCCGAACACCGCGTTCACCCACTCGATGACCGGCTCGGTTGTGCGGAAGTTGGCCGTCAGTTCGACGAGGCCCCCAATGTCGTCGCCGAAGCGCTTCTTGGCGGCAAGGAACATGGCGATGTCGGCCCGGCGGAACCGGTAGATCGACTGCTTCGGGTCCCCCACGAAGAAGAGTTGGCCCGGACTGACCTCGAGGTCGACCCATGGTACCGAGCCCGACGCCTCGGCCCCGGGCTCGGCCGCGGCGATGCGCACGGCCAGCTCCAACTGGATCGGATCGGTGTCCTGGGATTCGTCGAGCAACAGGCGCTGGTAGCGCTTGTGCAGCTGACCCCGAACAACCGGACCGTGCCGCCGGTCGCGGAGCAGGTCCCGGGCGAGCACTAGCAGGTCGTGGAACTGGAGGGTTCCCGCCTTCCGACGCTCATCGGCAGCCTCCAGCGTGAACGCCTTGATGCGGGCCCCGAGCTGAGCGATGCAGGCCTCAGCCACCTGGGCGCGCAACTCGTCGAAAAGCTCGCCGGCGTGGTGCAGACGCTGCCGAAGTTCCTTCACATCACAGCGATAGTTGTCGGACTTGCCCACGTTGCCCACTCTGAAGCTCGGCGGCTTCGGATCGGCCTCTCTGTCCAAGGCGGCGAGCAACTCGACCTCGTCCGCGATGGCGGCGGTCTTCGCGGCCCAGACGCCCACATGGTCGAGGCGCCGGCGCAGGCTGTCCCCAGGATCGCGGCAGGGCGTCGCGCAAATGTCGCTGATCTCGGCGAATACCGGGGCAGCCATGGCGTGCACCGACGGGACGCTCCCTCCGGCATTGGTTACCCGCTCGGCGACGAGGTCCCAGTTGTCGTCAAAGGCAATCGCCACCGCCCGCAAGGTCTCAACAGGCCTGCCGCAGGCATCGAGCAGCAGCAACGTGCGTTCGAGCGAGACGTCGGCGAGCAAGTCGTCGAGACACACCCGCCACCGCTCGTCGAAGGCAACCCCGGAGCTCACCTCGTCGAGCACTTCGAGGCGAGGTGGCAGACCGGCTTCGATCGGGTGTTCGGTGAGCAGCCGCTGGGCAAAAGCGTGCAGCGTCCCCACCGCCGCCGAATCCAGCTGATCGAGTGCCAGGCGGTAGCGCGCCGCCGCTTCGGTTTCCGCTGCCTGTTCGGCACACTCTTCGAGTCTGCGTCGCAGCCGGTCCCGGAGCTCGGCTGCCGCCCTTTCAGTGAAGGTGATGGCGGCGAGCGACTGCAGCTCGACGGCCCCCCGTCCCACCAGGGCGAGGATGCGGTCGAGGAGCGCGCTGGTCTTTCCGGAGCCCGCGCCGGCCTCGACGAAGAGGGTCGAGCCGAGTTCCTCCACGATGCGGTCGCGCGCCGCCTGGTCTGGGGCCATCGGCCGCTCAGGCACTGCTTCCCTCTTCGTCCGGCTCGAGCTCGCCGATGAACTCGAGGTAGCCGCGCAGAACGGGGTCGGCGCGCTTGCGCTCCATCTGGCGCTTCAGATCCATAACGCCGAGCTCGTCGGGTTGGCAGTACGCGCAGTCGACCCGCTGGGCGATGACGGTGGCGGTCGGGGCCGGGGGGAAGACCCCCGACTCGATGTTCTCGATCATGTGCCCCACCGTGTCACCGACCCGCTTCAAAACATCCGCCGTCACGCGGTAGCCGGTTCGCTCGAAGCCACCCCGGCGCGAGACGAACCAGTAGGAGGCAGTGACCTCGGCGGCGGGGCGGTCCTGGTGGGCCCGGGCGGCCAGGCCGTAGACGGCGAGCTGCAGGTGCCGGCCGCCATCGTCGGGGTTGTCCTCGCTCAATCCGGCGTAGTCGGAGGCCCTGCCGGTCTTGTAGTCGAGGACCTCGAGGGTCCCGTCGGAAGCCAAATCGACCCGGTCGGCCTTGCCCCGAAAGGGCACGATCCGCCCGTCGGTGATCGTCAGGCCCACCGTGGCGAGCGCCGCGTCACGCAGCCCAAAGGCCAACTCGGCGACGATGGGCTGCGAGCCGATGGGGGCGCGATGGTCGCTGTCCTCCGCGAGTACGCGGTCGAGGTCGGCCAGGATGGCCGGACGCTCCCGGCTCCAGAAGAGCGCCCGACCGACGAGGCCGCGTGCTTCGTAGTCCTCGCAGAGTTCTTCGGCGATGGCGCGTAGCCGGTTCCGATCGGCCAGGGTCCACGCCTGGCCCGGCGCCGGTCGGCCCGCAGCTAACGCCTCGGCCACGAAACGCTCGAGGGCCGCGTGCACGAGCGTGCCCCGATCGGCCGGCGAGATGCGCAGACGGTCCTCGGGGCGCTCGATCTCCTCGACACCGAGCACGTGGCGGGCCAGATAGCCGAAGGGGCACTTGGCCCAGGCCTCCAGCGCGGTGGCCGACACAGCACGATTGACCGGGGAAGGGACGGGGAGCCCCTGGAGGTTCCCGTCAAAACGGGTGAATCGGTCACTACGTCGTCCCCGCAACATGGCGGCACCACTCTCCAGCGCGGCGTCCCCCAGCGTGCTGAGTGCGCGCTGACCCCCACCCCCGGCCATGATCGAGCGCAGCCGGTACTCCTGGGCGGTGGCCGGCGAAATGAGACCGCGCAGCGCTGCGTCATAGGAGGCACTGTGGCCGATCCAGTCCGCGCTTGTGGCGAGCAGCTCTTCGCTCCACAGGCGTGACCCAGCGAGAATCGAGCCCACCTCGAGCGCCCAGCGCGACGGGACGCGTTCAGCGCTCTTGCGCAGGTCCCCGCGGGGGATGCACAGCAGCTGGTGATCCGAGCCCGCCAGGGCGGCCAGCAACTGCCGGTGCTGGCGCTCGACGGCCTGCTCACGCCGGACAAGCTCGCCGCCTGTCGCTTCGCGCTCGTGGTCGGGCAACAGCGAGTCGTCGTGCACCAGGCTCGGGAACGATCCTTCGACCAAGCCCAGGACGACAAGCAGATCGAGTTCCTGGCCGAGGCCCATCCCGATCGAGCCCACGAGCACACCCACGCCCATCCGCCCCACCCGTCCGAGGTCCTGCTCGAGCTCGAGCGCCAGGGTGCGGACGAAGACCTCGAGCTTCACGGCCGGCTCGACCTCGTCGAGACAGGCCAGCCGGTCAAGGGCGCGCTCGACCCGTTCGGCCGCCTTCTGCTCGTCGAGTGGCCATTGCCCCCGAGCGCGCTCGTCACCGAGCAGCCGCCGAAGCAGCGCCTGGGCCCAGCGGGCCCGGGCCGACCATGACTGGGCGGCAACCCCTGCCGCCTCGAGCTCGTCGAGCAGCCCGAGGACAAAGCTCCGCAGCCCGAGGGTCCGTTCGATCTCCGTGGTCAGTCGCTCCGCCTCCCAGGGCAGGGCGTCGGGATCCGCCTCGATGCGCTCCAATTCGGCCCGGCACTCCTCGCCGTAGCGGTCGAGGCGTCGGTCCCAGTCGTCTCGCCCGGCCACCACCCCGGCGTCTCGCGAGATGCGCTCCCACGCCCCCACCGGTATCCACCGTCCGTCGTGGAGCAGGCGAGCACCCGACAGCCAGGCGAAGACGTCCTCTCGGCGCATGTTGCGCCCGGCCAGCCCGAGAAGTCCCAGGATCGTTCGTCCCGCCACCCGCATCGCGGGGGTGAGCACCGACGAGCCGTTGTAGGCGATGCCAGCAGCGCGCAGCTGGTCGTGCAGCAGCCGAGCGTAGGGCTCGCGGGTGGCATAGAGCAGTGCGATGCGATCAAGCGGGGTGCCGGCGCGCACCGCGTCGACCACCGCTCGGACTGCTTCGCGCACCTCCTCATCTGGGTCCGAGGTGCTCACCAGCCGCGTCCGTTCGGCCGACACCACTTCCTTCAACGCGCCGGACTCTGGCGGAGTGGGCACCGTCGCGTCGTCGAACAGGCGGTTGAGCGAGGAGAGCACCTCGGCATCGGCCGCGTGGTCCCCCGTCGTTCCTGCCACTACCCGCAACGCCTGGCGGGTACCGACGGTGGCAAGTAACCGCGCGCCGTGCCGGCTCAGGCGCTCAGGCAGGTAGACGATGACGGCGCCGAAGGATTCGAGCACCGAGCCGTCCGCCTCGAGGACCGAGCACGCGCTCTCGAGCAGGTCCTCCTCGTCGAAGAAGCGCTCTTCGAGCAGCTGCTGCGCCGCACCGGCCAGGCGAACGACGTCGTCAGCCCGGGGGCTCCGACCGGCCAGCGCACCCAAAGCCGCCTCCGAACAGTCGCGCAACTCCTTATAGGCCTGGAGCAGCGCCGTCTCGGTGGCGGGGTGATCGGACACCGCGGCGAACACGCCTGGACCCCGGGCGAGGGCACGACGTAGGGCGGCGGCGATGACTGGGGTCGATACCGGGCGTCGCTGCGCAGCGGCCAACACGGCGGCGCCGAGGAGCTCGGCCAGGCGATAGACGGTGAGGAAGCTGACCGCCGCCAGGCCCGTGCCCTGCTCGCCGAGCCGTCCGTACGCGCCGCTCGCGAGCTGGCGCCGGGCCGCCACACCCACGCCGTTGGAAGGCACCACCACGGTGACCAGGGCCAGGGGATCACCGGCCTTCGCCTCGGCCACCGCATCGCGCAGGGCGGCCGTGGCCGGCCGGCCATATTGAACCCACGTGAGCATCGTTGTCACCGGACAACAATGCTACGAGGGGGTTGTACGAAAGAACGGGTTCCGGTCTCGGCAATCAGGCGTTGCATGCCACGCCAGTCAACTGCGCCGAGGCACCGAGATCCGCTTCCCCATCCACACCGTGGTTACAAGACGGCGGCATCCCCGACCCGCCCGCCACGGGCTCCCCCGCCCCGGACGCGCCCGCCACGGGCTCCCGCGCCCCGGACGCGCTCGTTCCGGCCACCCCGGACCCGCGCGA
>DAHUZM010000083.1 GCA_027306525.1 Acidimicrobiaceae bacterium
AGGGACTGCGGGGGTAAAAGGGCGTGGTCTCGCGCTGGGGAACCTCCAGCACCTTGCCGAACATCTCCGAGCTGCTCGCCTGGTAGAAGCGGATGGACGGATCGACGATGCGAATCGCGTCGAGCATCCGGGTCACGGCGAGCGCGGTCGTCTCCCCGGTCAGCACCGGCTGGCTCCAGGAGGTCTGGACGAAGGACTGCGCTGCGAGGTTGTACACCTCGCCCGGGCGGAACTCCGAGAGCATCGTGATGAGCGAGGCCTGGTCGAGGAGGTCCCCCCCGACGATCGTGATCTGGTCCTGGATGTGGGCGATTCGCTCGAAGCCCACCGTGGAGGACCGCCGGACCATGCCGATGACCTCGTAGCCCTGCTGGAGCAGCAGTTCTGCCAGGTAAGAACCGTCCTGGCCCGTGACGCCGGTGATGAGCGCACGCTTTGCCATCGGCGCCACGGTAGCCCACGGCCGGTGCCGAACCTGCCGGCCCGCCGCGCGCCTACCGTGCCGGGATGGCGCGCGCCGCGATCGTGTCGTTCCGCCTCGGCGGTCACGACGGTGTCTCGGTCGAAGCCGAGAAGTGGTCGGCGGCGCTCCAGGCGCTCGGATTCGAGGTGACGACGGTCGCCGGGGAGGGACCGGTCGACCACCTCGTGCCCGGGCTCGCCATCGGCGCACCGGAGCCGCCCCGGCCCGGCGAGGTCGACCGGGTGATCGACGCGGCAGACCTGGTGGTCGTGGAGAACCTCTGTTCGCTCCCCTTGAATCCCGCAGCGGCGCGCGCCGTCGCCGAGGCGTGCCGCGGTCGTGCGACCATCCTGCACCATCACGACCTCGCATGGCAGCGGCCGCATCTCGGCATCGACGACCCACCGCCGAGCGACCCCACATGGCGCCACGTGACGATCAACGAGCTGAGCCGGCGGGAGCTCGCCGCCCGAGGGATCGAGGCGATGACCCTCTACAACCGCTTCGATACCCGGCCAGCGCTGGGCGAGCGGGACGCGACCCGGGCGTCGCTCGGCGTGGGGGACGACGAGCGTGTCGTCCTGCAGCCGACCCGGGCGCTCCCCCGCAAGAACATCGAGGCGGCCCTCGAGCTGGCGAGCACCATGCGGGCGACCTACTGGCTTCTCGGGCCTGCCGAGGATGGCTACGACGACGAGCTCTCGCGGCTCGTGAGGGGCGCCGGGTGCCGAGTGCTGCTCGGCCCGGGGCCCACCGCCGGGCGGGTCGCCGACGCGTACGCAGCGTGCGACCTCGTGGTGCTGCCCTCGAGCTGGGAGGGGTTCGGGAACCCGTCGATCGAGTCCGCCGTGCACCGTCGGCCGCTCGCGATCGGCCCCTACCCGGTCGCTCGTGAGCTCGCCGAGTTCGGCTTTGGGTGGTTTGCCCTCGAGGACGTCGCGGCCATCGAGCGCTGGCTCGCCACCCGTGACCCCGCCCTGCTCGAGCACAACTGGATGGTCGCCGACACCCACTTCTCGCTCCGTGACCTTCCCGATCGCCTGGCGCAGCTCCTGGGCACGATGGCGGTCGACCCGCCGGTCGTCCACAGCGGTTGACATCGGCCTCGTGCCCCGACGCGGGAGGTAGCGTGGGATACCGCGATGACCGCAGTGGCCAGGACCGAAACCGCCAAGCCCGACTCGCCACGCCCCCGCCGCCTCGGGGCGAGCCAACGGCGCGAGCAGCTCGTGGCGACGGCGCAGCGACTCTTTGCCGAGCGCGGCTACCGAGCCACGACGATGGAGGACATCGCGAACGCGGCGGGCGTGACCAAGCCGCTGCTGTACCAGCACTTCGCGTCCAAGCGGGCGCTCTACCTCGAGCTCGTCCATCAGGTCTCGGACGAGCTTCTCGAGGCTTTGCGTTCCGCCTACCGGCGCGCTGGAAGCCCCCGTCAGATGACCGAGAACGGCTACCGGGCGTACTTCGAGCTGATCGTCACCCACGAGGACGCGTTCCGGCTGCTCTTCGGCCGGTCGGCGCCCGAGGACCCCGAGCTCTCGAAGGCGGCGCGCCAGGTGGAGACGGCCGTCCTCGACGTGATCGAGAGCACGATGCCCCAAGGCCTGCCGGCCGAACACCGGCGGCTGCTCGCGTACACGATCGTCGGCATGGCCGAGGGCGGGACGAGGTTCTGGGTGGAGTGGTCCAAGGGCCGGGCCAAGGCCGGCGGACAGGACAAGGCCGTCACCTCGGCTGAGGACGTCCGGATCCTGGCCGAGAGGGTCGCGAGCGTCGCCTGGGCCGGGCTCCGCTCGATCGACATCTAGCTCACAGCGCCCTGGCCAGTTCCTCGGTCAGCAGCCACAGCTCGTTCGCGCATTGGACATAGTCCTCCACCTCGCCGCCCGCTGGATCGGCGATGTCCTCGGCCCCGTCGAGCGGTAGCGTCCCGAGATGGAGTGCGGCCACTCGCTCGCCGAGCGGCGCGTCACCGATCGGGAGCTCGGCCGTGAGCCGCCGCAAGGTCGCGCACACCGACATCGCCTCGGGGTGCTGACGCCGGACGAAGCGAACGTGGTCGGCCTCCATCGCGACGACGAGGTCGGCCCGGGCAAGGTGCCCGGGGCTCAGCTGTTTGCTGCGGTGGTGGGAGAAGGGCATCGCGCGCATCTCGGGGATCGATGCCAGCGCGGTGCGCGTGCGCATCCCCATCGGTTGTCCCTCCACCACGTGGGTGCCGGCGCTGATGACCTCCAGGTCCAACCCGAGCTCCTGTGCCCAATGCTCCAGCATGAAGGCGGCCATCACGGAGCGTGCGGCATTCCCGGTGCAGAGGGTGACGATCGTGAGTTGCACGTCGCTCATCGTGAACCCGACGCTCGGGCGCCGACCGGCACCCGCCCGCTCAGTTGACGCGCAGTCCCGAGATGGCCCGGGCGATCACCAGGCGCTGGATCTCCGAGGTGCCCTCGAAGATGGTGAAGATCTTCGAGTCCCGGTACCAACGCTCGACCGGGTGCTCGCGCACATAGCCGGCGCCGCCCAGGATCTGTACGGCATGCTCGGTCACCCAGACGGCGGTCTCCCCCGCGTAGAGCTTGGACTGGGACCCCTCCGCAGCGCTGAAGGGTCGGCCGTTTCTTCCCATCCATGCGGCACGCCATACGAGCAGCCTCGCCGCGTCGACCCTCGTCCGCATGTCGGCCAGCGCAAAGGAGATCGCCTGGTTCTCGATGATGGCCCGGCCGAACTGCCTGCGCTCCTTCGCGTACTCGAGGGCGTACTCGTATGCGGCACGGGCCACCCCGAGTGCCTGAGCCGCCACGTAGGGGCGAGACGCCTCGAAGGTCCCCATCGCGACCTGGCTCGCCGTTCGGGTCCCCTCGCGTGCCCGCGCCAGGCGCTCGTCCAGGCGCTCCTTGCCCCCCAAGAGGCACGCGTTGGGCACGCGACATTCGTCGAGGACGACCTCGGCCGTGTGTGAGGCGCGAATCCCGAGCTTCTTGAACTTGCGTCCCTGGGAGATGCCAGGAGTTCCCTCGGGGACGACGAAGCTCGCATGCCCGCGCGAGCCGAGCTCGGGATCGACCTGCGCGACGACCACGTGGGTGTTGGCCAGCCCACCGTTCGTGATCCAGGTCTTGGTGCCGTTGATGACCCACTCGTCCTTGGTCCCGTCGTAGGCGGCGCGCGTCTTGAGCGAGGAGACGTCGGATCCCGCGTCGGGTTCTGAGACTGCGAACGCGGCGAGCTTGATGTCATCGGGAGTCCCGTAACACTGCGGGAGCCACTCGCCCTGCTGCTCGGGCGTGCCCGACATGAAGATCGCCGAGACGGCAAGCCCGGTACCGAGGATCGCAAGCGCGATGCCGGCGTCCCCCCAGCTCAGCTCCTCGGCGGCGAGCGCCAGCTGCAGACCGCTCTTGTCGGTGAGGCTGTTCGCCATGAAATCGAGGCTGTAGAGCCCGGCCTTGGCCGCCTCTTCGATGACCGGCCACGGTGTCTCCTCGCGCTCGTCCCACTCCTGGGCGGCGGGTCGGATCACGCGCTCGGAGAACTCGTGCACCCAGGCAGCGACCTGCAGCTGGTCCTCGCTCGGTTGGGGACAGAACCCCTCGGTCAACGGTGCTCCTTTCTCGCCCCGCGCGCGGGTGGCCCGGCGCGCGGGAAGATCACCGTAGAAGTTACCAATCGGTCAATTGTGCAAACAGGGACGTCGGGGTCCCCGGGGCTACCCGACTGGGCGCACGTCCTTCGCCATGAGCCCCTTAGGGCCCTCCTCGACGTCGAACTCCACCGGCTGGCCCTCCTCGAGCACCCGGTAGCCGCTCATCTGGATGGCGGTGTGGTGCACGAAGACATCGGCCCCACCGTCGGGCTGCGAGATGAAGCCATAGCCCTTCTCGGAGTTGAACCACTTGACTGTTCCGGATGCCACTGTGGCAATCCTCCCTGTT
>DAHUZM010000086.1 GCA_027306525.1 Acidimicrobiaceae bacterium
GTCGGAGACCTTGTTCCCACACAGCCGCTCGGCGTCCTCCCACGAACACCCCGTGACGAGCCGGACGAGCATCACTGCATAGCAGTCTCGGTCGGACTTGCGCCGGCGGTGCACCCCGAGCGGATGCGTGTCGATCGGCACGGGGATGAGCGGCTCGAACGCCGCCCACACGACATCTCCCACTTCGGGTGTGAACGCGCGCATGATGGTGGGGACCTCCATTCGGTCGTTGGTGGGTGGAACAGCACCCCGATTGTCTCGGGGCCACCACCACGACCGGTGGATGGTCAGTTCAGCGCGCGGACGACCAACGCCCTGGTCAGAAGCCCATTTTCCAATCCGCGCGGCCTCTAAGGACCCGCCGGTCCCGGAATGGTCGTGAGGCGCCAGATAGACGGGGGTCGGTGGACCATCTTCGGTCTCGCGCCGTGCCTAGCCTTGCGCCTCGCAGGAAGGGTGTCCCCTACCGCATGCCCTCGAACTCCGGCACTCCTGGGGTCATACGCTGCGGCATACCGCCGGGACTGCACCCCATGCAGCGGCGCCAGTGCTTCCGAGGCAGCCGCGCTATTGAGGCACGCCGGGGCCGGAGGACGGCCAAGCTCGTCGCTCGAGTGCGGGCCCCCGGGCCGACCTCAGGTGGCGCCGAGTTCCAGCCTGAGATTGTGCAAGATCTCCCAGTGGTGCCCGTCGGGAACTTGGAAGTACCCCGAGTGGATGCCCCACGGGCGGTCGCAAGTATCGGAATGGTCCTGGTGGTGGCTCGCTGCCGCTCGTCAACCGGTACAGCGCTCGAAGGTGCCACCCAGTGCGTATGTGCTTTGTGTCCACCAGCTGGCCTTGGTGAAGGCGAGGACCCGGCTGGGCGCACCCCCTGTCGGACAGACTGTGATGTTTTGCGGGTCGGACAGGATGGCTGGCGTCCCGGGATGGTGCACCGGGATCGACTGCGCACAGGGCAGGAACTCCTTGCCTGTGGCGCCCTTGATGGCGTTGGGTGTTGTCGGTGTCCGCGGCGTCTGTGTCTTGGTGACGTATGTGCCGGTGCCAGCCGCCGACGTGGTGCCCCATGTGTGCCACACGATGTCGGTCATGTAGCTGCTGCACTCGCTCGTGCACCAGAAGAGGGTCGTCGGTTCGTAGGTTGGCGCCCGGCTGCAGTCGCTCACGAGCGGGACCGGCTTGTACAGGCCGGCGGTGCCGAAGAATGTGTCGAGGGCGACAATGTTCGCCTGCGCTCGCACGATGTCCGCCGTGCTGACTGTGGTGTCGGGCATCAGCGCCTGCGATTTGAGCTCCTCGATGGCCGTTGTGTACCTCGCCGCGTTCACGGTGGGCGACGTCTTGGCGCTCTCGAGGTCCTGGCCGGCTTGCTCCCAGGTCCCGCTCATCTCGTAGGCGAGCTCTGTCGCCGCTTGCTCCCACTTCTGCTTGGCGGCGGCATAGCCCTGCCCGGCTGTGGGTGTCGACGTTGTGGTCGCCACGGCGTCGATGCCGACCACCCGGTGCCACGTGGGAGTACCCCAGCTGCCGGTCGAGCCGTAGAAGGGAGCTGTGAAGCTGAAGATGCCCCCGTCACTGGCCACCTCCCAGTAGCCGCCGGTTGCAGGGTCGCTCGCCATGCCGACGATCGGCTGGTCGAGGGGCTTGCCGCCCATGGAGCCGTGGAAGGCGGCGTCGCCGAAGGTGAAGATGCCCCCGTCACTGGCCACCTCCCAGTAGCCCTGACCGCTCGGGGTCGCCGCCATGCCGACGATCGGCTGATTGAGGGGCTTGCCGCCCATGGAGCCCCGGAACGTCCCGTGCCCGAAGCTGAAGACTGTGCCGCCGAGTGTGACCAAGTCGTAGCCCGATCCGGTCGAGGTGGTGGCTCCGGCGTGGGTGAGCGAACCGGCGACACCCACGGCCATGACCCAACCGGACAGACCGGCCGCCAGCGCCAATGCCGCTGCCGCTCGACCGAACGGGACCCGCAGGCGTCTCCGACCGGATCCCCCGTGGCGACCGCTCCCCGGCCTCGCCGCGCCGACCAGCGAAGCGGCTCCCCTCCTCATGCTGTACCTCCGATCGTTGCAACCCACAGTCTTTCGTCGCTCGTAGGAAATGACAAGGAACCACCGGTGAGCTGCAGCGACGCATTACCTCACCTGTCGGTGCCGAGCGGTTCAGCGATTCGGCGCCCATGCCGACAACTGATCGAGAGGAGGGAACGCGTGTCGGTCGTCGAAACCGTGGGCGCCGTGCTCGCCGTGGTGCCGGTCTTCGGTTGGACCTCGGCGCCCCCTATCTCCGCCCGATCACGGCATCGACCCTCGCCCCGAACGCCGGGTCAGGAGCGCCAAGCTACGCCAAACCACCGGTGGCAGACTGCACGGACGGTGGATACCTCACATACACCCCGAGCAGTGCACGAGGCGGCCGCAGAGAAGAACCGTCGACACGCCGAGCTTCAGGATGACCGCAGGCGCGTCGAGGCCTATGGTGCCGAGCATCTCGATGTGTTCGCTGGCGTGACGTCCGTGCTCGCCGGCGAGACCTCCCGGCTGGTGGCGGGATTCACCAGGGACCTCGATTCGCACTCCGCACGGCTGCGGGAGCTGGTCTCCCACGCCGATCGCTTGGACGTCATCGAGGTGCCGGCCAGTCAACCCCAGCTCGAGCAAGTCAGGTCAGCGATCTTCGAGGAACTCGGCTTCGGTCCGGACAAGCCGCTCCGGCGCCTCAGCGGGCCCGGCGGTGGCGCCTTCCGCGTGCATGTCGATCTAGCGGCCTACGCCGAAGAGGGCGCCCGGCGGCTGGTCGAGCGGTACGGCGACGCCGTCGAGGTGCGGGTGGGCGTGCTCGGGTACCCCGTCGACCTCGGTGAAGGACGCCCAGCCCCGCTCGCCTCCCAAGAGCCGCCTTTGGATGACACCGTGGACATCCATGGCGTCCGGCCGTTGGTGGTCCGCTCGGGCTACGAACTGGACTCCGAGCTGCTCATCACCAACCATGGCCCGTCCTCCCTCGTGATCGAGAACTGGGGCAAGGAGATCGGTCGTGTTCTCGATCCGGCGACGGGAGAAGTGGTCGGAGGCTTCTCCGGCGGCCACCCAGCGCCGCTCGTGCGCTTCACCGCTTCGCCGGGTGAATCGGTCACCGTGCCGCTCATTGTGGGCACGGCGTCCTACAGGAGATCGCTCGGCTACGCCGTGCCTCCCGGCGAGTGGGCGGTCGAGGTGGTGCTCGATCTTGGGACAAACAGACGGCGGCGCGCACCGCTGCTGCCGCTGCACGTGACCCCTTGAGCGGGTTGGGGAACCGCCCCCTAACATCGTCTGGCACCACGTGGACCGCATGCCCCCGACCGCCGGGAGGGCGCGACCTTTCAGCGCGTTGGCCGTAGCGAGTTCAAGATCGACAGCGGCATCGTTCCCGACCCATTGAGGCCGATCTCTACGAGGTCAGGACGTGCGCGCCCGGGAAGGTAGACGTCCGCCGTCAGTAGGCCCGGGTAATTTGTAGCCGAGTACCCGCGTTCGAGTCGGTAGGGATGGACGCAGACGCGAAGCCCGTTGAGGGAGCGGCACTTGGCGCCGCGCAGCTGGGCTCGTGTCGAGGGGACCGCTGGGCCGGTGAAGACCTTCATCCCCTCCCGGGCCGCCATGTACCCGGCGGTGCTCGGCCGCATAGGGCATCCGGGCGCAAAAAACGAGCGTGCCGTCGACAAAACGAGCGTCGAAGGGTCGATGTTGTAGGGGCACCCGCCGAACCACGTCGCCCGCTGGACCGCCCAATGGCCGGGCTCCGAGAAGCTGAGCCCCCCGAAGTCGACGTGCCGCCAGGTCCTCGGCACCGATGCCCAATAGGGCCCCAGCACGACGGACCTTGGCGAGCGCGTGATCGTCCGGATGACTTTGGCCGCAAGCGGGCCGCTCGCCGTGACGGTCATCCCGTTCACGTACCCGGTCTCCGTCCCGGTGCGGTGCTCGGTAGTGAGCGTGACCTTCAGGCCATGGATGAGCACCTGCTTGCTCTCCGGTGGTGCGGGCTGGCTGCCGGTGCGCAGCGAGACGGCATTGGTGGCGTCGAATGCTTGTGTACAGCCGGGCTCCGTCGAGGGGATCTTCGAGCCCAAGAACACGACGCCACCGGGCTGCCCACAGTACGTCCGACCCAGGACGGCGACCTGCCAGGAGGTGGGAACCGAGACCTGGATCCCCCTCAGCGGCACCGCGGCCCAGCCGGGGGGCGTGGCACCCACGTCGGCGAGCGAGAAGCGCGGTGGAGGTGTCGCGCCCCGTGCAGCGCCGGTGCCGCCCGCTCCCGACGCCGAGGCCTGGCCATTGCCGGCACCGTCTCCGCCCCCGAAGCCGAGGCCGAAGCCGAGGCCGAGGCCCAACGCGACGACGAGCACGATGCCGAGGCCGATGAGGGAGCGCCGCCACCGTCCTCGTCGGCGGGCCTCCTCTATGATGACCACGGGAGGTGGCGGCGGCTCGTCACGAGTCGCGGGTGGACGGTGTTCGAGGAGCTTCACCCCGCTCTCACCTCGGGAAGGTCCGGAGCAGGGCGACCAGGTCGTCGCGCCGGTAGCCGCTGCGGCGTCCGAGCTCAAGGAGCTCCTTCATCCGCTCGATGACCTCGGTTCGTTCCGGGGTGCCGGCGACCTTGATCCCACGACCCCTGCCGATCTCGAGCAGCCCCTGGTCTCGCAGGAGGCGGAGCGCCTTGAACACGGTGTTCGTGTTCACGCCCAGCACCGCAGCGAGATCCTTCGCCTGGGGCATCCGCTCGCCCGGCTTGGCTTCACCCTGTGAGATCGCTCGCCGAAGCTCGATCGCTACCTGCTCGTGCAGCAGCGTCGGGTCGCTGCGGTCGACGGCGGCGAGGCGACGGCGAGCCTCTTCGGTGCTTCGAGAGGCGCGTTGATCAGTCACCATGACGCTAGCAACACTAGCGTCAACCACCTTCTCATTCAAGGTGCCGGGTAGCAGAACCTGCCACCTCCGCCAGTTGCGCGGAACCGTCAGCGGCGAAGAGCTGAGTGCAATCCCAACCCGGTGGTCCAAGGACGCTCTCAGACCTCACCGAATAGAACCCCAACGCCTTCGCCGCGTTCGCCGAGAGGACGGCCTGCAACTCGGTGGGGAACCGAAGAGGGCGGCTTCGCCCTCTCGCTGTCGTGTTCGCGCAGGTCCCCGCGGGCTCGACGACGAGCCCGCTTCTGGTGGCGCAGCGTCTGGGCCGTCACCGTGGTCGACACAGCAGGAGCACTCAGTCGATGACCTCGAAGGTGACCGTCACCCGAGCGGCCAGTTCCTGGGTGCCTCCCTCCACGGGCACAGGGGCCGGCATGCGTGCAAATGCGGGGGAGCCCATCCCGGCGGCGGGCGAGGCCACCCCGAAGCGAGCTGTGGACATAGGCCGGACGTTGGTACCAGCCTCGGTGACGGACAAGACTCGCCCGACGCGGACGCCTGCCGCGTCCGCCAGACGCTGTGCCTTCCGACGAGCGTCCTCCACCGCCCTGGCGCCTGCATCGGCGCGGGCGGTGTCGGTGCTGGAGGCGGACAGGCGAAAGCCGCCGAGACGGAGGGCGTCGCCAGCGGCCTGACTGATGGCGTCCACCATGCCCGATGCGGCGGCGACGTCGTGGAGACGAACGGTCAGCGAGTACGACGCCACGTAGCCGAGCACTCGGCGACCCGGCTCGTCCATTTGGGGATGGAGCGACAGGTTCTGGGTCTGTAGTGCAGCGTCGGCCACGCCCCGGTCCCTCGCCGCAGCGAGGACCGCCTCGGACCGCTCCGTCACCTTGGCAAGCGCGTCCCCGGCAGAGTCGGCTCTCGATTCCAGACCGACCTGGAGCACGGCCACATCGGGGGAGACGACGACAGTGCCTTCACCCACTACCACGATGGTGTTGTCAGAGCTGCGCTCACTTGGCGTCATCGAAAAGAACTGTAGTCAGGGGGCTGCACGACAGTCCGGGGGCTGTGCGAAGGTCACAACGGGCTGTCCCCGAATGTCGGGGTACCAGCAGACCTGGAGTGTGGCCTACCGCCGGGTAGTCGCGCGCCATCCCGCGGCGGCACCTCGGGGCGCCCGCGTGGCGCCGTAATGGGGCAGATGATCGGTGTGGTTAGGTGGCACACCCGCCGATCGTGGACGAGAAGCGGATGGGTGGCTCAGCCGTTACAGCGCAGGAGTCGGACGAGCGCCACGACGAAGAGCGCCCCCACGATGACGAGGGCCAACGCGACAAGGGCCTCGAACGTCCAGAACCGGCCGGCGGGCTGGTAGCTGTACCAGAAGCTGTAGTGCTGCAGCTCGGCGCGGCGAGGACTGAGGAGATCGAAGGCCTGTGTTGAACCGAGGACGCGGCCATGCGGAGTGGTTACCCAGCTGCGAACGAGCCAGCTGCCCTTGGGGCCGAACCCCACGCCATGGCTGGGCTCGTTCCACGGCTGAGCCGGCAGGTAGTGCTTCGACCGGGCGACGGCCGGTCCCAGCTGGAGCACCCTGCCGATGAGCCCGGGGGAGGCACCCAGTCGTGGAATAGCGCCAAAGGCGAGAAGGCCGCCGACGGGCACAGCCGTCACCGCCATGGCGCTCACGGTGCGACCCATGGCGAGCCCGATCAACGTGCCCGCCGCCATCGAGAAGAACGTCCATGCCGGCAGCACGAGCGGCGTCGTGTCGAAGAGCGTTGCGTCCCAGTGACTCGTGAGCCCGACACGCTCGATCGGGTGCGCAAACCACCCGATGAGCAGCCCGAGAACGACTGCGATGACCACCGTCGAGCCGGCGAGCAGCACATAGCGGCGCAGCTCGAACCGGAGCTTGCCCATGCCCTGGGTCCAGGTGAAGCGGAAGCTGCTCGACTCGAGCTCCCGGGAGATGAGCGGCGCCCCGATGAACACCCCGGCGACCAAGGGCACCAGGTGGAGGAGCACCGCCAGGTTCGAGAGGAAGGATTCTTCGCCGCCGACTGCGGCCAGGAGTTGCGGGCACCCCTTCATCGTGGTGTGACCGGGGCAGCCCTTCGCCATGAACTGGGCGTAGTCGCGGTGGACCGACAGACCGGGCACCACGATCCCCGCCGCCAGTGCGACGAAGAGGGCTCCCAACACGAGGAACGTGGTCCGATGGACCACCCAGCTGGCCCGAGCGGCGCGGCGCCACGGGTGGTGGGGGCGGGCTGGTCCCGAAGGAACGGCCGCGAGCGCGAGCGAGCTCATGACGGCCACTTCGTCGGGTCGGCACCGGCGAGCGCGAGCGGGGATGTGACCACCTGGATGTCGGGGGAGCGGAGGTAGGCCAGTACGAGGTCTTCGATCGTGACGGGGTTGGCGTCCCAGCCCGGCGGCGCCTCGCCGGCGGGTGCCCGCACGAGAAGACGGGCGTAGCGGTCGGCTCTCTCCACCTGGACGACCGGCACGACCGCTTGAATGGCTTCGACCTTGGCCGCCGAACCGCTCCACGACGAGTGGGCGGCCAGCAGCCGGTCGATCTCCCCGCTGAGCTGGACCCGTCCCTCCGAGAGGACCACCAGGTAGTCCGCCACCTCCTTCAGCTCCGAGACGACGTGGGAAGAGAACACGATTGAAAGACCCCGCTCGGCCACCTCCTCCATCACCTGCGACATGAACTCGTGGCGAGCCAGCGGGTCGAGCGGCGCCAGCGGCTCGTCGAGGACCAGCAGGTCGGGACGTCGCCCGAGGGCCAGGCTCAACGCCAACTGGGCCTGCTGGCCGCCTGACAACCGACCCACCCGACGACGGAAGGGGATCTTGAGCGAGCGGAGGCGCCGTTCTGCCATTGACCGGTCGAAGCCCTCGTTGAGGGCGCAGCTCAGCTCGATCATCGCCGCCACCGTCAGGTGCTGGTGCAACGGGGCGTTCTGCGCCACGAAGGCCACGCGCTCGAGGGCCTCAGGGGAGCCGGCTGGTATGCCGTGGAGCACTGTGACCTGGCCCGTCGCCGGTTGGCACAGCCCGACGATCGAGTGCAGGAGCGTCGTCTTGCCGGCCCCATTGGGGCCGACGAGGGCCACCACGTGGTCTCGTGGCACGGCCAGCGTGCACTCTCGCAGTGCCCACGTGCTGCCATAGCGCTTGCCCAGCCCGGACGCCTCGAACGCGTTCACGCCACCCCCTTGGGTCTCGTCGCCTTGCGCCCCTGGGCGCTCCGCTCGGCCCGCCGCTCGCTCCTGGTGCGAAAGGTGCGCAATGCGGTCATGAAGACGGCCGCCATCCCGTCGTCGTCGAGACCGGCCGATGCCGCGTCTGGGAGCCAGTCGGTGACGAGGCGCCGTTCCAGTACGTGGAGCTCGTCGAGACCGACCGTCTTCGGTTCAGCGATGACGAAGGTCCCGACGCCTGGGCGCCCGCCGATGAGGCCCTTCTGCTCCAGGTGGCGGTAGGCCTTGAGGACGGTGTTGGGGTTGATGGAGAGCGTCCCGACCACGTCTTTCACCCGGGGGAGCTGGTCGCCCTGGCGCAGGTAGCCGAGCTGGAGCGCTCGCTCGACCTCTTGGACGAGCTGAAGGTACGTCGGCACGCCCGAGCTCGGATCGAGGCGGAACGTGATGGGCGAGACGGGTCCTGTCCGGTCTTCCATGCCCGGACACATTATCTATGTCGCTAGAGAAAGCAAGTAAGACAGACGGGGGCCCGGTCTGGCCTCGCCGCCACCACGCGTCCCCAGAGGGCGCGGCCGCACGACACGACATCACCTCCGAGTGGCGGAGCATCGCGTAGCGGAGTAGCGTTGGCACCGTGGCCAAGACCTCCGACGAGGGCGCTGGGGCGAAGGTGAGCGGTGTTCCGCTGCTGCTCCTCATGAGCCTTGCGACCGGCCCCAAGCACGGCCACGCGCTGATGAAGGACGTCGAGGGCTTCGCAGGCGTGCGGCTCGGGCCGGGATCCTTGTACAAGGCCCTCGGACGTCTCGAAGAGGACCGTCTGGCCGAAGCGCTTGAGCACGAGGAGCGACGACGCCCGTACGCGATCACCGACCAGGGGCGCACGGTCCTCGCCGACTCGCTCGACTACCTGGGCCAGGTGGTCGACGAAGGCCGTGCTCGGCTTCGTCGACCGGCACGCCGCGCCAAGCCCTCGCCCGCGGGAGCCCGGTGAGGCGATGCGGTACCGCTGGCTCCTCGCCGCCTTCCCCAAGTCCTGGCGCCGGCGCTACGGCGCCGAACTTGAGCTCTTGGTCGAAGAGCTCGCCAAGCAGGGCCGCCACCTCGGTCTTCGAGACGTCCTCGACCTGATCGCGGCGGGCACCTCTGTGCGCTGCGGCGCGGTGTGGCGCGGTCTTCGGCAGCACTCGATCGTGCTCGTTGCAGGAGGCGCGGCGGGCATCGGCGTGCTCGCGCTCGGGGCGGTGCTCGTCGTCATGGCCGGGACCGCCTCGCTGACCCCTGGAGGGCAGCCTTCTCTCAGGTCCCCGGTGCGGCCGCCGTCGACGCACCGACAGCTCGCCGCGTTCTCACCCCAGATGGTCCTGGCGAAGGCCCTGGCCGGGCTCAACGGCGTGTCGCGCTCGGCGGTCAAGGCGGTCAGGTCCTCGACGTTGGAGGGTGAGGTCGCAAGAGCCCATGCCGCTGGTACACCGATCTCGGTGCCCTTCGTCCCGTCCGCCGACGTGGACGTCGTCGTTGCGGCGGGCAACATCGACGATCCACAGCTGGCGACAGCCCGACCCAGGGTCTTCTCCTGGATCGCCATCCTCGTTGATCCGGTCAACGGCCGCCCGTTCGCAACGGTGGGTTCGCATGTTGGCTCCTGGCCGGCGTTCTTCACAGGGCTTGCGACACAGCAGGGTTCCATCGCAGTCGGGAGCTCGTGAACCTTTGTTGGTCGCTCGCCCGTGGATCCCTTCTTGGCCCAGCGAGCGAGGAACCGGTAGGGCAGTGACGGCCCGTATCGCGACGAGGACAGGTAACCCGTGAGGCCCCTCTGGCCGGTCGTACTGGTCCTCGGGCTCGGGGGACTCCTCGGCGCGGCGGGGGTGGTCGGCACGATCCAATCGAGGCCCACAGCGGCCCAAGGCACCGTCGCTGCTCGCAGGTTGGGACTGCCGAGGGGACCCAGGAACTCCAGTGCGTCGACGTCGGCCACTCCGGCGCCCGTCGGGCCGAGGGGGACCCGAACCCTCACCTCGCTTCCCGCTCCGCTGGCGACAGCTGGGAGAGTTGTTGCCCCTGCCACGAAGATCCGCGTGCTTCTCCCGGCGACGGTTCCTTCGGGCCTCTCGGCTACGACCACGACGTCTCCCACCTCCTACCGGGTTTCGCTCTACACGTGCCCGACGCCGCAGTCGTTGAACGACCGCCAGATCGGGAGCGGTGGGTGTGGCGGGCTGGCACAGTTCTTCGGCACTGTCGCCGGCGTCGGCTATGCCTCAACTGGCGCAGCAGAGCGAGCTGTGCGCTCGGCGCTTCACGCCGGGCCCGTCGGCTGCCCAAGGACGGCGAAGACCTCTCAGCGCCAACTGCAGCTTCCCGGAGGGGCGATGGTCCTCGTGCGGTCGACCAGGGGCCGAGCCTGCAGCGACAGCTGGACGGAGCACGGGTGGTCGGTCGAGCTGGTCGGCGGGTTCCTGCTGACCAGGGGCGAGGTTCAGAAGGTCGTGGCCGATCTGGCCGGATTGGCGGTTGGCCACGGGATCGTCGTCGTCGACGCCGCCGGCGATGGCGACCACACGTCCATCAGCTTCAGGAAGAACACCGTCGCGTACGAGGTGACGAGCTACCACGAACCCACATTTGCCGTAGGCATGGCCCTCTCGATGACGACATAGCTCGCGCCAATTGCGACCTCCGCAGGGTCGCCCATAACAGCGGCGCACGTCGGCCTGTCGGGTGCCACCAACCGCCGGGAGTGCGCCGTCTCGTCAAGCGCCAGACCACGGAGCCGGTCCGGCTCTGCAAGCCGGCCCGCGACCAGTAGCTTGATCTGGTGCGCCGTTGTCTCATCAACTGGGACTATGGGTCCTCCGGAATCTGGCTGCTCCCCAGCAATCCGAAGGCCTGCCAGCCGTCGCTCGAAGGCGTGCTCACTCCTGCCCTCCACGAGGACCTGAAGCGATGGAACGAGTGGGCTGAGCGGCTATTCAACGGCCGGGTGATCGAGCCAGACCCAGAGCAGGTAGCACGCTGGGAGGCCATGAAGCTGGATCTCGCCGAGCGGGCCCAAGATGAGCTCGGTGAGGAGTGGGAGGTCCTCTACCAGGACGCGGGCGCATGGACCTGGGTAAGCCGACCGAACCGCGGCCGCTCGTAGAGCCAAGGGGAGACAGCACGGTGCGGGGCGACGATGAACCATCCCAGGTCGTCCTCGAAGGACGCGAACCCGATGGCACCACCTGGTCGGTCGAGGTCCGGCCGGATCCCACCTGTGACGACGGGCTCTACACCTTCGTGCGCCGGACCGCCGTCAACGGGCGGTCGGCGCGATCGGGAATGGGAGGACCGAAGCTGTACGGCGATGACGTCGTGAACGTCTGGGCGGGCAGGAGCGACGGCACTCCACCGTTCATTCTGATTCGTGGGGTTCCCTCGATCGAAGAGGCCACGGTTCTCACGAATCGAGGCAAGACCGTCCACGTCACGCTCTCGCCGGAGATCGAGGAGTTCGGGCTGCGCTTCGGTGCTGCGGCACTCCCCGAAGACGATCAGCCCGAAACCCTCAGCGTGCGACTCGGTAACGGACGCGTCGTCCAGGGCGAGGTCCCGTGGCCAAGACGCCCGCCGTTCCCCTGATCCGTCGCCCCCAAAGCGCACCCCTTTTCGCCCACAAGGCTTTCGGAAGGATGTGCCCTGAACGCCGGGAGCGTGACCCAAGTCCGCAGCGAGATCGGCCACCGACCGTGTAGCGTCGCCGATGGCGTCGGGGGCGCCGCCGGGCTCGCGGGAAGGACCAAGTCCACCCCACTACAACCGACAGGGACAACGCTCAGCGTCTCCCTTTGCACCTGTATGCGAGCCCGGGTGCTCAAGGAGACGTCATGCCCGAGCTTCCTTCCCAGCCCAACCTCGACCACCTCCGGCACCAAGCGCGTCGGCTACTGCGCGACGCCCAGGCCGGTGACCCCGGCGCCCTCGAGCGCATGGGCGCCTGGTCGGCACGGCTCACCCTTTCCGCCGCACAACTCGCCATCGCCCGTGAGTACGGGTGGAGGAGCTGGGACGCCCTCCGTCACTACGTCGAAACGCTCGCCTCGATCGCCGAGCGCCGTCACTCGCCTCCGACCGCCATGGACCACGAACCCTCGTCTGGCGTCCCCAGCGGCGTCTGGCGTGGCGAAGGCGAGGTCGTGCTCCGCGGGGGAACCCTTCGACCCGGCACCCTGATCGGCTGGGGAAGCCACGGCCTGCTCGCAGCCGAGCTTGAGTCGTCGCTCCTGGCGAGACAGCTCCAGGGTGCGTTGGACGACGTGGTCGTCACCGACGACCTCGGGACGGGCTATGGGCGCTGCCAGATTCGGATGATCAGCAACGGCCGCCGGCTGAGTGAGGAGCTGAATGCGCCAATCGACCTCGAGGTGACGATCGAGCCAGCGCCGCCCGCACGGGCGGGTTGGATCGAGCTCCTCGGGATCGACGAATCCTCGTGTCGGCTCACTGCGACTTTGTGGTGACCCTGGGGGGTGATGCCGCCGGATGGGTCATCCGGCAGAAGATGTTCGAGCCCCTCGGCCTGTGATGCGCTGTGCGCTGGTCAGCGCCAGGTTGGCCTACGTCCCCGACCTCGGGGAGCCCGCTTTTGCTCCGCGCGACGGATACCGGACGCGCCC
>DAHUZM010000087.1 GCA_027306525.1 Acidimicrobiaceae bacterium
CTCGGACCAGAACATCTTGTTGATCGAGGAGGCCGGCCCGGGCTCCTTCTTCGCGACCACCTCGGAGAGCAGGCGCAAACCCTGGAACCGCATGATCTCGGTCCTGGTGAAGGCCCACGCCAGGTGCTGGCGGACGAGTGGGTCGTCCTGCTGGCCGCGGCTGCGCACCATGTCCACGGCGTCCCAGAACTGGCGCGTGTACTGGACGTGCTGGGTTGTCGCGTTCCCACCGCGCTCATTGCCGAGCGTCGTCATCGTGACCCGCCAGCCGTTGTGCAGCCCGGCGATCACGTTGAAGAGCGGGGCCCGGGCCTCGGTGATGAAGGTCTGGGTGAATCCGGCCGTCCCGCTCAGCTGCTTGATGGGAGAGAGCTCGAAGCCGTTGGGGCTGCCGTCCGGCTTGTTCATCGGGACGAGCACGTAACTGATGCCCTGGTGCTTGGGGACCTCGGGGTTGGTCCGGCAGAGGCAGAACATCATGTTGGCCATCTGCGCGCCGGAGGTCCATACCTTCTGGCCGGTGATCACGATCTCGTCCCCGTCGACGACGCCCCGGGTCTTGAGCGAGGCGAGGTCGGAGCCGGCGTCGGGCTCCGAGAAGCCCTGGCAGTAGCGGTCGGTGCCGTCGATGATGCGCGGCAAGAAGTGCGCCTTTTGCTCGTCGGAGCCCCACACGATGATCGAGGGCCCCACGAGCCACTCACCCATGCCCCTCGTCACCCTCGGCACGCCCGCCCGGGCGAACTCCTCGTTCATCACCGCGACCTCGATGCCGCTCAGGCCCCGGCCGCCGAACTCCTCGGGCCACGACACGCACAGGTAGCCGGCCTCATGGAGCTTGTCCGCCCAGTGGCGCCACTCGGGGCCGACGGCCATGGCGCCGCGCCGGGAGCGTCCTTCCCCCTCCTCGGGCGCTGCCTCGCTCCGATCGGGCTTGTTGGCCTCCAGCCACTGGCGTAGCTCGTCTCGGAACGCCTTGGGCTTCGGGCCGAGGTCGATCTCCATCGTGGCGCTCACGCGGTGCCTCCTGCGGGTTCGAACAGCGGGTAGTTGCGGCCGTCGCTCAGCTCCTCCCACGTGACGCGCAGCGCCATGTCGACCTCGAGGTGCTCGAGCGGGCAGTTGACGACGTTGGACATCATGCGGAACCCCTCGGCCAGCTCCACGATGGCGACGGGAAAGGGACCCTCGGCGCCGGTGGGGTTCCCCGAGAGATGGTTCACAGTGAAGCTGTAGAGCGAGCCCTCGCCGCTGCAGTCCCGCCACTCGAGATTGGTCGAGAGGCACAGCGGGCAGTTCTCACGGGGATAGAAGACCGGCCTGTCGCACTCGAGGCACCACTGGACGACCAGGCGGCGTTCGCGGGTGGCCGCCCAGAACGGCTCGGCGACCGGGATGACCGGCGGCTCCATCCGGCGGGGGGGCGTTGCGCTCATGACAGCGCCGCCTCGGCGCCGAGAACCACCGTCGACATGCACGAGAGCACCCCGCCCGATCCGTGGGCCACCGCGATCTCGGCTCCGGGCACTTGGCGCTGGCCACACTCGCCTCGGAGCTGGCGGACCGCCTCGACCAAGAGGAACATCCCGTACATGCCCGGGTGCGTGTAGGAGAGCCCACCGCCGTTCGTGTTCATCGGCAGGCTGCCACCAGGGCCGAGCCTGCCGTCCTCGGCGAAGGGACCACCCTCGCCTTTCCCGCAAAATCCAAGGTCCTCCAGGTGCAAGAGGGCGGTGATGGTGAAGCTGTCGTAACCCATCAGCAGGTCGACATCCCCGGCCTTGATCCCGGCCATGGAGAAGGCAGCCGGGCCCGAGACGGTGCCCGCCGTCGTCGTCAGGTCAGGCATCTGGGAGATCATCGAGTGGTCGTGGCAGGTGCCCACCCCGAGCACGTACGCGGGCGCCTTGGCCAGGCTCTTCGCGCGCTCGGCGCTTGTCATCACGAAGGCCCCGGCGCCGTCGGTCACAAGGCAGCAGTCGAGCAGGTGCAGCGGGCTCGACTGCATCGGTGAGTTCAACACGTCATCGATCGTGATGGGGCTCTGGTAGCGGGCCTTCGGGTTCATCGTCGCCCACTCGCGGGTCGACACGGCGATCTGGGCCAGCTGCTCGGCGGTGGTGCCGTACTTCGCCATGTGACGGGTCGCGGCGAGCGCGTAGGCGCCCATCGGGAGTCGAATCCCGGCCGGCATCTCCCATTCGAGTCCAGGGTTGGGCCCCATCCCCGGTGGCGGCCCTCCCCGTCGCCCGCCCCCGCCGGTACCTGCTCGGGCCCGATCCCCGCGGGGCGTCGAGGCGTAGACGCTGATCACGACGTCGGCGAGCCCGGCTGCGATCGCGGCCGCCGCGTGCTCGACGTGGACCTCGAAGCTCGACCCGCCCGTCATCGTCGAGTCGGTGAAGCGCGGATGGACACCTAGATACTCGGCGAGCTGCATCGACGAGCCGGCATGGCAGACCCCGTCGACGTCCTTGATGCTGAGACCGGCGTCGCGCAGGGCCTGGTCGATCATCGAAGCCTCCAGCGCGCGGCCGCTGAGCTCAAGTTGACCGGTGGGGGATGCGTCGTCGGCGACCCCCACGATCGCGGCAGCCCCCCTGATGCTCGACCCGCTCATGTGTTGCGGCTCACCGTGGTGCGGTCCTCCCCTCGTGCTCGCGCACGCTTGTGGCCCCAGAGGGGCGTGTCACTGTACCGTGACAGCTTGGCGCTCAACAAGGTCGCCCGCCCGCTAGCGTGACCACGGTGAGCTCGGCCGGTCCCTCGCTCCTCCACGAGCAGCGCCAGGTGGCCCGGGACCGGATCGAGCGTGCCGCGCGGCGGGTGCTCGCAGACAAGGGCATCGGCGCCACCGTCGAGGAGGTGGCCTCCGAGGCGGGCGTGAGCATCCGGACCGTCTTTCGTCACTACGGCACGCGTGACCACATGATCGCCACCGCACTGCGCAGCCAGCTCCTCCATTACAGCGAGACGCTGCCGCGCCCGGCCGACGACGCGACCCTTGAGTCCTGGCTGCCCGATCTCCTCTTGGAGGTGCACCGCGTCAACGCGGCGCTCGGACGCGCCTACTGGGAGATGATGGCGGTCGGTTACACACTGACCGGTGAGCTGGGCGATGTTGCCGCCGAACGCCTCGCAGGGCGCAACCGGTTCGTCGACGTGGTGACCCGCGGCGCCTGGCGGCTCGCGGGTAACCGATCCCGCCCGCCGGCTTGGCTGGTCGATCTCTTTGCCATCCACCTCTCGACGTTCACCACCCGCGAACTGCTCCAGGACTTCGGGCGCTCCATCGAGGACGTCGCCTCGATGTCGGCGAGGGTGCTCATCGCGGCCGTCCGCTCGGCGTCGCCACGCTGCGGGGGGCCCCAGGTACCATCTTCACCGTGATGACCATGGTCATGTTCCGTGCGCGGGGCCTCGGTCGCGAGGCGATGGGGATGGCACCGGCTCGATAGGAGATGGGCGGGGCGCATCGTCGCCGACGCGGCGATCACCCCTGGCGAGCTGGTGCTCGACGTCGGTGCCGGCGATGGCGTGCTCACCGGGCTGCTCGTGCGTTGCGGCGCCCGGGTTATCGCCGTCGAGCTCCACCCCGGTCGATCCACGACGCTCCGGCGACGCTTCGCTGGGCGCGACGTCCGAATTGTCACGGCCGACGCCGCCGACCTTCGTCTGCCTCGTCGCTCCTTCAGCGTGGTGGCGAACCCGCCTTTTGGCATATCGATGGCGCTCGTTCGGCGCCTCGTCTCGCCCGGGTCCCGACTCGTCGCGGCAGACATCGTGGTGCCGCGACATGTTGCGCTCCGTTGGTGCGGGGAAGGTGCCGGCGGAGCGGGCCGCTGGGCCCGCGAGTACCACTTCTCCCTTGGCCGACGCATCCCGGCCAGCGCATTCCGGCCCTCGGCCGCCCGCGATGCCGTGGTCCTCCGGATTCGAAGGACGAACGGGGGAGCCATGGGCGAGCGCGCCTTCGGGGAGAAGCGCTCTTCGACTGCCAACGTTGGCGTGAGGGTCCACCAGCGCCCACGTATCGGCTGACATGCTCCGATGTCATGCAGAGGCGAGGGCGCAGGCCGAGTGCCGCGCAACTCGCGCTCTTCGATCCGGCCGGTTGTGGGGTGCCCGCTCCCTCGCACCCTTGGGGCGGCGGCGAACTGCTCGCCTTCGATCTCGAGACGACGGGGACCGACCGCTTCATCGACGTCCCCGTGTCCTTCGCGTTCGTATGGATGCGTGAGGGTCGCGTGATCGATCGCCTGAGCGCGCTGGTCGACCCAGGACGTCCCATCCCGTTGGAGGCAGTGGCGGTGCATGGCATCACGGGGCCTGAGTGCAGCCGCGAGGGCATGCGCCTGGAGGACGCCGCCGAGCTGATCACCACGGTGCTCGTGGACGCGAGCCGCTGCGCCACGCCCCTCGTCGGGATGAAGCTCGACTTCGATCTGACCATCATCGACGTGCTGTGCCGGGCGAACTCGGGTCGGGGTCTCGCCGATCGCGGATGGGACGGTCCGGTGCTCGACGCCCTCGTGCTCGACCGCCACCTCGATCCGGCAAGGGAGGGCTCACGGTCTTTGGTGGCGCTCTGCGCGCATTACGGCGTGCCCATCGCCCGACCGCACAGCGCTCCGTGCGACGCCGAGGCCGCCCTGCGGGTCGTGCTCGAGATGGGCCGACGATTCGAGGCGCTCGCGGTGGCCACACCGAGCAAGCTCCACCGTGACCAGGTTCGCTACCACCGTCGGTGGGCCACGGCATTCGACGAACGCCGCCGGCGGCGTGCGCTCCCGCCCTTGGACGAGAGCGAGTGGGATTGGCCGGTCGCCTCGTCCCGTGGCCGTGCGCTCGGCGTCGCCTGAACGCAAGCCTTTCGGCGCTTCCCATGCCCCCGTGGATCGGGGGAGCCCAGTTGGTTCGACGGGCTGGTCGGCCGATCAGCCCACCGAGGGCGAGGCCGTTCCGGCCAAGAGGACCTCGACGCTCGGCCAATGGCGTCATGGGCGTGGGGCAGCACCTTCGGCGATGTCGCGCCGACCGGGCATGATGGGAGATCCGTCGAGCCCGCCGAGGACCCATGGAGAACCCGAGGAAGACGATCGTGCTCGCGGCGATGATCCTCGCCGTCGCGATGACATTCATCGATCAGACCATCGTGTCGATTGCCGTTCCAAAGATCCAAAGAGAACTCCATATGAGCTCGGTCGGCGTCCAGTGGATTGTGAACGCGTATCTCCTCTCACTTGCCGCGTTCTTCGCCTTCGGGGGCCGCCTGGCTGACACCGTCGGGCACGCGAAGATGGTGGTGATCGGCGTGGTGATCTTTG
>DAHUZM010000089.1 GCA_027306525.1 Acidimicrobiaceae bacterium
GCACCTCGCCCCCGAGCACCCGAAGGGCCGAGTTGGCGCTCATGGTCGTGCGGCCTGCAGCGGAAACCTTGCGACCACCACGAGAAGTTAAGCGACGTCGCTCCGTCCGGCGGTCGCCCCGGGTTCCACGGTGTCCGATTCGCCGGCTCCGGGCTGCCGCGAGGTGTTCCCCCGGCCTGGGCGTGCGTACCTCGCCGGAGGGTCGCGCATCGCCGACTCGACGCGGCTTGGCGGTTCAGGGTTGTTGGAGGTACTTCGGCACTTGGGTGACTCGCCATGGTCGGCGGCCGCCGACGACGCGCAGGCCCATTCGGAGGCTGGCGGTGGCACCGATGCGGGAGTAGAGGACGAGCAGGAGGGTTTCGGGTGGCGCCTTGAGGACGACGTCGGCCGCCTCTTGGGCCACGGCCGGTCGGCTGTCGAGCTTGCCTTGGTCGAAGGCCAGCATCCAGTCGACCGCCCCTTCGGCGCGTAGGCGGACCTTGAGGGGTGCCGTGGCGGTGGGTTCGGCATAGCCCGGAATGATCTGGAGGACTCCGTTGATGATCAAAAGAGCGTCCCTCGGGTCGATCTTCCAGGGGTGGAGCGCCTTGTGGGCCAGGTCGCGACCGTGGAGGAGGAACTCGCCGATCAGGTTGCTCAAGCCGCCCGCGGCGTCGATCGAGACGCCTCCGTGGAAGGGAAATCGCTGAGCCAGGTCGGTGCCATCCGGCGGCAGCGCGGCCTTGATGGCCTTCATCTGCAATTGGAGCTGCGACAGCAGGTCGTCCATGTCCAGTCCCTGAAGCGCCAGCAGCTCGGCCCGGTTGATGGCATCTACGGCTCGGGGACTGTCCCCCAGCCCCTCGGTGCTGGTGATGTCCCGCTCCGTGTAGCGCCGGGCCACGGTGAGGAGGTGGCCGACGACGTCCCGGGTCGTCCAGGTGGACCCGGCCGCGACCAGGTCGGGACCGACCGACTCCACCAGCGCGGTGAACCGGGCCTGGGCCCGATCGATCCGGTCCCACAGCTCTTGGGCATCGAGCGCGACGAACTGTTGGTAGGCGTGCTGCACCATCCACCCCCTCCTCCACTGCATGATGCAGTACTGAAGTGTGCAGTACTATTGCCCCATGGTCGACCGGATGTCAAGCAACTCCTTCGCCGTCTTGGGGATGCTCGCCCTGCGTCCATGGACCCCCTACGAGCTCACGCAGCAGTTCCTGCGCAGCCTGCGGTGGTGCTGGCCGGTGTCGGAGCGTCTGCTCTACACCGAGCCCGAACGACTCGTGGCCGCCGGGCTCGCAGAGGTACGCGTGCTCGACGAGGGCAGCCATACGCGCCGCCAATACACCATCACCCCGGCGGGTCGCCGGGCGCTACGGGAGTGGCTGGCCACCCCGCCGGCCCCACCCAGGATCTTCAACGAGCCGCTCCTGCGCGTCCTCTATGCAGACCAAGGCGACACCGCCGATCTCCTCAATGGGCTCGCCAGCCTCCGTGCAGCGGTTGGCGAACAACTCGTCAGCGGTCGGGCCCACACCCGCGAGTACCTCGAGAACAGAGGACCGTTCCCGGACCGGGCACACCTGGTCGCCCTCTTCGCCGACCTCAACAACCGGCTCTTCACCGCCATCGACGAATGGGCCGAGGACTCGATCCGTCAGATATCGACGTGGCCTACCACCCGAGATCTCGGCCGCACGGCCGCCGCGACGGAACTGCTCGAAGGGGTTGCGGGCCGACCCATCGACACGGATCGCTCCGAATGACTTCCAAGCCCTGAGGGGCGCAGCGGCCCGTGTCTCTTGCGCTTCGCACCGCAAATGCGCTGGGTTCGCACCCCCAACGGGATTTGAACCCGTGTTACCGCCTTGAAAGGGCGGCGTCCTAGGCCGCTAGACGATGGGGGCGAGATCAGCGACGACGGCACCCGGCCGGGCCAAGCTATCAGCCGCCTACTTCGACTCGTTGCCCGTGAGGAGCGGGCGCCGAGCGTTGGACGGCCGGAGCCAGGGGTTCTTTGGCCGGATGTTCGCTGAACGAGAGGACGAACTGGACGGCCCCCACCACGAGCACGGTCGCGCCGAGCACATGCAGCTCGACCAACGCGGCCGGGAGGTGGGTGAAGTACTGGGTGTAGCCGATCGCCGCCTGCAAGAAGAGCACGCCACACAGCACGCGCGCCGCGCGACGCACTCCTTCGGGAACCGCCATCGCGTGGAGGGCGACCGCGAGGCCCACGCAGACGCCGACGAGGAGGAGGGCGAGGCTCGAGTGCAGCTCGGCCATGTCGCGTAGCGCGATCGGGATGCGCTTTGCGACGAGCTGCCCCGTCGCGTTGCCGGCGTGGGGACCTGCGCCGGTCGTGAAGGTCCCGGCGACGAGGACGGCGACGAGAAGCCCGAGCACCGCCCGTCCACCGAGGACGATCGCGCCGGGCACGAGACGCTGCCCGGCGCTTCGGTAGTCGCGCCCTGCTCGATGGACGAGGACCACTGCGTCGGCCACGAGCGCCATCGAGGCGAGGAAGTGACAGACCACCACATAGGGGTTGAGCTTCGTGTAGACGGCGAGCGCGCCGATCCCTGCCTGGGCGAGGATGCCGGCGAGCAGCCCGACCGTCAGCCAGGTCAGGTCGCGCCGGAAGGGCCTTCGGCGGAGCACCGCGAGGAAGGCCGCTGCGACCAGCACCGTCAGGACGACCGTGACGATGCGGTTCGAGAACTCCACCAGCGGGTGCAGCGACAGCTGCGGCGTGATCTGGCGCTGGTAGCAGGTGGGCCAGTCAGGGCACCCGAGCCCCGACCCCGTGAGGCGCACCGCCGCCCCGCTCAGCACGATGAGGCAGACGGCGACGAGCGAGGCGATGGCCAGGTGCCGGAAGACGAGAGGGGAGACCGTCGGGATGCGCGCGGTCCACCGTCTGCCCCGAGACGGGGATCCGACGCTCACCCGGGCGATCGTACTGGGCACCGCCGATGGCCCGGTCCTGGGCCCGAGCTGCTGCTTGGTGAACGACCCGTCGGCCGCCATAGGCTCGTTGCGATGGTCTCTCACGCGCCGACCCTTCGGGTCGCCCGCCCGACGCTCGGGCGCATCGGCGCGTATGTGGCCCTGACCAAGCCTCGGATCATCGAGCTTCTGCTGGTCACGACGCTGCCGACCATGATCGTGGCCCAACGCGGGCTGCCCAGGCTCGGACTGATCGCCGCCACGATGGTCGGGGGATCGCTGGCCGCCGGCGGCGCCAATGCGGTGAACATGTACGTGGACCGGGACATCGACCGGGTGATGCACCGGACCCGCAACCGACCCCTGGTCACGGGCGCCGTGACGCCGGCCGCCGCCCTCATCTTCGCCTGTTCCCTCGAGTTCGTCGCCTTCGCCGAGCTCTGGGGCCTTGTCAACCTGCTCTCGGCGGTGCTCGCCCTCGCTGCGACCGCCTTCTACGTCGGCGTGTACACGCTGTGGCTGAAGCGCCGCTCCACCCAGAACATCGTGATCGGCGGCGCCGCGGGGGCGGTGCCGGTCCTCGTGGGCTGGGCCGCCGTCACCGGCACGCTGTCATGGGCCCCGGTTGTCCTCTTCGCCGTGATCTTCTTGTGGACCCCCCCACACTTCTGGGCCCTCGCGGTTCGCTACCGCGAGGACTACGAGGCGGCCCATGTCCCGATGCTCCCAGTGGTTGCAGCACCCCAGCGGACGGCAGCGAACGTCTTCTGCTACACGGTGGCCATGGTCGCAGCGACGATCGCCTTCGCTCCGATCGCGCACATGGGGGTGACCTACATGGCGGTCGCTGGCCTCGGGGGTGCGGCCTACCTCGTCATGGCGGGCCGGCTCTGGGTCCACACCGGGCGTGGCGTCAAGATCGAGGGCGAGGCCATGCGGCTCTTCGGCTACTCGATCACGTACCTGACCGTCCTGTTCGGCGCCATGGCCCTCGACGTCTTCGTGCGCCGCATTCACTGAGGGTGAGCACGACGGAGGCAGCGCCCACGGGGCACGGCCTTCCCGACACCCGCAGGCCCCGGATCAGGTTCCTCGCCATCGGGGTCGTCCTCGCGGCGGGGCTCGGGGTCGGGCTGTTCACCTCGCTCGGTGCGCCCGCCCGGTCGCTCCCCGGTGTCGGCTCGGCTGCCCCGTCGTTCTCCCTCCGGGCGCTCGGCGAGGGCGCACCGGTCGGCACGCCCACCGACGGCGGTGGGAACGGGCGCCCGGCCGTGCTGCTCTTCTTCGCGAGCTGGTGTGCACCGTGCCAGAGCGAGGTGCCGGCGATCGCCGCTGCCTACCGGGCGCAGGGGCGCGACCGGGTGCCCTTGATCGGCGTCGACGGGATGGACCCCGCTCCCCAAGCGCTCGCCTTCGTCCGCCGATCCAAGGTGAGCTTCCCGGTCGCCCAGGACTCCAGCTACATGGTGACCGAGGGCCTCTACGGCTTCAACGGGGATCCCGATGCCGTCTTCATCAACGCCGACGGCACCATCGAGCACATCGTGCACGGGCCCATCACCGCCGCGCAGCTGCGGAGCTGGGAGCGCCGCCTCCGCTGAGTCACTCCCAGTGGAAGGTGAGCGACGCGAGGACCGGGGTGGCCACCGCCCAGGACGCGAGCACCACCCACGACTCGAGCGGGATTGGGCCACCCGTGCCCAGGGTTGCGTGCAGGCCGCCGGAGAGCGCGGCGGCCGGCAGGGCCCGGGCGAAGGCGCCCAGCGCGTCGGGCAGCTTCGCCACCGGGACGAGCATGCCGCCGAGGAGCAGCAGCACGAGGTAGAGGCCGTTCACGGCGGCCAGGTTCACCTCGGCGCGCAGCACGCCTGCGAGCAGGAGCCCGAGGCCGCCGAAGGCCACGGTGGCGAGCAGCACGAGCGCGACCGCCTGGCCGGCCGACCCGCCGGGCGCAAGGCGCCACCCGAGGCCGAGGCCCACCGGGACGAGGACGACCGCCTGGACCAGCTCGACGCCGACGACCGTCGCGATCTTGGCGGCCACCAGTCGGTCGCGGCGCAGCGGCGTGGCACCGAGGCGCTTCAGCACGCCGTACCCGCGTTCGAACCCGGTCGCCGTGCCGAGCGAGACCATCGCCGTCGACATCACGGCTAGCGCGAGCACGCCGGGCACGACGAAGGTCACGGCCGCCTCCTTGCCCGTCGGGAGCACGTGCACCTCGGAGAAGAAGACGACGAAGGCGACCGGGATGCCGATCGTCACGAGGAGGGTCTCCCCGCGCCGCAGCGTCATCCAGATCTCGGCTCGTGCCTGTGCGAGGAGGGGCTTCACGGCCGTCGGCCTCCTCGGCGGCGTGGCGCGGGCGCTGGTGGCGGCTCGTCTTCGGACCCGACGAGTGCCAGATAGGTCTCCTCGAGCGAGGCGCCCGTCCGCATCTCGACGAGCACTGCGTCCTGCTCGGCCAACCAGGCGGCGAGCTCGGCCGTGAGCCGCGGGGTGGCCTCGGCGTCGACCCGGTAGGCACCGGGCCGTTCCTCGAGCACCGCCGCGCCGAGCCGTCGTCCAAGCGCCGAAGCGTCGAGTCCGGCCGCCGAGGTGAACCACACCCCCCGGAGCACGCCCGCGCCGAGCTCGCCCGGTGCACCGTCTGCGAGGACGCGCCCGCGATGGAGCACGACGATGCGCTGCGCGACCCGCTCGGCCTCGGCCAGCTCGTGGGTC
>DAHUZM010000092.1 GCA_027306525.1 Acidimicrobiaceae bacterium
TGGACACCATCGGCACCTGCACGAGGGCGTCCATGGGGGTGATGTCGGGGTCCAACCCGCTGCCCGACGTGGTCACGAGGTCTGGAGTCGGGTTGACACCCAGCGCGTGCCAGTAGGCGACGAGTCTCTTCGTGTCCGCAAACAGGACCTTGGAACGCGGACCGAGATTGGTGGCACCCGACTCCCCGGCGATGCCGTTGGCCATGAGTGGGTTGTCGCCTCCCGAGATGTTTTGCTTCGGGTTCGCTGCATAGGGGCCGGTGTCGTCGGGCCGTCCGTGAAACACGCAGCTTCCAACCGGGTGCCCCGGGCACTTGACCGCGGCCCAGTTCTGACCGATGAGCGTCGACCCCTGAGGGGTGATCGAACCGTCCGCCTGGTGCTGGAAGAACAGTTGAGCGACGCCGGTTCCGGCGAGTGCGTAGATGAACCCGAAGACCGCCGTAAACACCACGATCGAAACGAGTGTGCGTCTGAAGTTGATCAGCATTGGCGACTCACGATCAGTACGCGTGTAGGCCGACCAGGATCAGGTCGATGAGCTTGATGAAGATGAAGGGGACGATGAGACCGCCGACTCCGTAAATCAACACGTTGCGTCGCAGGATGGCCGCCGAGCTCATGGCCCGGAACTTGACCCCACGCAGCGCGAGGGGGATCAGGGCCACGATGACCAAGGCGTTGAAAATCACCGCTGAGAGGACTGCGCTCTGCGGGCTATGCAGCTTCATGACGTTGAGCGTGTTCAGCTGGGGATAGGTGGCGACGAAGAGCGCCGGAATGATTGCGAAGTACTTCGCGACGTCATTGGCAATCGAGAACGTCGTGAGCGAGCCCCGCGTGATGAGTAGCTGCTTTCCGATCTCGACGATATCGATGAGCTTCGTCGGGTTGGAATCGAGGTCAACCATGTTGCCGGCCTCTTTCGCCGCCGTGGTCCCCGTGTTCATGGCGACGCCGACGTCGGCCTGTGCGAGAGCAGGCGCATCATTTGTGCCATCGCCTGTCATGGCGATCAGCTTCCCGCCCTCTTGCTCGGACCGGATCAAGGCCAGCTTCGTCTCGGGAGTCGCCTCCGCGAGAAAGTCATCCACCCCTGCTTCTTGGGCGATCGCCGCCGCCGTGAGCGGATTGTCACCGGTGATCATCACTGTGCGAATGCCCATCGCTCGCATCTGGTCGAATTTCTCACGAATTCCCTGTTTGACGACGTCCTTCAGCTCAATGACCCCCAGGATCTCGTTCCGGTCAGCGACCACGAGCGGCGTCGATCCGGCGCGCGAGATCCCTTCAACGATCGAATCGAGGTCCTGGGGAATTTCACCTCCCTTGTCTCGAACCCAACTCCTGATCGCTTCGGCTGCTCCCTTGCGAATCTGGCGCCCTTCGACGTCGAGCCCCGACATGCGGGTCGAGGCGCTGAACGGGACGAACGAATGGTGCTCGAGTTGGCGCTCACGAATATCGAACCGCTCTTTGGCGAGGATGACGATCGACCGGCCCTCGGGGGTCTCGTCGGCCAGAGATGCCAACTGCGCAGCATCGGCTAGCACGCGCTCATCGTGTCCGCCCACCGGCACAAAGGTGGTGGCCATCCTGTTGCCGAGGGTGATGGTGCCCGTCTTGTCCAACAGCAGGGTTTGGACGTCGCCGGCGGCCTCCACTGCTCGGCCGCTCATCGCCAGGACGTTGCGTTGCACGAGGCGATCCATGCCCGCGATGCCGATCGCAGACAGGAGGGCCCCGATGGTGGTCGGGATCAGGCAGACCAAGAGCGAAACAAGCACAACGACCGAGACGGTCGCGCCCGAGTAGTGCCCGAAGGCTTGCAGCGTGACGACGACCGGGATGAACACGATCGTGAGCACCGCGAGAAGGATCGTGAGCGCAAGTTCGTTTGGCGTCTTTTGGCGGTTGGCTCCCTCGACGAGGCTGACCATCCGGTCGAGGAACGTCTGGCCCCGCTCCGCCGTGATGCGCACGATGATGCGGTCGGAGAGGACCTTCGTCCCACCCGTGACGGCCGAGCGGTCCCCACCGGACTCCCGAATGACCGGGGCCGACTCGCCGGTGATGGCCGATTCATCCACCGATGCAAGGCCCTCGATGATCTCGCCGTCAGAGGGGATGAGGTCATTCGCCTCGCAGATCACCAGATCGCCCCTGGACAATGACGCGGCCGGCACCCTCTCCTCGCCACTTCGGTCTGGGAGCAGCCGCCGAGCTTCGGTCTCCGAACGCATGCGACGGAGCGTTTCGGCCTGGGCCTTTCCGCGTCCCTCCGCCATCGCCTCGGCGAAGTTGGCGAAGAGCACCGTCAAGAACAGCCAGATGGTGATCGACCAGGCAAACTTCCCCGGATGCGTGATCGCCTCGACGAGGCTCACGATGGTCCCCACGAGCACGACGAACATGACGGGGTTCTTGAGCTGGACCTGCGGCATCAGCTTCTTGAAGGCCTCGATGAATGCCTGTCGCAGGATGGCCCGGTCAAAGAGGCTTCGGGACTGGGCGACCCCGTGTGCCATCGGGACCTGAGGCGTTTCGGGATGGGAGAGAACGGGCGCGCTGGGCATCAGAAGAACTTTCCGTGGCTCAGTTGCTCGACGATCGGACCGAGAGACACGGCCGGGAAGAAGGTCAGGCCGCCGATGATGATGATCACGCCAATCGTCAGGCCGATGAACATGGCGTTGTCGGTGCGGAAGGTTCCAAGAGACGCGGGGACGACATTCTTCGACGCCAGTGATCCAGCCAGTGCGAGCGCCGGAATCAGGATCCCGAACCGACCGATCAGCATGTCAATGCCCCCGATCACGTTGTAGAAGGCCGTATTGCCGCTCAGTCCCGCCATCGCCGACCCGTTGTTGTTGCCCTGTGAGGTGAGGGCGTAGAGGATCTCGCTGAACCCGTGGGGCCCAGCGTTGAGAGGCCCGGCTCGGCCGGCATGGATCGAGACCGCGACGGCCGTCAAGATGAGCACGGCCAGGGGCATCACAAGCGCCGCGAGCCCGGCCAGCTTGACCTCCCTCGCCTGGATCTTCTTCCCGAGATACTCAGGCGTACGGCCGATCATGAGGCCGCCGATGAACACGGCGATGATCGCGAAGATAAGGATCGTGTAGAGCCCGCTCCCCACTCCGCCCGGAGTGACCTCTCCGAGCATCATCCCGGTGAGCGCCCCGAACCCGCCCATGGGGTTGTACGAATCGGTCGCGCTGTCCACCGCGCCATCCGACGTTTGGGTCATCGACACATTGAAGAGCGCGCTCGTCGTGTCGCCGAAGCGGACTTCCTTACCTTCGGTGTTGCCCACCGTCGAGTGCACGCCGGCGGCAGCGACCGCCGGATTGTTCTGATGTTCCGCGTAGGCGGTGAAACTGACCCAGCAGGCGAAGATGATCGCCATGGCGGCGAGCAATGCGGCACCGTGCCGGACGCTCTTCACCATCTTTCCGAAGGTGTAGGTCAAAGCGAAGGGAATCGAAAGGGTTAGCCAGATGTAGAGGAGGTTCGTGAGGGCCGTCGGATTCTCGAAGGGATGCGCAAGGTCGACGTTGAAGAATCCGCCGCCGTTGGTTCCAAACTGCATGATCGGTCCCATGAAGCTCGCCGGACCACGAGGGATGGTTTGCGTGACACCGTTCAAGGTGTCATGGATGACGACCGGTCCGGCGAGCGTCTGCACACCGCCCTGTGCGACAACCAGGATCCCGGCGAGAAATGCGACCGGCAGCAAGATGTAGAGCAAGCATCGGGTCATGTCGACCCAGAAATTCCCGATCGTGGGTGAATTGCGTCGCGAGAAACCCCGGACCAGAGCGATCGCTGCAGCGACGCCGACGGCCGCGCTTACGAATTGCTGCACCGTGAGGACGCCGATTTGGGAGAAGTACGACATGGTGGTCTCGCCGCCGTAGTTCTGCCAATTCGTGTTGGTCACGAACGATGCGATCGTGTTGAAGCTGAGCGCCGGCGGCACAGCACCGAGATGCTGTGGGTTGAGAGGAAGGGAGCCTTGGATCCGCAGCAGCAAGTATCCGAAGGCGAGGAAGGCCGCCGAGAAGACCACGGCCGAACCTGCATAGCGCTTCCACGTCTGTTCGTACTCTTCACCGGGCCCAGTTCGAAGAAGTCGATAGAACGGCTGTTCGACCCACCCCAGGTACCGGACGCGCCCCTCAAACACGGCGGCCATGTACGAGCCGAGGAACCGCCAGGTCAGCCCGAGCAAGATGACGAGGACGATGATCGTCCAGAAGAAGCCCATCAGAACCAGTCGGGCTTGAACATCGCCACGCCGATGTAGATGAACATGACGATCGACACTGCGAGCAAAACGCCCTGGACTGGGCTCACACGCGCTCCAGCGCCCAGATGAGACCCAACATTGCGAGGGCGAACCCGATCACTCCGAGCACCATCAGAAAATCCGCCACGGCCCGATCTTGCCTCCCAAGGTCTAAACGGAGACTGAACGCCGGTCGCTGACCCTGAATAATTCCTTTACGGCCCCCTCGGGGCCGGTTCCTGTGGGGAAATCGGGCCCGGCGCGTGAGAATGGATCCATGCGATCGAGGCTCACTGGCGCAACGCTTGGCGTTGCCACGGCACTCGCCCTTGGCGCACTGATGCTCCCATGGCGCTCGCACCTCGCGATTGCCACGGCAGCACTTGTACTGGTGGTTCCGGTGGTCGTCGGCGTCATCGCGGGCGGCTACGTGGGCGGCCTTGGGAGCGTCGCCGCGGGATTCCTCGTCTATGACTATGCCTACATCCCGCCCTACAACACGCTCGACGTCGGCGCTGGCCAGAACTGGGTCGCTCTCGCCGTCTACGTCGTTGTGATGCTCCTCGTCGCCCAGGTCGCAGCGCACCTCCGCTCGGCCCGGCGCGATGCACGTCGACGTGAGGAAGATGCCCGACGCCTCTCGACGCTTTCCCAGCTCCTCGTGGAGGGGGGCTCGGTCGAAGACCTCCTCGACGCCATCGTTCGGGCGATCGCGACCGTCTTCGAGATCGAAGCTGTGGCGTTGCTCCTTCCCGATGGCGATCGGCTCGTCGTGGGTGCTTCGGCGGGGGCTCCGATCGCAGAATCGGAGCTTGCTCGGCTCGCATCAGGATCCGGGCTGCCCGTCGCAATCGGCGCCCTCCGTCAGGGCTCCGATGCGCTGCAGGCCCTCGCGCTCGCGACAGCGGGCGGCCCCGTCGGCATTCTCGCGCTACGCGGCCTACCGGCCTCATTCTCTGACGACGCGCTTCTCAGGACCTTCGCGAATCATGCTGCGCTCGCTCTTGAACGCGTACAGCTCCGGGTCCAGGCCGAGCACATGCAACTTCTCGAGGAGATGGACCGCGTTCGCCGAGATCTGCTCGGGGCGGTTTCTCACGATCTGCGGACGCCGCTCGCTACCATGAAAGTTGCCTCGTCCTCTCTCGTCGATCCGGATGCCAAGCTTTCGGGCGAGGATGTCGCCGAACTCCACGGCCTGATCGATATGCAGACAGATCGGTTGACTCGGCTCGTGACGAGCCTGCTCGATCTGAATCGCTACGAGCACGGCGTTCTAACCGTTGAGCATGAAACGCGAAGCGTGCTCGACCTCATCGGAGACGCGCTGGCCGACCTCCGGCCAACCCTTGGAGACCGCGCGATCGAGCTTGGCGTGCCACCAGCCCTCCCCGACGTTGAGGTCGATCCGGTCTTGATCGGCCAGGTTCTCGCGAACCTGCTCGACAACGCGAACCGTCACTCGCCTGGTGAGGCTCCAATTCGAGTGACGGCCGAACTGAGAGAAGGGCGTGTGGCGGTCTCGATCACCGATCGTGGTCCGGGAGTGCCGACCGAGGAGCGCGACACCGTTTTTGGCAGCTTTGTTCGCTTCGACAGCGGAGGAAGAGCCGGACTCGGCCTTGCCATCGTCAAGGCCTTCGTCGAGGCCCAAGGCGGAAAGGTCTGGGTGGAAGACGGCGATGGCGGGGGGGCAAGCTTCGTCTTCACGATGCAACCGCACCGCGAAGGGGGCCCCGACTGATGGCGAAGGTGCTCGTCATCGATGACGATCCCTCCTTGCTGCGCGCGCTGCGTCTCGGACTTCAGGCCGGAGGACACCAGGTCCTGACCGCCTCCAGCGGCGAACAGGGGGTGACCTCGACCGCGACATCCGCCCCCGACGTCGTCATCTTGGACCTCGGGCTTCCGGATATGGGCGGCCTCGAGGTGTGTCGCCGTATCCGGCAGTGGAGCGACGTCCCGATCGTGGTCTTGTCGGCCACCGAAACCGAGGACCGAAAGGTGGCTGCCCTCGACGGAGGGGCGAACGACTATGTGACCAAGCCCTTCGGCATGGCCGAGCTCGAGGCCCGGATCCGCGTTGCGCTACGCAAGAGTGCGGTCGAGAACGAGGTCAAAGCCATCCCCCTCATCTCGGTGAACAACCTGACGCTGGACCTCCTTCGTCGAGATGCCAGGCTCGACGGCCGTCCGGTAGAGCTCACAGCCAAAGAATTCGATGTCCTGGCTTACCTCGCTCGCCATGCGGGCAAACGATGCACCCATGAAATGATCCTCTCTGCCGTCTGGGGAGCGGGCTACGGGCGCGAGTCCCAGTACTTGCATGCCTATATCCACCGCCTGCGTCAGAAGCTTCATGACCACGATGGCCGCTTGATCCGCACGGCACCGGGGATCGGCTACGTGCTCGACTCCGGCACCTGAGATCCCAAGCGGACCGTCACGCCGGTGGGTTTAAATGGAGCTCATGCACCGCACTTCGAGCTCGCTAGGCAACGCATTCGACCATGCCTGGACGCGGCTCACGGATCGGATTGCCGGCCTGAACGATGACGAGTACCTCTGGGAGCCGGTTTCTGGTTGTTGGTCCATTCGGCGCGACGACACGGGAAGGTGGCGGATCGAAGGCACGATCGGGAACGCGGCCTCGCCGACCCCAGCTCCAATGACCACCATCGCTTGGCGCCTCGGGCACCTGGCCGGCATCGCGCTCGGAGGCTTCGCCGACCGTTGGTTCGGTCCGGGCACCCTTCGCGTCGAAGACATCGAATTCCCTGGGACCGCGGCGGAGGTGCCCCTGTTCTGCGATCGCAACTACCGATCGTGGCGTGAGGGCATCGCGTCGGTCGCGGAGGAGGTGTGGTGGGAGCCTCTCGGTTCGAAGTGGGGTCCCTATGCGGAATCCAACCACGCCGACCTGGCACTACACGTCTTGGACGAAGTCGTCCACCACGGCGCCGAGGTCGGGGTGCTTAGGGATCTCTATCTCCGCCGCACCGAGCTTGGATGACATGGGCCGCCTACGTGCATGATGCCGGAATCGGCCCATCGCTCCCTGTGCGCCCGCCATGGCCGGCGGTCACCGTGACCGACACGGTGCGTGCTCCCGCAGCCTGATCAATCTCAAGCACGCCGGCGCCGGCCCTCGACGCCACCCTTCCGCCGTGCACCGAGACGCGATAGCCGCGCGGGTACCGGGCCTCAGGGACCAAGATCGCAGTGCAGGCCCGAGCGGTAAAGCGATGATGGTTCGGTGCGGTCGTCGAGTACGTGAGGTGAAATATCTCGGTCGCTGGGCTGAACCCATAGGACATCGGCGTCCCGGACACGACCCTCGGGTAGGGCTCGGCCAGCACGGCCAGTTTGGCGGCGTTCACATTCGAGCCGCTGCCGGGCTGGGCCGGGTTCCCGACAAGGCCCTCGATAGCGGGCGGTATCGAGCCGGTCGGATCGGCACAGCCGCAATAGGACCACTCGATCCAGGGCAATCGATCGGCGTCCGACATTGAGACGAGATTCCTCAGCTCCGCGTAGTCATCGCTGGCCCCGAATTCGGTCATCATGAGTGCCACGTCCGTCGCTTTGGCGTGCGCGAGTGCGTTCGTCAGCGTGAGTTCTTCGCTCTTGGCACACCCCGTCGGATCAAGGACCGCATTTCCCAGGCAATAGTCGTGAAACGACATCCCAAGTCTCGGGTCACTGAACGACCCCAGGTCGGTCTTGATCCCGAAGTTGAACAAGACGAACGGCTCGTACCAGATCAGATGCTGCCGATCGACGCTGCGGATGCCAGCGATGGCGCGGCGATAGAACACCGCGAGGTCGCGATCGGTGGCATGAGCCGGCCAAGGTTCGTTGAACAGGTCGTAGCCGATAACCCATGGATCGTTGGCAAACTCGCGGGCAAGCGCCTGCAGCGCCGCGACGTAGCGCTGCTGAAGGCCCACGCCTCGTGGACCAGGCGCATTTCGCCAGAAGTTGCCAAAGGCGGCGTTGAGTGCCGGGCTGTTCGTGTAGCCAGTGGGGAAGATGTACTTCTGGACAGGCAGCTGGCTTGTCTCGACCGACCATGCTGGAAAGCCTTCCCCGCCGAATTCCTCGGCCATCTGGTCCTGGTGGAAGTCGAGCAGCGAATACACGCCGTGTCGGCCCAGAAGCGAGACCGTCCTCGCAATGGATCTCAGGTACCCGCGATCGATTACTCCTGGCTCCGGTTCGACAGCCGCGTAAATGACCCCAAGGCGAACCACGTCGAACCCGTTGTCCTCGAGGGTTCGTGCGGCTGCGAGTCCAAAGCCGTCGGCGGCTGGCTCATAGGGCGGGCGCTTGGCGACCATGTTGAACCCGTGAAGGATGACGACCCGGCCCCTTCGATCCGTGATCCAGCGTCCGACATGACCGAGCGTCGATCCCGACGATGTCATGCTCGCCTCCGCGGACACGATCTGGAGGCCCGCGAGGATGAGGGTGGCGGCTCCGAGCGAGGCCAGTCCCGACAGAAGCCCACGCCAGTTAGATCGCCGAGGGCGCAACCCCGATGCCTCCCCTTTCATGACTTTCGTAGACGGCAAGGGCGAAGCAAAGCACATCCAAGGACTCTTCTCCGCTCCAAAGGAGCGGGCCCTCGCCGGAGTGCAACCAGCGCAGCCAGTGGCGCCCCGACTCTCGGAAGCTGCTGCCCCAGTCATCGTCGAGGGCATGGAAACCGCGCGTCTCACCGTCGACGTAGACCTCGAGGCTCGGCTGTTGAATTCCAAGCGACGTGCACCGGTTCACCCTGACAAACCCACGGCGGCACGTCACCTCCCAGCGTTCGTCGCCGCTGTAGTAGTGCGACCTCATGAAGGTATCGGGCGCCACTGTCAGGTCCCAGACACCCCGGATCCCATTCTCGTGTTCCCAGGCGATGGTGGTTGGCGCGTCGATTTCGACGGTCGGGAAGACCTCGGTCGTCCCAACCCACGCTCGCACCTCGCGGATCGGGCCGAAGAGCCAGAGCGCAGTCGACAGCTTGTGCCAGCCGTCGTCAAACACCATGACCCCGCGGCCGCGGCGCATCTGCTGGAACTGCCACTCCCAAGCGTCACCGGGCACGTCCCACCCACCGAGTCCCGTCCCGACGCTCTTCATCGTGTACCCGCGTACCTCGCCGAGCTCGCCCGAATCCACGATCTCCTTCAGCTTTCGGAGCGGCTCGTAAAAGACGTAGTTCTCCATGACCCGTAGTACTCGCCCCGACTCCCGCGCTGCATCGAGCATGAGAAGCGCGTCGTCGAGATCACTGCAGATCGGCTTTTGCAGGTTGACGTGCCACCCGTTACGTAAGAGTTCGATGACCTCTTTGGGGTGAAGCGGAATCGGAAGCAACGCCTCGACCGTGTCAAGCTCGATTCCGCTGTTGACAAGCTCGGCCGTGGACGAGAAGGTTCGTGCCTTTGGCCAATCACCGTGGCGCCGCGTGCGGCGCTCCTCGTTCGGATCGACCAGGGCAACGACGTCCACGTCGGGGTTGTCGATGTAGCCAAGCTTGTTCAGGTCGTAGATGCGCCCAAGCCCGATGAACGCAGCCCTGACCGGTCGGTCGTACGCCTCGAATTCCATGGTCCCCCCCGGATTGGTTGCGACACCATAGGCCCAGCAGGGGCGGCAACCCGGTCCACCCCGGATCCCACCCGAAGGGAGGGCCTGCCCAATGGCTTGCCGGCACCCTCGCGGTCCGTTGAAACCCTTGGGCCAAGGTCCACGTCCCCGACATCCACCGCTCGATGACCAAGGACTTCACATCGCCAGCCGCGCCGGTCCACGCACGCTCTCGATGATGACGGTGCTGTCACCAAACCGAGTCGCCATGTTTGAGCGTCGGCCACCGGGGAGAAGGTCCCAGTGCCTTGGTTTTCGAGGTGGAGGAGCGGGTGTCCCTGGCGAGGCGGCGGCAGTGACCAAGGTAGAGCGTCCGGCCGCCCCGAGCGAGGCACCGCACGAAGCTGGTCGCTCGGGCTTCCTTGAGTGGCTCACCTCGACCGACCATAAGGTGATCGGTCTCAGCTACATCATCACCTCACTCGCCTTGCTGTTCGTGTCGGGCCTGATGGCGATGCTGATGCGGGTTCAGCTACTCGAGCCTTCCGGCACGATCTTCTCGTTCAAGGCATACAACGAGCTGTTCACGATGCACGGAACGCTCATGATGTACCTCTTCGCCGGACCCTTCGCCTTTGGCGGATTGGCCAACTACTTCATCCCGATACAGGTGGGAGCGCCAGATATGGCATTCCCCCGGCTCAATGCGCTCAGCTACTGGCTCTTCCTCACCGGGTCGATCACCATCCTTCTCGGCTTTGGTACCAACGGTGGCGCTGCCGATTTTGGATGGGTCGCGTATGCGCCGCTCTCTAATGCGACGAACTCACCAGGCATCGGTCCCGACCTATGGATCCTCGGCCTGATCCTGACCGGGTTCTCGGCAATATTCACGGGCGTCAACCTGGTCTCGACGATCTTCTACCTCAGGGCGCCGGGAATGACCATGTTCCGGCTCTCGATCTTCACATGGAACATGCTGGTCACGGCGATTCTCATCCTGATCGCCTTCCCCGTACTCACGGCGGCACTCGTGATGCTCTTCTGCGATCGCCACTTCGGCACCCACATTTTCTCCGTGCAAGGTGGGGGATCGCCGATCTTGTGGCAAAACCTCTTCTGGTTCTTCGGACACCCGGAGGTATACATCCTTGCGTTGCCATATTTCGGCATCGCAACCGATGTCCTCGCCGTCTTCGCTCGCAAACCAGTCTTTGGCTATAAGGGAATGATCTTCGCGACGATGTCCATCGCCGCGCTGTCGACGGGCGTATGGGCGCACCACATGTTCACAACTGGCGTCGTCCTGCTTCCATTTTTTTCGCTGATGAGCCTCCTCATCGCAGTACCGACCGGCATCAAGTACTTCAACTGGATCGGGACAATCTGGCGAGGCCAGATCTGGTTCAACACCGCGATGCTCTTTTCGATCGGCTTCCTCATCACGTTTCTGCTCGGTGGGGTAACCGGGGTCATGCTCGCGTCGCCACCGATCGACTTCTTCACCCACGACACGTATTTCGTGGTGGCCCATTTCCACCAGGTGCTCATGGGGACCGCCATCTTCGCCGGGCTCTCGGGCTTCTACTACTGGTACCCGAAGATGTTCGGTCGAATGATGCACGAAGGCCTGGGCAAGTGGCACTTCTGGCTGCTGTTCATCGGCTTCTGGGTGATGACGATCCCCCAGTACACGGTAGGCATGCTGGGAATGCCTCGTCGCGTAGCAACCTATCCCTCCGATCTCGGCTGGCAGTTCTGGAACGACTTGGCCAGCGTGGGCGCCTTCATCATCGGCGCTTCATTCCTCTTCTTCTTGGCGAACCTGTGGATCTCATGGCGACATCCCGTCCCATGCGGAGACAACCCGTGGGACGGCCAGACGCTCGAATGGTTCACGACTTCGCCGCCGCCTCATCACAACTTTCACCACCTTCCCCCGATCCGCTCGGAGCGTCCAACGTGGGATTACAACCACCCCAATGCCCCGACATTGCGGCGCCACGTGAGAGCCGGCGGTCCATAGGCCCATCCGACTCTCCGACTCTCCGTTCGGCACGGGCGGCGGAACGCAAGCTGCATAGGCGCGCCGTCGATCGAACCGGTTCCGATCTGCCATTCGGGGACAAGTCGAGTCGAAGCGACCCCCTTGGACCCCGTGCCGTTCTCAATGCGGGCGATCTTCCCCGCCCTCGGGCTGCTTTGGCCGTCTCACAAGACGCGCGTTCATGGAGCGCCTTCTGTCCGACAAGGACCGCCGCGAACCGGGAGCCGTGCGCTTCAAGATCTCCTTTACCGCTCCTTTGTGTGGTGTCGGCTTCTCCAGCTCGAGGCCCCAAGGAGCTTCGCTTGCTTCCTCCTGCTCGTCCCTTTCGATGGCCGACGGACCATTCGATGCCCCGGCAGCTGGAGACGCAGCTGGTACCTGAGGCAACGGAGGCACGCTCAAGGTTCGCGGCAGTTGTCCGACCCCAGCGGCCAAGAGTGCGCCGTTGGGAATCTTCCATTGTCCATCATCCAACCGCAACGTCGTATAGGTGAGGCTCATCTCTACCACCCAGCCGTCGAATATCCCGCCGAGCGCCCCGGATCGAATCCGGATGTGGTCACCGACCGCAAAGGGTCGGGCAAACACGATCACGACGCCAGCGAAGACATTGCCAAGGCTCTGTGTTGCAGCGATGCCGAGCACCACTCCGGCAAGACCCGCTCCCACGAGCAGTTTCTCGATCGACACATCGAGTACCGCGAGCATGCCGAAGATGATCACCACGTAGCCGACCCCGCCAGAGGCGAGCCGCACCGCCGCCCCCGCCGACGGGAACGAACGGTGGCTCATTAGCCGGCCAATATTTGACGAGACGATGGTGGTGCCGATCGCTCCGAAGAGGCCCAGGGCAAAGGCGCTCGCCCACGCGATCACCTGGGGATCGACTGCCTTCGCGTGGACCTGACCCCAAGCCGAGCCGATCACCAAGGCGGCCAGCGCAATGACACCGGAGGTCGCCCCAACGAACCAATGGCGGGTCGTGGGCTTGGAAACCACCAAGGATGGTTGGCCAGACACGGATCTTCCTCGTCACGGCGTCGACAAAAACGGCTTCGGCTGGCGTTCCTCAGCGCCGCAACAAGCGTACCCAACGACGCTGCCACCGATTCGCCGAATTCAAGGACCCGCGTCATCTGGAGCAAGGCCCGCCAACGACGATCACAGAGGGCACCCAGCCGAAACTGCGTTTCCCCCGACCTGGCTCGCCTAGGACATGTGGGAAGCGGCGCTACTCGCGCCACCGAACACCTTGGTGGTCTTGTCCATCACGAATCTTCGGTTGACGTGATGGACGGGTTCTTCTGCGCGCCGCCGCCACAGCGACATTCGAAATGCGACGAGGGTCCTGGAGGTATCAGGTTGCCGGGCGCGGCGCTGGTTGCGTCGAACCGCCGGAGCGAACACTGTCGTCGTGCATCACAAGCGATGGAGCACAATTCGTGCTACACCGTCGTCGCTGGGACCCACGGACTCCCTTGGGCGCACCGAGGCGCCGTAGGTACCCGTTGGTTGCAGTCCTTCGCGAAGTGAAGATGATCGAATCTGGAAAGGGAAGACGCATGGGGAGAAGTCCATGCACGAGGATGGGCAGAATCGCACTTGCGGTACTCTCGATCGCGCTGACCGCACCGTTCGTGGCGATGCCCGCGGGGGCATCGACCGCAGGCACCAGCGTGCTTGGCGGCCACACAATGAGTGGGCAGCCGATTCCCTGCACGACGCAATCGGATGGGGTCCGCGTGTGCCACGGCGACGAGAGCGGTGCCAACGCACCGGACCTCCGCCTGAAGAGCTTCGACGGCAGTCCGATCGCCCTCTACGTCACCCTCCCACCCACCCAAGGCGCTCGCCCCAAGGCCGGCTACCCCTTGATCGTCCAGAGCCACGGCTGGGGCGATCCCCCGAGCGGGCCGAACGATCCCCAGTACGGAGGTCCAACGGCCGACCAGTGGGCGAGGAGCGGCTACGCCGTTCTGCAGCTCACGGCGCGAGGCTGGGGTGACTCGTGCGGCAGTGCCCAATCGCGTCTTGTCAACGCGGCCGCGTGTGCAAATGGCTACATCCACCTGGATGATTACCGCTACGAAGCTCGCGATGTCCAGTACACGATTGGGCTACTGGTCGACGAGGGAATCGTCGATCCCAACCGGATCGGATTGACCGGTGAGTCGTACGGGGCTGGCGTCTCACTTGAGCTGGCAACCCTGAAGGACCGCGTGATGTTGCCGAGCGGACGGCTCGTACCCTGGCGCAGCCCCAAGGGAACCCCTCTTCACATCGCGGCAGCCGCCGTCTTCGCTGGGTTCAGTGATCTCGCGTATTCCCTGATGCCGAACGGGCGGACACTCGACAACAAGATGACCACGGCCAAGGCCGATCTTGCGCCGGTCGGCGTCGAGAAGGAATCGATCGTCAGCGGGTTGTACGCCGTTGGCGCCCTCGAAGGCTATTACGCAGCATCGGGCGCGCAGACAGACAATGTGTCCGCATGGTACGCGGACATCACGGCTGGTGAGCCCTACACCACGGCGGCTGACACATCGCTGACCCAACAGATCGCGCGCTTCCACTCTCCCTATTACTTGCTGGACGGAGCCTACGGAATGGCCCGGCAAGCGCCGGCTCCGCTGTTCTTCGCCAACGGCTTCACTGACGACATCTTCCCGGTTACCGAGGTACTCCGCTACTACGATCTCGAACGGTCGCTCTACCCGTCTGATCCAGCCGCAGTGTTCGCATTTGACGGCGGCCACATGCGGGGCCAGAACAAGCCTGCCGATGTCGCGATGCTCAGCTCTCGCATCAAGACGTTTCTCGAGCATTACCTCAAGGGCACGGGCCCCAAGCCGACCTTGGGCGTCACTGCGCTCACGGAGACCTGCCCGAGGAGTGCACCATCTGGGGGCCCTTACCACGCATCCACATGGGCTGGACTTCATCCTGGCGAGATCGACTACACGTCGAAACCCACTCAGACGATTCTCTCGACTGCCGGGAGTCCCACCATCTCCAAGACCCTCGACCCCGTTATTGGCGGCGGCGCATGCGCGACCGTGCCCGCGACCGATCAGGGCCCCGGCGTCGCGACCTACCGGTTGCCGGCCGCTACTGGCTCGGGATACACACTGCTCGGGTCACCGACGGTGATTGCCGACCTCCACGTCACTGGCACGTATGCGTACATCGCGGCACGGTTGTTCGACATCAACCCAGCGACGAATACCGAGACGCTGGTCGCTCGAGGCGTCTACCGGATCGACTCCAAGGCTCCCGATGGCCTTCAGGTGTTCCAGCTCTATCCGGGGGCGTGGCACTTCGCGGCAGGTCACGTCCCGAAGCTCGAGCTGCTTGGACAGGATCCCCCGTACCTGCGTCCGTCAAACGGCACGTTCTCAATTTCTGTTTCGAACCTGCAGCTTCGGTTACCGGTCCATGAGACTCCCGGAGCACCTCGGACTCCTCGGACCGTCCGAAGGCCGCTGCCAGTCGTCAAGCCCCACCCGATGCCGTAATCCCGACCGCAGAGGCCTCGCCGAAGGCCAGGGTCTCCCGAGAACCCAGCCAGTCGACACCAGCAAGGCCGCGTTGCGTATGGGACCGTCGACCGGCGGCACTGGCGGACGATCGCGTCAAACTTCGACAGGACTCCCGCGGTGCCAGACCAATCACTGGTCAGCGTCTCAGGTCAGTCGGAACGCTGCGAAGCCCTTCTTGGACTGACTGAACGTCCAGTCAGTGGAGAGCTCCGTGCTAACCGTCGAGGCGATACTCCCAACCTTCCTTCCACGCGAAGTCAGTCTCGATCAAGTCTTCGAGGCGCACGCCGTTCACAAGGTGATCGAGGGCCCACCGGGTGGCGACGTGACCCACGACCAGAATCCGCTGTCCCGACCAGCGAAGAGGCAGGTCAGAGAGAAGGCGACCCGCACGCTCTACGGCCTGCTCCCAACTCTCACCATTGGGATACGGAGTGCTGAGATGCTGGCGGCGTCGCCGGTGGACCTCCGCAGCTGGCGCGCCGTTGAAGTCGCCGAAGTCGCACTCCCGAAGCCGCCAATCAATCAGGCACGGGAGTGCGGAACCACTGAAGGCGATCTCGACCGTCTCGGTCGCTCGGCGGAGGTCCGATACAAAAACGGCGACGATGTGGTCATGGAGGCGACGCTCACCCAGTTCACGAGCTAAATCTCGTCCTCGCTTGGAGAGGCGGCCCGGCAGCCAGCCGGTGGCTACGCCGCGGTCGTTGTCTTCGCTCCATGAGTGCGTTTCGAAGACAATCTCAACTGACACCCGACCAGTATCGCTCGACCTCATACGCGATGAAACCTCGGACCAGACAGTCGAATCCTTGCACCGCATCGGAGCCCGCAGGCGATCGGTCTCAGGTTTCGTCGGCTGAACCGGGACTCCCACTTCCTCGATCGGGCAGGGCAGCTCGTTGCGGGTGAAACAGACGCCTCGGCTTACCAAAGAGCATGACGACCCTACGCTCGCTACGGCGCTCCCTGACGAAGCAGCACTCTGCGCGGAGACGCTCGCTGGGTTGCATCTCGCCTCGGGAAGCGACGAGTGAGCTCGCAGCCGGTCTCGCCTACAGTAACTCGAAGCCATTTCGCCGTCGCCTTCGACACCATTGCTGCCGCAACGAGGTCAGATCGTCGCTGCGGTCGTGGACATCGTTCGGTCGTGACGTTGCCGCATTGCCAAGCTGCTCATCGCGGCCACGACGCATGCGAAAACGGGCGAGCCCTCTATACGCGAGTCCTGACGACTTCAACGGTTTCGACAGGCTGCTCAAGATCATCGAGCGTGAGATCACAGTGGCGGCCTGGGTGCAGCACTACTCAATGCCTGAGCCTGAGACCCGAGACACCTGCGGTATTGATCCACCTTCGGGTTCATGGGCCGACGACAACGCCGCCCGGCGCCACCCCAACGTCATCGCCCACGAATGCACAACGACCGGGAAAGACTGGCAAGATGAGCGAGTGAGCTGGTCACTCACGCGTCCGCTCATCAGACGACTTGTCCGCGCACCAATCGCTCTCTACCGGTGGCACCTCGGATGGCTTCTCGGTCACCGCTTCATCCTCCTCGTCCACGTCGGCAGGCGAAGCGGGATCGAGCGACGAACCGTCCTCGAGGTCCTGCACTACGAGCCGAAGACGTCAGAAGTAATTGTGATGTCGGGTTTCGGACGCACGTCCGACTGGTACCGGAACATCCAGGCCCTCCCGGCGCGAGAAGTCATTATCGCCAGGCGCTCCTTCGTGCCCGCTCACCGTGAACTCACCGCGGACGAGGCGGTCGCCGCGCTGGCCGAATACGAGCGACGGAACCGGATCGTCACGCCGTTTATCCGATCGCTGCTCAGTGGACTTGTGGGCTGGCGTTACGACGGAACTGATCAGGCAAGACGACGGCTGGTCGACGAACGCCCACTGGTCCTATTCACGCCAAGACCGTGACGAACTGGGCTTCCCTCGAGAGGGTGGGTGCAGCTCGTGCACGCTGCGCACGTTCACCCTCAGCGTGGTCCGACAGGTGCAGAGTCTGCCTCTGCACCAAAGTGCAGAGGCCAAACTCGGCGGGGTGGCCCCCCTTGAGGCATCGAGCGGGCAAACGGCGCGCCACCGGCTGAACCGCTACGGCGACCACCAGCTCAATCGGGCACTGCACACGGTCGTGCTCACTCGGCTGCGCTGCGACGACGCCACGCGGATCTACGCCGAGCGGCGGCGGTCGGAAGGCAAGAGCGACCGCGAGATCAAGCGGTGCCTCAAGCGCTACGTGTCACGGGAACTCTATCGACTGCTGGAAGGAACCCCACATCCGACTTGACACCACATAGGAGCGTCCTCGCTGAACTGCGGGAACGCGTCCTGACCCTCGTGCGCGTCGCGTCGGAACCTGGTGAGGACCGCTCTGCTGGCTGCTGATGCTATCAGCCCGTGATAGCATAGCTGTATGCCCTCACCGAGGACGACGTTCACGCTGGACGAGGAGTTGGCTGATCGCGCCCGTCAACTCGGCGTCAACATCTCGGCCGCTGCTCGCCAGGGAGTTGCTGATGCCGTACGTGCAGCCCTCGCGCGAGCAGACCGGGAGGCGTACCTGCGACATCCGGAACACGTGGACCCCTCTTGGACGGACGCTGAAGCATGGGGAGAGCCGTGAGACGCGGCGAGCTGTGGTTGGCTGAGGTCGGTCGCAAGAGGCGACCTGTCCTGCTGCTCACCCGGTCCGAGGTGCTTGTCGCTCGCAGCCTGATCACGGTCGCCGAAGTCACGACCACGATCCGGGGCCTTGCTGCAGAAGTCGAGATCGACCCCGTCGAAGCCGGCCTCGACCGACCGTCGGTGATCAACTGCGACGGACTCCACACCATCGCCCAGGCATCCCTCTCCAGTCCCGTCGGACGCGTCGGAGAGGACGTCATGCGCAAGGTGTGCGCAGCGGTCAGCTATGCGCTCGGCTGTTGATGGGCAGCCGTTCGAACAAGGAGATCTGGTCTCCCTCGAGGTGGTCCCTGGTTCCAATAATACGAACTCCGATCATCGCCGGCCCCGTCATCGATCTCGTCTCCTGGGTCAGCGGCGGTCAGATCGCTTGACTGCCCCCACGACCATCGGCCGGCGCCAGCTCGTAGCATGCCGTGCTACGATATCATCATGGCCAGAGACATCACCCAACGGCAGCTTCGGAACGACAGCGGCGAGATCATGCGGGGATTGGACCAGGGCGAAAGCTTCATCGTGACCCGAAACGGCGTACCCGTGGGTGAGTTGACGCCGCTGCGGCGGCACCGGTTCGTGA
>DAHUZM010000096.1 GCA_027306525.1 Acidimicrobiaceae bacterium
CGGCTTCGGGTTCCGCAACTTCGAGAACTACCGCATCAGGGCGCTGCTCTATGCCGGCAAGCCGAACTGGCGGGTACTCGGCTCGATCGTCGTCAGATGACGAGTCTCACCCCGCCAGAATCCGATGAGCCAGTCAAGCAGCTCTGATCGTGCGAGCGATCTGAGTCGCCCGTCCTGGCGCACCTCCGGGGAGCTTGTCGGAGGTTCCCACTTCGATCGAGATCCATAGCTCGCGGGCGGGTACGTAGGCGACGATCTCTTGGACAATGGCCTTCGGGCCGGGGGCATCCACCCTGAAAGCTTTGGAATACGCAAGCTGGACTCGACGTCCGTTGATGTCGGTTGTCTTCTTGGCGAGCCTCCCTTGCGGATTGAGGTCGACGCCACCGATGTTCACTACCGCGGCTCCAGAGGTACGAGCAGGACAAAGAGTGCCGGCCAGACTCTTTGGAAGCGGCCCAAGCAAGACGGCGGGCGTCGGTGGCCCGCACACGTCTGCCTTCTCCCATGGGGAAGTTGGCCAGGTCTTGGGCACGTCGACTGAAACTCCACCGTAGGCAACGGACCTCCAGCCATTCGGGAGCGCAAGGGCTGCATGCTCGACGCTTCCGGCCCGCCGTGCCAGTCCGATTCCAACCCCGAAAGGCGCCAGAATTAGGCCACCGGACAGGAACAATGGTGCCCAGCGTGGTCGCGCCATTACTGCCCCGCCGATGTCTGGTCCCACGCGCACCACGGAACTGCTCTCAGCGTTCTTTCTCTTCTGAACCCACTCACCCGGCAAGGAGGCGTTCGAGTGCCTCTCGGGCCAGTTGTGAGACGGTCTTTCCCTCCCGCACAGCGCGCTCCTCGGCCTTTGCCCGGAGTTCGGCCGGAGCTCGGAACGACACCTGGGGTGAGCGCGCCCGACGGCCGCTCAACGACGGACGACCCCGTCCAGCCTGCTCGAGCGCGTCCCGGGCAATCTGCTGAGCCCGGCGTTCTGTAATGCGCCGACCCTTCTTGTCTTTGATGACCTCCTTGTCGAGATCCACATCTGGACCAACCACGTACTTGGGCATTGTCAGCTCCTCCGTCGGCGGAAGGAGGTCAACATGACGTGGATCGCCAGGAGCACTTCGCATCACGATCGCCACGATCTCCAACTCCACGCCTCGGTCGTCGACTCCGACCCACAAGCAGCGTTCATGCTCCGACTCGTCACCCGGAACCGAAGTCGGGTCCGACTGCTCCATGACAAACAAGGCGTGCGCCTTGCCGATGCGGTGCTTGCGGGCCGACCGGCTGAACCGGACCTCCACTGGAATATTGTGTCGGACACAAATCAGTGTGTCAATGACCGACGTGCATCGGCCGCAGCCGCCGGCACAAGCGACCAACGTGAGCGAAGCGGGGGCGCTCCATCGCGGTTCTATCGCGGGTCCGAAGTCGTGTGTGGCTGTCTGCACGGGCCCGGGAGTACAGCCGCTCAGCTCTCTGAACTCGATTCTTGTCCACAGAACGCCCCTTGGGTCCGGACATCCGACGGTTCCCCTGCGTTCGGGACGCAGAGGTCCCCGGTTCAAATCCGGGCAGCCCGGACTCCCTTTCTCCCCGGCGCCGGCCGCCGGGGCCCCGAGCACTCTCGTCGAGTCTGCGTCGCGCCGCCATGGCTGCGCCCGTTGGGGTGGCGCTGGCCAGCACATGCTCAGCGCAGCGTGGCTCCTCGTGGACCCTTCGCCCGGAGCTGGGTCCACCCCGATGGCTCGGCGTCTACTCCCGGTGTCGCGGGCCGGGTCGAGGATCCCGTGCCGGGATCACGAGGACGCGACCTGCGCTCAGCCGCTCTCGGGCCCCTGCAAGACCGGGTCCAAACACCACTCGGGGTGGTCTTGCTCGACGCGCTGGAGCCGGTAAGGGCTGTCGAAGAGCGCGAGAAGGGTGCCGTCGGCACGCGCCAGCGTCCGCACCCCGGGCACCGCTCGGAGGTGCTCGCTCGTGGCCCGGTCGGTCCGGCGGGCGGCCTTGTAGGGGGCCGGGACGAGCTCGGCTTCGGCGCCGAACTCGTCGGCCAGGCGGTGCACGAACACCTCGAACTGCATGGCGCCGACCGCTGCCAAAACCGGCGTCGGGTCGCCGTCGGGATCCCGCAGGACCTGGACCACGCCCTCGCGCTCGAGCTGGGCGAGCCCCCGGTGGAACTGCTTGTGCCGGGCGGTGTCCCTCGGCCTGACCGAGGCGAACAGTTCGGGCGCGAACGTGGCGATCGGCGGGTAGGCCACCGGCTCGCCCTCGTAGAGGGTGTCGCCGATCTGCAGCCCACTCGCGTTCACGAGCCCGATGGCGTCGCCCGGGTACGCGACGTCGATGGTGTCGCGCGCGGAGCCGAACATCGATGCCGCGTACTTGGTGGAGAACGGTCGGCCGCTCGGGCCGTGCACGAGGGTCATGCCCCGCACGAAGCGACCCGAGCACACCCGCACGAAGGCGACGTGGTCGCGATGGGCGGGATCCATGTTCGCCTGGATCTTGAAGACGAAGCCCGAGAACGGGGCGTCGAGGGGTCGCAGCACGCCGGCATCATCCGCCCGGGGCCTCGCCGAGGGCGCGAGGTCGACGATCGCGTCGAGGAGGTGGCGGACCCCAAAGTTGGTGAGCGCGGAGCCGACGAACAACGGGCTCGACTCGCCGGCGAGGAACGAGTCCAGCTGCAGCGTGGCGCCGACCTCGTCGAGCAGCTCGGTCGCCTCTCGGGCCACGCGCCACGCCTCGCCCTCCTCGACGGCGGCCCGTTGGGCATCCATCCGCTCCTCGAGTGCAGTGGTGGCGCCGTGCGCGGTGCGGCGATAGCGGATGAAGCTGCCGTCGCGCCGGTCGATGACGCCGCGGAAGTCGCCCGGGATCCCGACCGGCCACGTGACCGGCGTCGGCCGCAGGCCGATCTGCGCCTCGATCTCGTCGAGCAGTTCCAGCGGATCGCGCCCGGGACGGTCGTACTTGTTGAAGAAGGTAAGCACCGGGAGTGACCTGGTCCGGCACACCTCGAAGAGCTTCAGGGTCTGGGCCTCGATCCCCTTGGCGACGTCGAGCACCATGATCGCCGCGTCGGCGGCGGAGAGGACGCGGTAGGTGTCCTCGGAGAAGTCCCGGTGCCCGGGCGTGTCGAGAAGGTTGACCACGTGGTCGCGGTAGGTGAACTGGAGCACCGTCGAGGTGATCGAGACGCCGCGCTCTTGCTCGAGCGCCATCCAGTCCGAGGTCGCCCGGCGACGCCCGGCACGCGCCTTGACCGCGCCGGCCTCCGCCACCGCCCCCGCGTAGAGGAGGAACTTCTCGGTGAGGGTGGTCTTGCCTGCGTCGGGATGGCTGATGATGGCGAAGGTCCGCCGGCGGCTCGCCTCGGGGGAAACGGCGACCTCGGTCGCGACCGCCAGGCTCATCGCCGGACCGCCCGGCGGTGCCCGCATGGCTCGCTGCGAGATGGGTTGCGAAATGGGTAGAACGTCTCTTCGATCACGAGCGGGCCCTCCTGGCCACGACAAGCACAGGCGGCCCGCGCTGAGCGGGCGCAATGCGGCGGTTGCGCGGCCGGGGCCCCGAGCAGGGCACCACGCGGTGCGTCCCGGCTCCGCGGGCCGTCTCGACCGTTCGGGCCCGACCCTACCTTGGGGCAGGCACCGGCCGAGCACCACCCGGGTGACGCCACGGCCCCGGGGACGCCGAGCCGGGCGCGACCGTCAGCTCAGTGCGCCACCGCCCTCGGAGCGAGCGAGGTCGCTTCTGTCCCCGCGACCTGCCCGTCGGGCGCCGCGCTCGCGAGTGGCGTGACGCTCGCCGGATGCAGCTCCTCGAGCGTGCGCCGGGCCGGCTCGGGGAGGAGCATCGTGGTGAGGATCCCGACGATGGCCGCACCCGCCGCGACCGCCAACATCCCGCGCAGGCCGATGTTGTTCTGCAGCTGGGGCACCAAGAAGACGCCCGCGAAGGCGCCGAGCTTGCCGATGCCCGCCGAGACGCCATGGCCGGTCGTGCGGCCCTCGAGCGGGAAGACCTCCGAGGGGAGCACGAAGGTGGTGGTGTTCGGGCCGAACTGGATGAAGAAATAGCTCACCCCGAAGAAGGCGACGAAGAGCCCGATCACCGAGGTCAGCTGCGTCACCGCTGCGAGCACCCCGAAGATGACGGCCATGACCGCAAACCCGATCACTTGGAGGCGGCGGTGGCCGATGCGGTCCATGCGCCACACGGCGAGCAGATAGCCCGGGACGGCGAACGCCACGAACATCGCAAGCGACAGCGCCAGCTTCGTGATCGTCGAGGCGGTGGGGTCGACGCCCTTCAAGATGGCCGGGAGCGACAGGGTGTTGCCGTAGTAGGCGTAGTCGAAGAAGAACCAGCTGCCGGCCGTGCCGACCAAGAGCAGGACGAGGCGCCGGCTGGCGACGAGGCCGCGCAGGCCCCCGACGCGGGGGCGCTCCTCGCCCGCCGGGCGGGGCGCCCGTCGGCCGTTCTCCGCCGCCCAGGCCTTGTACCTCGGCGACTCGGGCATCCGAGAGCGGAGGTAGATGGCGGCGGCGGCGGGCAGGGCGCCGAATCCGAGCAGCAGCCGCCAGGTGACGTCGTTGGCGATGCCAGAGGAGAGGAGGATCAGGCCGACGAGCGGGCCCACGATGAGGCCGAGTGCCTGCATGGAGAATACGAGGCCGACCAGCCGGCCCCGGTCGTCGCGGTTGGCGTACTCGCTCATCATCACGGCCGAGACCGGGTAGTCGCCGCCGATGCCCAGCCCGAGGACGAACCGGGCGATGACGAGCCAGATGAAATTCTGGGCGAAGGCACCCGCGAGCGCCCCGACGATCATGATCGCGGCCACCGTCACGTAGACGACCTTGCGTCCGAAGGCGTCGGCGAGGCGGCCGAAGACGCTTGCGCCAACGAAGGCGGCCAGGATCGCCGAACCGGACACCCAGCTGGTCTCGGTCGTGCTCAGGTGCCACTGCGTGCTCACCATCGCGGCGACGGTGCCGATGACGAAGAGGTCGTAGGCGTCGGTGAAGAACCCGACCCCAGAGACGATGACCGCCCGGCGGTGAAAGCGGCTGAGGGGCGCCGCATTCAAGAGCTCCGTGACCTTGCGGCCGTCCCCGGGCTCTGGGCCCGCGAGGTCCGCTAGAACCTGGCCCACCGGCCTCCCTTGGTCACGATCCCATCCTGTGACGTTCAGGTGACGGCGTGGGAATTCCCAGGTGTCATGCAGGTGATCATTTGGTGAACTCTTGGTGATCCGCTGGCTAAGGTCGACCGATGTTCGCTGACCTGGGCCCGGGCGCTGCGATCGACCGCTCCGTGGTCCAGCTGTTCGCCCTCGTGAGCGAGGGCCTGGCCCAGGCCACTCACGCCCTGTTGGCCGGCGAGCGGGAGACCGCCATCGGGGTGATCGAGCGCGAGCGCCGGGTCGACTCCCTGGTCGCCGAGGTCGAGGCGTTGGTCTGGGCCGAGATCGACCTGGGCCGGGCCGAGCGGGATCTCCGCCACCTGGTCGGCCTGCTCTTGATCCTCCCAGAGCTCGAGCGGAGCGCCGATCTGGCCGAGCACATCGCTCAACGTGCCCTCAACAGCCTCGGGTTCCAGATGTCGCCGCTCAGTAGGGGGATCGTCCAGCGGATGAGCGAGGTCGCGATCGAGATGTGGAGCTCGGTGGCCGGGCTGTTCATGGATCCCTCGGCGGCAATGGTCGATCTGGCCGAGGACGACGAGGAGATCGACCTGCTTCACGACCGCCTGACCTCCGAGATCGCCCGGGGCGAGATGCGACCGGAGGTGGCGAGCCAGGTCACCCTCCTCGCCCGCTTCTATGAGCGGCTGGGAGACCACGCGGTCAACCTGTCGCGCCGGATGGTGCTCCTGTCGGGCGGCGCCCGCCCGGAACCGGGCTAGCTCCGATACCCGCGCCGGATGTCCTCGATCGGTGCGTCGCCGTCGGCGCCCATCGCACGGACGTCACCCGCCCCCGGCCGCCAGTCGGGCACCTCGGCCAGCGCCGACTCCACCGCCGCGATCGCCCCCCACATGGGATGGCCGTCCTCGCGGGCGTAGCGCTGGGGCCCGACGGCCGGGAGCCGGGCGAACTTTCGAAGCATCCCGAGGCGCACGAGGCGCTCGAGCTCCTTGGCCACCTCGCCGACCGAGCCGTAGTCGACGCCCCGCGCCGCCTGGGTCTGATTGAAGACCTCCGAGGTGGCGAGGATCCAGAGCAGCACGCGGAGGCGTAGGCGCCTCCCGAACAGCGATTCGCCGTACTCCTCGATCAGATCCGACACGTGACCCCCTACTTACTGGAATCCAGTATCTCGTAGGTGACGAACCGAAGCAAGTGGCATTTGCCCTGATCAAGGCGGTCGGGAACCGCCGCAAAACTACAAGAACGTGATTCAGGGCCGGAAAAGCGACCGGTCGTCGAGCCTCGGGCCCCGCTCCCGCTCGGTCAGGCACGGGTCCTGACAGGGCTGGGTCGCCGGGTGCAGGGTCGGTGCGACGCCGAGCGACGACCGGATGGTCGCGAATGCGACGAGGCCACCGGCCGCGGCGGCGGTCGCGCTCACGACCATCGCCGCGCGGTAACCGCCCGCGACTCCGGTCCGATCGAGGCGCGTTCCCATGTGCGTCGCGACCGGCAAGACCGCGACCGCGACGAGCCCGGCCACCCGCGACAGGGCGTTGTTCACGCCCGAGGCGACCCCGACGTGGCGCTCCTCGACCGATGCGAGGACGGTGCCGGTGAGCGGCCCGACCGTGACCGCAAGCCCAAGGCCGAGGACGACCACCCCCGGAAGGACACCATCGAGATACGAGCGCCCAGGCGTCGCCAACGCGAGGAGCAGGGTGCCGACCCCCGCGAGCAACGGCCCGACCGTCATGGGCACCCGGGGGCCGATCCTCTGGCTGAGCTGGCCCATCGAAGGCGACAGGGCCAGCATGAGGACCGTGATCGGGAGCAGTGACGCGCCGGCCGCGACCGCCGAGTAGCCCATGACCACCTCGAGGTTCACCACGACGAGGAACATGACCCCGCCCAGCGCGCCATAGACGGCCAGCGTCGTGAGGTTCGCCCCCGTGAACTGCGCCGAGCGGAAGACCTCGACAGGGAGCAGCGGGTCTCGCATCCGCCTCTCGAGAAGGACGAAGCCGACGAGGAGCGCCGCCGCGAGCCCCTCGAGCCACCAGCGCTGTTCGATCAACCCGGCCGCCATCGTGCCGAGCGAGAGCGATGCCACGAGCGCTCCGGGCACGTCCGGGCGCCCGGCCGCCGGGTCGCGGGTCTCGGGCACCCGCCGGAGCGACGCCAGCGTGGCCAGGGCAAGAGGGACGTTCAAGAAGAAGATCGCCCTCCAGCTCACGGCGTCGGTCAACCAGCCGCCGATCAGCGGTCCGACGGCGCTCGAGACGCCGGCCAGGCCGGACCACGCGCCGATCGCGTGGCGCCGGTCCTCCTCCTCGAATGCCGACGAGAGGATCGCGAGGCTTCCCGGGACGAGGAGCGCACCGCCGGCGCCCTCGAGCGCTCGGGCGGCGATCAGAAGATCGAGGTTGGGCGCGACGCCGCACAGCACCGAGGACGCGGTGAACGCGCCGAGCCCGACGCCGAACACCCTGCGCCGACCGTAGCGGTCGCCGAGCCCGCCACCCAGGAGCACGAGCGCTGAGAGCACCACGAGGTAGGCGTCGAGCACCCACTGCACGCCCGAGACCCGCGCGTGGAGGTCGTGCGCGATAGCCGGCAGCGCGACGTTCACCACGGTGCCGTCGAGGAAGACCATCCCCGAGCCGAGCACGGTGACCAAGAGCACCCAGCGAGCCCCGGTCGTGCCATAACGAAGCCGCCCCATCGGGTGCCCCCTCGCTCTCTTGCCTCGGAGGCTAGAGGTGGTGGTATCCGGGCACGTCGCCGTGGCGCGAGTCGAGGTACACCTTGGCCTCCGGCGGTTGGGCAAACCGGCCGTGGCTCCAGCGGATCTCGACGTGCCCTCGGACCAGGCGCTCCTCTTTGCTGTCGCGATCCTCGTAGCGGACGGTCCATCCCACCCGTGGCTGGCCGCCGGGTTGCGCCTCCACCTCGAGGCGGCGCAACCGGAACTGCTGCCGCCAGTCCCACGGCGTGTCGATGCGCAGGCGCATCGGACCCAAGCGGTTGGTCCCGAGCACGAAGTACGGCGCCGAGCCGATCCGCAACAATCGCCAGACGACCGATTCCTGGCTTGCCGACGCGATGGTGTGGGCCCAGAGCTCGGCGGTCCGTGTCGACACCGCCCTGCACAGACGCTCGTAGGCACCAATGGCGTGCGGCGGCCAGCCCTCGGCCAGGCGCTCGGCCAGCAGCCGTCGTTCGGGTTTGGCCAGTCGAGCCGCCTCGGCGGGAAACGAGGGGAGTCCGGCGGCGCAGAGCTCGTAGAGATCCTGGTACTCGCGTGGCGCGACTCGCTCGAACCAGTCCCTGGTGTCGTCGACCGGCGCCTGAGCGAGCAGTCCCTCGACGAGCCGCGCCGGGCTCGGGTTGTGCAAGATGCCCGAGAGGTACTTACAGCTGACGAGGTAGACATGGTCGACGCGCAGGTCCGAGGGGATGACCTCGTCACCGGGCGCACGGCGAGCGCCGGTCCACTCCACGATGCGTGGGCGCCGGCCGTTAAGCGCATCGGGCGCCTCCAAGAACGCGCGCCCGTTCAAGAAGCCGGCGACGAACTCTCCGGTGTAGAGGTGCGCCGCCCACATCTGCGCGAGGCGGTCCCAGTCGGTCGGTTGGAGCCCGAAGGCCTGCGGGCGCCGGGCCATCACCGTCTCGAGATCGTCATCACCGAACATGCCGAGGCCCGTGGCGAGCTCGGTGACGAAGGTGCGCTCCGAGGCCATCTCAACGTTCCGGCCGGCCCCCCAACCCGTAGCTGGCGAGGCGGGACCGGTCCGTCGCTGCGAGCACCTCGACCACGTCGAAGACGGGTTGCCCGACCCCGGTCACGGCGGCAAGCGCGTGGTGGCCGGCGCTCGTCCGGCTCGGACGGTCGGTCGTCAAGAGGACCAGGGGCATCTCGGGGCGGACCTGGGCGAGCACGGCCGCCCGGCCGATCGACCGCCACAGCGTCTCCGCTCGCTTCAGGCCGTTCTTGGTCGACGTGAACGCCCCGGCGATCTCGAAGGCCCAGTCGCCGCCGGAGCGGTCGCGCGCCATGAGATGGACCTCGAGCCCCGAGCCGGGCACCCTCACGTCGGCCCGCACGTCGAGGAAGCCGCTCGACTCGAGCAGGGTCGCCGCGAACTCCTTTGCCAACACCCCGTCACGCAATGCCCGCTCGAGCGCCTCGGAGGGCTCGGGACCTCGGGTGGGATCGAGGCGAACCCTCGTCGTCTTACCCTCTCCACGGCGCCGACCCTTCGACTTCTCCTGGGCGACGCGGTCGCGCGAACGGGCGACGTAGCCGGCGTCGGTCTCAAAGCCGATGTAATGGCGACCCGAGCGGACGGCGGCCACGGCAGTGGTCCCCGCACCGAGGAACGGATCGAGCACGACGTCCTCTTCGTAGGTGAACAGCTCGATCAGCCGCAGCGGGAGCTCGACGGGGAACGGCGCCGGGTGGCCGACGCGCGTCGCGCTCTCGGGGGGCATCTCCCAGAGGTCCGTCGTCGCCTCCAAAAACTCGTCCCGACTGATCGTGGCGGCGGACGGGAGCCCGCGAGCGGCGCGTTCCTCGGGCCTGATCGCCCGATCGAAGCGTCCCTTGCTCGCGATGACGATGCGTTCGGTGACGTCGCGCAGGACCGGGTTGCTTGGGCGCTGGAAGGTCCCCCAGGCGCACGAGCCCCCCGCGGCCCTGCCCTTCCACCAGACGATCTCGCCCCGCAGCAGCAGGCCCAGTTCCTGGAGGATGTCGGCGACGTCACCGGCGAGCGACCGGTAGGGGCGTCTCCCCAGGTTGGCGACGTTCACTGCGATGCGCCCGCCCGGCTCGAGGACGCGCTTGCACTCCGAAAAGACGTCCCGGAGCAGCTCGAGGTACTCGAAGTAGGTCGAGGGGACGCCGTTCACCCCCAGGCTCTCCTCGTACTCCTTCCCCGCGAAGTACGGCGGGGATGTCACGACCAGCGCGACCGAGTTCGCCGCCACCTTGGCCATGTCGCGGGCGTCGTGGCGGTAGATGACATCGATGGTCCCGGGTCGACCGACCTCCTCGTCGGCGGAGATCTCGGGGGGAACAAAGCGACGATAGAAGCCGGACGCGTCGTGGCTCTCCCGGCGCGACGATCCGAAGGAAGCGGTCGAGGTCGGACGACGGACCCGTGGCATGCGGGGCTCTGGCAGCGCGCTCACGACGGGCGCCCGCGGTCGGCCGCCTGGGGGACGGCCAGGAACGCCGCGAGCGCCGCCACGACGAGACGGTTCACCGAGACGCCCTGCGCCCCTGCCCGCCGCTTCAGGTCCTCGCGCATCGCCGGACTCAGACGAAGTGCGGTGGTGACCCGTGGCTCGTCGTAGACCCGTGGTCGACCCATGCGAGCCGACACTAACGATCGGGTGTCACCGCCTGGCGGATAGCGCGCGCGCAAACCTGGCCCGGCTCTCACCTCCGGTCGAGGGCGACCACCGGGATCCTTCTCGTCGTCTTGGCCTGATAGTCGGCGAACCCCGGGTACAGCTCGGCCTGCCGCTCGTACACCCGCGCCCGCTCGTCCTCGGCCAGGACGCGGGCGGTGGCGGCGAAGGTCTCGCCGCCCAGCTCGACGGTGACCTCCGGATGGGCGACCACGTTGTGGTACCAGTCGGGATTCGTCGGTGCGCCGGCCTTGGACGCAAAGACATGGATCGTCCCGTTCTCCAAGAGGTACATCATCGGGTTGACCCGTTCGGTGCCGCTCTTGGCACCGGTCGTGTGCAAGAGCAGCAGGGGCGCCCCCTCGAATTGGCCGCCAACGCGGCCCTCGTTGGCCCGGAATTCCTCGATGATCCTGGCGTTCCAATCGGTCGTTTCGGCCACGAACTTCCTCCTCGCTAGCGGGACGGGGCAATTCAACCGTGCTACGAAAGGGTCTCGTACCAGTCTGGAGCGAGGAGGCAACCGATGGCCACCGTGCAGACCGTCCGGGGACCGATCGACACCTCGGAGATGGGCCCCACCCTCATGCACGAGCACGTCTTCGTGCTCACGCCGGAGGTGCAGAGCAACCTGCCCGAGCCCTGGGACCCCGACGCCCACGTGGCCGACGCCGTGGCCAAGCTCCGACAGCTCGTGGCGACCGGCATTCGCACGATCGTCGACCCGACCGTGATCGGGCTCGGCCGTGACATCGCGACCGTGAAGAAGATCAACGAGCAGGTCGACCTCAACATCATCGTCGCCACGGGCATCTACACCTACGAGACCCCTCCGAACTACTTCCGGTACCGGTTCCCCCCGGAGGGAGGAAACGATCCGATGACCGACCTCTTCGTCCACGACATCACCGAGGGGATCGTCGACACCGGGGTGAAGGCGGCGTTCTTGAAGTGCGCGATCGACGAGCCGGGAATGACCGCCGGGGTCGAACGGGTGCTGCGCGCGGTCGCCGCGACGCACCGGATCACCGGCGCACCGATCACCGTCCACACTCACCCGGGGACGCATCGGGGAACGGAGGTGGCACGGGTTTTCGCCGACGAGGGCATCAATCCAGGATCGGTGGTGCTCGGTCACAGCGGCGACTCCGTCGATGCCGACCACCTCCAGGAGCTTGCCGACCTGGGCTTCGTGCTCGGCATGGATCGCTTTGGGATCGGCGACGAAACCGTCGAGGCCGCGAGGGTCAACGTCGTGATCGAGATGTGCAAGCGGGGCTATTCGTCGTCAATGGTGCTCTCGCACGACACGAGCTGCGTCCTCGACTGGCTGGACGAGTCGGCCCGCACCTTCGTCCTGCCCAAGTGGACCTATACGCACATCCATGAGGAGGTGCTGCCCGCTCTCTCAGCCGGCGGGGTCACCGACGATCAGATCGACGACATGCTGGTGAAGAACCCACGCCGCTACTTCGAGGCGACCGCGCGCTGATCGCCGGGCACCGATGAGCATCGATCCGAGCGTGGCGCTCCGGCGGATCGCGTTCTTGCTGGAGGCCTCGAACGCGCAGAGCTACAAGGTGCGGGCCTTCCGAAGGGCGGCGGCGACGGTCGACACAGCGGGCCTGGCACGGCTCGAGGAGCTGCATGGCGCACGGAGGCTCGAAGAGCTCGAGGGCGTGGGGAAGAGCACCGCACAGGTGATCGCCGAGGCCCTCGACGGGGAGCAACCCGCATACCTGGCGCACCTCGAGAGCGAGAGGCCCGCGGGTCCTCCGCCGGGCCCCGCCCTCGAGATGCTCGAGGCACTGCGCGGCGACTGCCACAGCCACTCGGACTGGTCCGACGGCGGGAGCCCGCTCGACGAGATGGCGCGTGTGGCGGCCGAGCTCGGCCGGGAGTACCAAGCGCTCACCGACCACAGCCCGCGCTTGACGGTCGCCCACGGCCTCAGCCCAGAGCGCCTGAGGGAGCAACTCGAGGTGGTGGCGTCGCTGAACGAGGAGCTGGCCCCCTTCCGTCTCTTGTCGGGCATCGAGGTCGACATCTTGGAGGACGGTTCGTTGGACCAGGACGAGGGGCTGCTCGCGGAGCTCGATGTCGTCGTCGCGAGCGTCCATTCGAAGCTGCGGATGGATTCCCCCCAGATGACCATCCGCATGCTCGGGGCGATCGAGAACCCCCACGTGGACATCCTCGGCCACTGCACCGGACGCAAGGTCGTCGGCCGCGGCCGACCACCCTCGACGTTCGACCACGAGCGGGTCTTCCAGGCCTGTGCCGACAGCGACACCGCAGTGGAGATCAACTCACGTCCCGAGCGCCTCGATCCACCCCGCGAACTGCTCGAACTCGCCCTCTCGCTTCGCTGTCGGTTCTCCATCGACACCGACGCCCACGCCCCGGGCCAGCTCACGTGGCTGGGGCACGGCTGCGTGCTCGCCGCTGAGGCGGGGGTCCCCGTCGACTCGGTGGTCAACACCTTGCCCCTCGAGGGGTTCCTCGCCTGGACCGCCTCCCACCGGTAGCGAGGTGATTCCGGCTCGATCGGGGTTACGAAGCGGCGGTTCTGGGTACCGCGCATGGCCGGTTGAGACCGCGCCGGGACTTGGTTGAGGCGAGATGACCATTGCAGCCGACAGACGACAGGGCGGGGACCACGCGGTCCGCTTCTGCATCCACGACGAGGAACTCGTCGACTCGGCATGCGAGTACCTCACCACTGGGCTCCGCAATGGCGAGACGGTGCTCGCCGTCGCGACCGCTGGTCACCGCGATGTCCTCATGGCGGCGCTCGCTGCGGGCGGCCTCGACCCCGACGGGGCCCGGCGCAGCGGTCGCCTCGCCTTCATGGAGGCCGAGCGGCTGCTGGCGCAATTCATGGTCGCTGGCCATCCCGACGCTGCGGCCTTCGAAGCACACGTCGGCACCGCGGTGCGCCGGTTGACTGGGCTTCGGCGGGAGATCCGGGTCTTCGGGGAGATGGTGTCGCTCCTCTGGGAAGCCGGGGACCCGAAGGCGGCCCTCGAGCTTGAAGACCTATGGAACGACCTTCGCGCCGAGACCCCGTTCGCGCTGCTGTGCGGGTACCGCTGCCGCGGCGTCGTGGATCCGGCCGAGCTGGCCCGGATCTGCGCACGGCACGACACGATCGCGGGCGACCTCCCGACGCCGTCTCGGCGCGAGGTCGCCGTCCAGCTCGCGGCGAGGCGCTTCGCAGGCACGGTGCTCGGCGCTCGCACCGCTCGGCGATTCACGGCGGACCTCCTCACGAGCCGAGGGCTTGGCCGGATCGCCGAGGACGCGGCGATCATCGTGGGGGAGCTGGCGGCGAACGCCGTCACCCACGCGCGCTCGCACTTCACGGTGACCCTCTCGTCACTCGGCACGGCGGTGTGCATCGCGGTCGGCGACGACTCGGCCCTGCCTCCAGCGGTCCGCGAGTGTCAGGGGCTCGAAGCACGCGGTCGCGGCCTGCGCATAGTCGCCTCCCTCGCGAGCGAGTGGGGTGCACGCTCGGAGGGAACCGGCAAGGTCGTCTGGGCCGAGCTTCGCCTCTGATCGGCCGGGCGGAGGGCTGACCCCCGCCCGGGCGCATGCCGCACGCCGGCATCGCCCTCGATGTTGACGCTCGTTCGTCGCTTTGCTGCCCACGACGGCCCCGGTGCCGATCTGACAATCTGGTGGTCCGCCGCAGGAGGAGAGCCATGAGCGAGCAGCGAGTCACGATCAATGTGCACAACGGGGTCGCGGACGTCCGGATGAACCGGCCCGACAAGCTCAACGCACTGGACAACGCCATGTTCGCCGGCCTCGCTGAGGCGGGCGAGCGACTCGCCGCCGACAACTCCGTCCGGGCCGTCGTGCTCTCGGGTGAGGGCCGGGCGTTTTGCGCGGGACTCGACATGTCCAGCTTCCAGGCGATGCGCGACGCCGGGACCCGAGGAGAAGGGCCGGTCCGTTCGCTCGGCCAACGCGACGGGGGTTCGATCGCCAACGTCGGCCAGCGAGCTGCCTACGGCTGGACCGAGCTCCCCGTGCCGGTGATCGCAGCGGTGCACGGCCATGCCCTCGGCGGAGGGCTCCAGGTCGCGCTCGGCGCCGACATCCGCATCGTCGCGCCGGACGCCAAGCTGTCGGTGCTCGAGATCCGTTGGGGACTCGTGCCCGACATGACCGGCACCGAGATGCTGCCCAAGCTCGTCCCGCTCGACGTGGCGAAGGAGCTCACCTGGACCGGTCGGATCATCTCGGGTGAGGAGGCGCTCCGCCTCGGTCTCGCCACGAGGGTGAGCGACGACCCTCGCGCCGATGCGCTCGAGCTTGCGGCGACCATCGCCCGCCAGAACCCTCATGCCATCCGCGCCGCCAAGCGCCTGTTGAACCAGTCGGGCACCGTTCCCACTGCCCAACAATTCCTCGACGAGTCCAAGGAGATGGGCGCGCTCATCCAGAGCCCCAATCAGGTCGAGGCCGTCACCGCCTACATGGAGCAACGAGAGCCGGCCTTCGCAGATCCCGAGTGACGAGCACCGAGCCGTACCGGCTCGCGATGTTCCCCCTTGGCACGGTGCTCTTCCCCGGAGCGGCTTTGCCGCTGCACGTGTTCGAGCCTCGCTACCGCACGATGATGGACGAGGTCATGGCGACAGATCGTCGGTTCGGCGTCGTGCTCATCGCCCGAGGCTCGGAGGTCGGCGGCGGAGACGAGCGCGTCGGGGTCGGCACCGAGGCGGACATCGCCGAGGCCGAGCAGCTCCCCGACGGACGATGGGTGCTCGTCGCGACCGGCTTGTGGCGCGTGGCGATCGACGCGTGGCTTCCCGACGACCCGTATCCGATCGCAATGGTCCGGGCACTCCCCGACGGCCCGCCGGCCGACGAGGCGCTTGCGCAACGGGCCGCCGCCGCGAACAGGCGGGCGTGGGGGCTCCTCTCCGAGCTCGGCCGCGTGCGGGCCGGCGAACAGACCCACGACCTTGCTCCGTGGCGCCTGTGCGACGCCGCGCCGCTCGGGGCGCTCGACCGCCAGTGGCTGCTCGAGATCGACGAGGCCACCGAGCGCCTCGAGGTGCTCATCACGCTCGTGGACGAGGTCGCGAGCGACGCCCACCGCCTGCTCGCACAGGGTGGGAGCGGACCTTAGAACCGCGGTCTCCACGCCGGTAGGGTGCACAGCGACATGTGCCTCTTGGTGGTGATCTCGCGGACCGACCCGGCCGAGCCCCTGGTGCTCGCAGCGAACCGCGACGAGCGCCTCGACCGCCCGGCGGTCCCAGCGACCGTCCTCTCGGCTTCAGCGCCGCGTGTGCTCGGTGGACGCGATCTCGTGGCCGGGGGAACGTGGCTCGCCGTGAACGAGCACGGCGTCGTCGCCGGGCTCACCAACCGGCCCTCGGCCAACGGGCGCGACGACACGAAGCGCTCCCGGGGGGAGCTGCCCCTCGCCCTGGTCCAGCACGCCGACGCGACGAGCGCCGTCGAGGACTTCGCGAGGCGCTTCCGCTCCGAGGACTACAACGCGGCGTGGCTCCTCGTCGGCGACCGGGAGGCGCTCTACTACCTCGAGGTCGGCGAGTGCGGACCGCCGGTGGTCCAGGCGCTCGAACCCGGGCTCCACGTGCTCGCGAACGGCCCACTCGCGACGGGGTCACCAAAGACCGACCTGGTCCGCCAGCGGCTCGGCCGGCTGTCGCCGGCCGAGCCCACGCCCGACACCGCCGCGCTGCGCCGTGTGCTCTCCGACCACACGGTCCCACCGGTCGTCGCTGCCCAGGACCCGGACCCCAAGCGGCCGGTCGCGCTCGCAGCGCCCTGCGTCCACACGCCCGAGTTCGGAACCCGATCAGCGGCGATCATTCGCGTCGGCGCCGAGGGAGCACCCTCCTTCTCGGTCGCCGACGGCCCGTCGTGTCAGTCGACCTTCGTCTCGATGGACGAGCTGTGGTCGGCCCCGGGGGCCGCGCGATGAGCGAGGGCGCCGAGGAGGTGCTCGTCGACACGCCGTGCGACGGCGTGCGGCGCGTCACGCTCAACCGCCCCGCCAAGTTGAACGCGATGACCGTCGGGCTCGTCGAGGGACTGCACCGGACCTTGGCGTCGTTGGCGACCGAGCGCGACTGTCGGGTCGTCATCCTGACCGGCGCGGGGCGCGGGTTTTGCGCGGGGCTCGATCTCGGCGGCTACGGGACGATCGATGGCGACGAGGGACGGGGCCGGATCCAGGCCGGATTCGCGGTGCAGCAGCAGATCGCGGACCTGATCCCCCGGTTGCGGCGACTCCCCCAGCCGGTCATCGCGGCCGTCAACGGGCCGGCGGCGGGCGGCGGGTTCGCCCTCGTCCTCGGCTCCGACGTGCGGTTGGCGGCCACCTCGGCCCGGTTCAACGCCGCCTTCGTCAGGATCGGGCTCTCGGCATGCGACATCGGGACGTCGTGGCTGCTTCCGCGCCTCGTGGGTGCCGGACGGGCCCATGAGCTGATGCTCACCGGCCGCATCCTGGACGCCGACGAGGCGGCGCGGATCGGGTTGGTGCTCGAGGTGGTCCCCGACGAAGCCCTCATGGACCGTGCGATCGAGGAGGCCGAGCTCATCAAGCGCAACAGCCCGATGGGGGTCCACATGACCAAGGAGGTGATGTGGTCGGCGCTCGAGATCCCGGGCGAGCGGGCCGCGATCGACCTCGAGAACCGGACCCAGATCATGATGTCGCAGACCGCCGATCACCAAGAGGCGCTGCGGGCGTTCCTCGAGCGGCGTCCGCCTGCCTTCGAGGACCGCTGACTCATCGCGGCCCCTGCCCGTCGTCCACCTTGACGACGGTGCCAGTGACGCACTCCGAGGACGGCGCCACCAGGTAGAGCAGGGTGCTGTCGAGCTGCGCCGGGTCGCCGATCCGCTTGCGTGGGAGCGCGCCCGTGAAGTCGCCCATCCGAGCCATCATGCCGTCCATCATCTCGGAGGCGAAGGCGCCCGGAGCGAGGGCATTCACGTTGATGCCATAGCGGACCCACTCCACGGCGAGCACCTCGGTCATCCGGTTCACGGCGGCCTTGCTGATCGAATAGAGGGCCGCACCGTTGCCCCCGTACTGGTAGGCGGCCATGGACGAGACGTTCACGATGCGACCCGGGAGGCCCGCTGCGATCAGGCGGCGGGTCACCTCGCAGGACACGAGATACGGGGCGCGCACATTGGTGTCGAGCACCCGGTCGATCAGCTCGAGGGGCATCTTGTGCGCCCGCTGGGCATCGGGGATCCCGGCGCAGTTCACCGCGATCGTCACGGTCCCGAGCGCCCGCTCGGCGGTGTCGACCGCCCCCACGATGGCATCCGCGTCGGTCACGTCCACCTCGAGCGCGACCGCTGCGCCGCCCGACGAGGTGATCTCGCCCACCAGCGAGTCGAGCCGATCCGTGCGGCGTCCCGCTGGCGCAACGGCCGCCCCGGCGGCCGCCAACCCCCGGGCGAAGCGGAGCCCGAGCCCCGAGGTTGCGCCCGTCACCAGGGCGACCTGCCCCCTCAGATCGGTCGATGCATAGGGCAGCGGGAAGGCGTCGGTCACCCGGCCAGCTTGCTGGGTCGGCCACGATCGCGCCAGCGGGCGCCGGCGAGTCGACGGGAGGGCAAAAGCCGAATGGAATGGGGCCGAGCGGTGCGCCCGGGCGGCCACCGCACGGACAGAAGGGGGCCCAGGGGTGGACTTCGAACTTCCCGAAGAGCTGGTCGCGTACCTGAGCGAGCTCGACGAGTTCATCGAGCGGGAGATCAAGCCGCTCGAGGACGAGAACGACAACATCCGCTTCTTCGACCACCGTCGGGAGGACTCGCGCACCGACTGGGAGCGGGGCGGGCTCCCCAACCGCGACTGGGAGCTGCTCTTGCACGAGGCTCGCCGGAGGGCGGACCGGGCCGGGCACTACCGCTACCCCTTCCCCGCCGAGTACGGAGGCAAGGACGGCACCAACCTCGGGATGGCGGTCATCCGGGAACACCTGGCCCACAAGGGTCTCGGTCTCCATTGCGACCTGCAGAACGAGCACGCCATCGTCGGCAACAACGTGGGCCTCCTCCTCATGGCCAACTACGGCACCGAAGCGCAGAAGAAGGAGTGGGTCGACGATCTCGCCGAGGGCAGGCGCGGCTTTGCCTTCGGGATCACCGAGCCCGAGCACGGCTCGGACGCGACCTTCATGGAGACCCACGCGGAGCGCGACGGTGACGAATGGGTGATCAACGGCGAGAAGACATGGAACACGGGCATCCACGCGGCGCAATACGACCTGATCTTCGCCCGTACGAGCGGTCAACCGGGCGACGGCCGCGGCATCACGGCCTTCCTCGTCCCGACCGACTCGCCGGGGTTCAAGGTCGAAGAGTTCCTCTGGACGTTCAACATGCCGACCGATCACGCACACATCTCGCTCACCAACGTGCGGGTCCCAAACGAGGCGATCTTTGGCGGCGAGGGGCGAGGGCTCCAGGTCGTGCAGCACTTCTTCAACGAGAACCGGATCCGTCAGGCTGCCTCGAGCCTGGGCGCCGCCCAATACTGCATCGACCGCTCCGTCGACTACGCGAAGGAGCGCAAGCCCTTTGGCAAGGCGCTGGCCGAGAACCAGGGCATCCAATTCCCCCTCGTCGAGCTGCAAACCCAGTGCGAGATGCTCCGGGCGCTCATTCACAAGACGGCCTGGGGAATGGACCGTTACGGACCCTTCTCCCAGTCCGAGCGGGTCTCGATGTGCAACTACTGGTCCAACCGCCTCTGCTGCGAGGCGGCCGACCGGGCGATGCAGGTCCATGGTGGCATCGGCTACTCGCGGCACATGCCCTTCGAGCACATCTACCGGCACCACCGCCGCTACCGGATCACCGAGGGATCCGAGGAGATCCAGATGCGGCGGGTAGCGGGCTACATGTTCGGGTTCATGCGCCAGGCGGCACCCAAGGGGGTGAGCGAGTAGCCCTCCCGGATCGTGACCGGGGCCCACGACTGACCTAACCTCGGCGCATCACCGAGCCGACCCAGGACCCCGAGCCCGAACTCACGATCGTGACGATGGCCTTCGACGCCAGCGGCGCCGACGACGACGCTGCCGAACGGCTCATGGCGGTCCTCTCG
>DAHUZM010000098.1 GCA_027306525.1 Acidimicrobiaceae bacterium
GTCGCCTGGGCGCCTGAAGCTGACGGGCAGGTTGATCCGCAGTGTGGCGACTTCGTGCCCGCGCTCGGCGTGATAACGGTGCAAGGCGCCGGCCATGGCTGCGACGAAGACGTCGTTGATGGTTGCGTCCAGGGCGTGTGCCGATCTACGGAGCTCCACGAGGGGTAGTTCGGTAACGTCGAAGTGCCAGCGCGTACTGCGGCCGACGAGAATGGGGGAGCAACGTTTGGTCGTCGGGGCAATGAGCCGAGCGAGCGACACCGCAGCTCTGGCAGTGCCCACCAACGCATCGGGCGGGCGGGCTGCTGCCCTTCCCACCGCTCGGAGAAGCCCGGCCAACGAGACGACGGCCTTCGTGGCCTGAATCGCAGGGACCTTCCAGAGGGGATCGCCCGACGAGATCGTTGCTGTCGCGAGGGGTCGCGACCCAGGGGACTGATGTTCGAAGCGTGAGGCGTCCACGAGCCAGAGCATGAGCTCGAAGGCGCCGACCCCATCGGTGAGAGCGTGGTGGACCTTTTGCACCAAGGCTGCTCGACCGCCCTCGAGCCCCTCCACGACCACTAGCTGCCAGAGCGGCCTATCGCGGTCGAATCCCCCTTCGGCGAGGACAGCGGCGAAGTCCAACACCCACCGGGTGTCGCCATCGGCGGCACGGACGGTTTGTAGGTGGTAGTCCAGGTCGATCCCAGGGTCGGGCACCCATCGGGGACGACCGAGACCCAACGGCCGGGAAGAAACCCGCTCTCCGAGGCGGGGAAGAACCTCCACCGCTTGTTCGACCCTTCGGCGGAGGCGTTGGCGGTCAGGAGCGGCGTCTAGGAGGGCGACGGCGGTCACGGTCGAGCGAAGCTCGGGATCGCGCTCCATCATCCAGAGCGTCGTGTCGGAGGCATTCATCGAGGAAGTGAATACCCGTGTCGTGCCCACCGCTTTGCTGCCTCCCTCGAGGGATGCTCCGGGCAGCCCGGCCCTCACCGTCCTACTCTGCGGCCCCGAGGTTGAACCCCGCTAGGGCCGGAGGTCACCCCTGCTCGAGCCATCCCAGGAGGGGAGTGCGACGGCGACGGCGGACCCGACCTACTGCAGCCGGTTCGCCAGGGACCGTCGCTCCGGCTGCTCCTCGACCCAGTTGGACCCGGTGCTGGTCACGGGCGCAGGCTCCGCCAGCCGGTGACATAGGTGGGCGACGGAGCGTCGCCCACTGAACACCGGCGGAATTGGCGTCGTCTGGGTGGGTGGGTGCGGATCGGCTTGTGCAATCGGGCGCGATGCCCGAAGTTGGAGCTGCGGGAGAGCGCGAGCGCCTTGCCGTTCGCGATCGTTACGAAAGCGACCGTCTGAAGAGAGTGGGTGCGGCACGCCCAAGTTCGATGCAATGGCCGAGCTATACGACGCCTCTCGCGGCGGGCTGAGCCGCGGTGAGCATTTTGCCCGCGAGCTGGCAACGTTCCTTCCGCCTGCACCGGCACGCGTGCTCGAGCTCGGTGTCGGCACCGCGGCGGTGGCACGGGCCGCCTGGGCTACCGGGTGGTCGGGATCGACATCTGGGCCCCATGCTGGCGCAAGCTGGTTCGCTGCTCGCCGGCATGCTCTGTCGGGCTGACGCCAAAGCGCTTCCCTTCCGTGATGCGATCTTTGACGCCGCCTACGCCAGCTGGGTCATGAACCACCTGGCAGATCGCAAGGCACTCTTGGCGAAGTCGCAAGGGTCCTGGGGCCCGGAGGGCGTTTGGTGGTTATGGATCGGAAGATGATCGACGGTGGCACCGATCCGGCAGCGGTCCTTGCAGAAGCGCTCGACCGCCGCCTCGGACGGTCCCGTCCGGTCCCCCGGCCTCGGTCAGCCTGGTTCGCTCAACTGGCGGCACCCCACGGACTGCACAGCTCAGGGATCATGGCAACGACGCCTTGGGCGGAGCAGCGGACCCTCCGCCAGGCGATCGAGAACGTGCGCCCGGGGGCCTTCCGCTGGGAGGGTGACGAGAACGAGTGGGCCGAGGTAGCAGCCTGCTCGACGAACTCACCCGGCGCCCCGATGTGAATGATGTGAGCTATTTCACCAAGGCCACGAGGTGTTGATTCTCGCTCGGGAGCTTCCACTTGATGGAACCTCTTGAAGAAGAGCCTGCGTGGTACCAGGGCGGTGCCCGCCTGGATGAGTGCTTTCGTGACCTCGGAACACACGCGGCGCCGTTCAATCCTCGACTTCGGCTCGGGCTCGAGCCACAGGGGAGCGTGGCGGTTCAAACGTGGCCAATGATTAGATGCGTTCCGGTGGTTCTGGGTGCGCACTGGGCGGAGGAGCGATCTCGCCACGGAGGAATCGACGAGATTCCGTTGCCCGAACCCTTGCCGGGCCGGCTCTTTCTGTGCGGCAAGCAGTTCATCTGCCCGGATCCCGAGGCGGCAATGGCCCATGTCGGGGCCAGCTTGGTGGTGTGTCTCAATGAACGAGCAGAGCTCGACCGGTATCCGAACTATCTGGACTGGATGCGGGCACAGTCGAGACAACGGTTCTTGTGGTGGCCGATACCCGACCTTGGCGCGCCGGACCACGAAGCCTTCTTGCGATTGCTAGCGGAGCTTGCGAAGCGCCTCGTGGATGGAGAGCGTCTGATCGTGCATTGTGGGGGTGGAATCGGGCGTGCGGGTACGGTGGCGGTCGCGATGCTCGTCGCATTCGGAGTCGAGCCCGGCGATGCGATCGATCATGTCCGGGAACATCGGCCGATGGCTGGACCCGAGGCGGGCGCGCAAAGCGAACTGCTGAGATGGCTGACCGAGCGCCGGTCCGGTCCGCTAGGTTGGGTCGGGCCCTTCTCGTAATCGAGCTCGCCGTCGAATGTCCCCATCCCTCGGACTGCCGAATTGCCCGGAGGTGACCACCTTGGGCTCGCCCGGAGCCATGCTTCAGCGGTGGCGGCTGTGATCAAGGACTTCCTGGGACCACCCCACTGGGACCGTCGACATTGGCATGCGGAGCGAGGAGGCTCGTGCCGCCCGCGTTGACCCGCGATGCGCGGCCGGTGGTGTCCGGACTTGCCGCCTCGTGGGCGGCTCGGAGAACGTCGCGCGACTTGAACAGCTGCGCACACACGTCTCTATGCCTCATGCCTGCTACGGGGTCCTGAGGTCCGATCCGGCAGGTGACCCAACGCAATCTTCAGTGCTTCGTCCCATCGCCAAGCAACGGTCGTTCACCGTCCGCGCCGCGCCGCTCTGAGCTTGCCAGGACCTTTGCCCCTATCGGAGGTGGCAGGTCGCGACCCATGCTTATCTCGGTGACCGACAGACATGGGACAGCGGCTCGAGTGCGACCTGACCCAGGGTCCTGACGGCTGACCCCGGGAGTACGAGTGCGCGGCAAATGGTTCCTCGTTGGAACGGCCTTGGGTGCGCTCGCTCTGGTGAGCTCGGCCTGCTATATCGGCACGCCCGGTGGTCCAACGGTCGGAATCGTTGGCGATTCGATCACACATCTCTTGGAGCCATATCTCGATGCCATCACACCCGTGGCATATCGGATCGATGTCAATGGGCGCTCGGGGGCGACCATTGCGGACCAGCTGGGGACGATCGATTTGATGGAACGCACTGACGTTCCGCCGCCTCAAGACTGGATTCTGAATCTCGGCACGAATGACGCGCTATACGGTGCACGGGGCATCGCTACGAATTGGCAGGCAGCGTTCCAGGTAATGATGGCCCTCGTCGCCACGGCACGCTGCGTGATCCTTGTCACGGTCCACACCGTCATCGACACGACTAGCTCACACGTCGCTGCCGACCTCAATCGCTTGATGTGGAGCGCACATGCTGCGGACCCGTCCCGGGTACTGGTCCTCAACTGGGACGGGTTGGCGGCTGAACACCCAGACTGGCTCGAGGTCGACGCCGTCCATCCGAATGCCGCCGGACTACAGGGCCTGACCAATTGGTACAACCTGGCCTTGAGCGTCTGCCCCGCTTGACGATCTCGCGAGGAGCAGGCACCCACATCGCCGCGGACGAGATCGCTGGGTCGCCGCTGGGACCCTTCGAGGACTCGATCGGACCTTCTCGGCTGGCGATTGTCGTCACCTACGGGTAGACACCGAACCCTGCCGTGTGGGTAGCATAACGACACTCGGGAGTTTCTGCCGCGGCGCGAGAGCCCGTTCGACGGCAGGAGTTGACGGTTTTCGTCGCTCTGTCCTGTTCGCCGGCTTGCCGATGCTCGCCCGAATGGTGAGCCGGTTGGCTACGATCAAACAAGGCGGCCCGGGTTGACACCAGCGCTCGCTGTTCCCGTTGCGAGACGTTGTTGGAGTCTGTGTGCTGGGAGGTTCGGCCTCGGTGGGGTCAAGGGGCATGGCAGCTGCGGCGCGGGTGATCGCATCTGCTGTCATCGTCGGCGCGGCGATCTTCACGGGAGGGTTGCACTCAGGGGCCGCGATCCGCCATCGCGCGCCTCGGGCAGCCCTAGCCTCCTTGCAGACACCCCTGCCGTCGGTATGGCAAACCGCCTGGACGACGCCGATGGATTTCGACGAGGGGATTGCCGTGAACGCGACCGCTCGCGACGTCCAGTCGGTTGCCGTCGGGGGCACCTCGATCGAGCTGCGGCTCTCCAACCAGTGGAGCAGCACCCCGACCACCTTCGGCGCCGTGACTGTTGCGGTCGACCAGAGCGGGCCTGTTTTGGTCCCGGGCACGACAACACCGGTCACATTCAACGGCGGGAATCCGGAGGTCACCGTTGCACCGGGACAGGACGTGACAAGCGACCCACTTCCCTTCGCCGTGCAGGCGGGGGAGACACTCGCTGTCAGCATGTGGGTGCCAGCTTCGGCGACCGTGAGTGTCCACTACTGCTGTTTCGGGCGGACAGATTCCTACGCCACCCGCAACAACGTTGGCAACCAGACCGGTGATCAGGTCGGCAGCAGTTTCACCCTGGCCAACGACCACACTCGCTGGCTTTCGGCGATCGAGGTCTCGGGGTCGCAGGCGCAGGCAACCGTGGTCGCATTTGGCGACTCGATTACCGATGGCTTCAACGACGCTGGCTACAGCTGGACAACCCCGCTCCAGCAGCGAATCTCGTACCTTTCGCCGAGCGAACAGGTCTCGGTCGTGAACGAGGGAATTTCGGGTAACACGCTGACGGCTTTTCCCTCTCCGAGCATGACCTATGCGCTGACCTCGGGGGGAATGCCGGGTGTCACGAGGTTGGCGAGAGACGCGCTCTCCATTCCGGGCACGCAGGACGTGGTGCTGTTCCTCGGGACGAACGACATCTGGTTCGGAGGGCGTCTCGGCGCCGGATCTCCCTACGGCTCGGCGGCCTCGATCATCGCCGCCATGCAGTCAGTGATCACTCAGGTTCATGCGGCGGGGATGAAGATCTTCGGCGTGACGCTCCTACCTCGAACCAGCTCTCCGGGACCCGACGTCGAGATCTGGACGGCGGCCGATCAGGCCAATCTCGATCAGGTCAACGCCTGGATTCGCAATCCCGCCAGCGGATTCGACGGCGTGATCGATCTGGCAGCCGTCGTCGCCGACGTCTACAACGGGCAGTGCAACCCAAATGCACTGTTCGGGCCGTACAACTCTGGAGACAACCTCCATCCGAGCCGCGACGGCGAGCTCGCGATGGCCGATGCCATCCCCACCACGCTCTTCGGAGTTCCCGAAGCACCCCAGCTCCCCCAGGGCGTCGTCGCCGTGCCGACCGCAGGCTGTCCCGGAGCGACGCTGGCTGAACAGGCCTTGGCGTTGGCCCAAGTGGCCCCCACGACGACGACCACGACCACGACCACCACAAAACCGCGACCCGCACCCGTCCACGCGGCAGTGAAAGCGACAAAGCCCGGATCCTCGCTGCTCGAGCCAGTCTTGATCGCTGGCGCCATCATCGTCGCGATGGCGGTAGCGGTCTCGCTCGTCGTTCGGAGGCGGGCGATACGACGTCGGAGGGCGCGAAGGCAGCGTCTCGAGGGCGGACGGCGACCAGCGCCCGCTCACGTGCGAATGCCATCTCGACGTTGAAGAGCGTCGGCAGTGATCCGCCAACGCCTAATTGATCATGAGGAGGACCGGTCCACGGGGAATCGGTATCTCAAGAACACCTCTCCGCTGCGGCTCTTCACTTCACCATCGGGTACCCACCCCAGACGTTCGTAGAAGTGCTGCGCTGGGAGGTCCGGCAAGGTCACGAGTGTCATGTCTCTTCCGGCCGCGCTGGACAGCGAGAGGGCCTCGTCAACAAGCCGACGCCCCACTCCAAGACCTTGGACGTCTCCACGCACCATGAGATGGGTAATTACCGCGACCGGATCGGATTGCTTGGCAGCCGAGCCGACGCTCGGATCCTGTCTGGCCGGGATGAACGACCGGAAGAAGCCTCGGAGGTACCGGGGGACCCGCGTGGCCAACACATCCCTGGCGAGTGACGGGTGGGCCAGTGCGCGCAAGACGATCAGCACTCCGAGCCGGAGCCCGCGATGCCGGAGCATCCAGCGCACGTGGACGCCCGGATCGACCTCACCGAGCAACGCCCCGACGACGTCGCCATCGTCGTCGGCGGCGACGATGGCGATCGATCCCGGCGCGTCCAGCCAGGCTTGGTAATAGGCACGCAGGAAGCTCGGCCCATAGCGAGAGATGAACTCCATGCCCATGACCTGGGAGTGCAGGGCAGCGGCAGCTTCGACGTCGCCGAGCTGGAGCGGTCGTACGCGGAGGGTGGTCATCGCTTGGGACGAGACATGAATGGGTCCAGACGATACGTGGGCGAATACCCCCATATGGGTCGGGGCCGAGGGAGCGGATCTGGCACCTGCGTCGCCTCCCTGGCCAAGTCGTGACGGTGACCCTTGGAGGGGTGGGTCCCGCCACCATAACGTCGCCAGTTGAGGGGGGCCAGGATGCTCCGCTGCCACTACCGGCCAGGCGATGACTACCGAGAGCAAGGAATGGGAGAGCTGACCCTCGAAAGCGTCTCAGATCGGGTCCTGCGCGTGGCCGCCAATTCGAAGCGGCTGGTCGAGGGGTTCACACGAGTCGTCGACCGAGGCGGGCCCGGATCCGAAAGTCCCAAAGGCACCAATTGAAGGGTGCTCGGTGCAAGGTGCCTGGAAGCAGACGGCTGCTCGCGATCACGAGTCGAACGACCCTCTCGAATCGCCGCTCGTCACGGGCGCCCCATTCATAGCGCATGGCATCCCGAAAAGGTGCCGGAAGAAACCCGGTCGTGAGAAAGAGGTTCACCCGGCCGAAGGCCGCGCGGATTGGCCACGGCATGAATTGCAGCTTGGCCAGGTCATCCAGGTATTGACGCACGTCGGGATCGATTCGGATGCGTCCGATCCCAGCCTCCCAATAGCGAGCGAATGCCTCTCGGTCCATTGGCCAGGTTTGGGGTGTGACCTGGAGGGTGGTGCCAAGCGGCTTCGCCGCCTCGTAAAGCGCGTCGGCCCGCGCTTCGCTCATCGGACCGCGGAAGCGCGTCACGATATCGACGGCGCCCCAGTACAGGCAGGCCGCCACCCAGAGCTGGAGGGCTGGATCAAACGCGTTGTAGGGGACCGGACTTGTATCGGTAGAGCGCACCTCGACATGAGCGCGGTTGACGGCATGGCGGTAGATCTTCCGCTCTTGCTCGGTCCCCATGAGTGCAATCGCGAGGTAAGTGAATGTTGTCCGAGCGCGCTTGAAAGGATGCTGGGTGATTCTCCCGCTCTCGACGCGACTCTCGATGACCCCGTAGCCAATTTCTGGCTGACTGAGCTGCATGATGACGTTGGCCGTGCCGGCGAGGACGGCGCCCGTCCCGCAGATCAAGTTGGACCAACTGATCTCGCAATCGCTCTGTTCCCGCGAGCGGGTGCGGGCCAAGTATGTCCCGAAACCTGGGTGCCGACGTTTGACGGCGTCGGGCAACAGTCGCCCCTCGGCACCGTCTCGCAGGTCGGCCCGATGGCGAGCCGTGTCGAGCCAACGAGCGAGTCGCGAGTCGCCGCCCCTGCGATGCCGCTTCATGTGGAGTGGCTCATTCTCCCGCGCTGGGCGGGATCGAAGCAGTCGTCAACTCATCGACGGGCTCTTCGCGAGAGCGCGCGATGTCCCGGTCCTGCCTGTCGGGGGACGTTGCTGCTCGAAGCCTTCGAGAACGTGGTGCCTAGATGACACCGATCAACGTCGCGACGAGCATCGGAATCCCCACGACCGATACTGCCACCACGAGGGGTACGCCGATCGCAAAGCGCACGACCATCAACCATTGCTGGCGTCGTGTCGGCCGAACGACCGTGGTCGCTTCCTGGGAACCCGTGTCTCGCAGCTCGTCGCATCGATGCCCCGTGCAACGTTCACGTTGCACCACCGGCGTGCCATGCGCGATTCGGTCTCCGTGACTCCGGAAAGCCCGCCGTTCCCGACCGCCAAACCCGCCCACAATGACATCGATTCCCAGAATGGTGCCGTTTCGAACCATTCCGTGGCTCGAGGCGACATGCGTGGGACCAGGAGTGTCGATCGCTCCGCGCCTTCGCACCCGACCGGTGCGCTAGCGGTGCTTCGGTGGGCCAGGAAACGCAATGGTGCCCGAGATCGGTGACGGCCGCAGCGACAAGGTGACGAAATCGCGGGCCCAGCTCGGATCGAAGAACGTCGCGGGACCCTGTACGGTCGAAGCCACGAGCTTGGTGCCATTGGAAGGTGCCGCCAACCCGTTTGGTGTCGCAGGGTCATAGGAGACGAACACCGTCCAATACGGGTTGATGTCGAGTTCCATACCACGCACCACCCCGGCCCTTGCCAGGAGCTGGGCCAGCTGAAGGGGGGCGAGGGTCGGACCAACGACGTACACGAGGGCACCCTCAGAGGTGACCCCGACCCCTGATCGCCACTGCTGTTCCACGCCAGGGACCGACGAAGCGCACGAAGTAGCCCCGCAGGTGTTTCCCCATGCCTGCCAGTTCGCGCTCGCGGCGAGCGGGGTCGGAACCCCCCCGGCCACGAGCGGCGTGAGATTCTGGCGAACTGCGACGACCTGTGGAGTCATCGTGACGTCGGATCCCCAAGCACCGACGTTCACGCTGCCATCGGAGTAGATGACGAGGGATGCCGCGCCAGTGATCAGCGGGTCGATCACCCGTCCTTCGGTGTAGTAGCCACCCCCGGCGTCGGTCATCTTGAAACCACCGTTAAAGGCGGCCACGAGCGATGCTGCATCGGCCGGTGCGACGGGTGCGGTATATGCGTAGGGGCCGCCGCCGGGGCTTATGGAGCCTGAGTAGAGCCGAGCCGATAGAAGGCGCGTGTCCATCCAGGCGATGCCGGCGGGGGCGGAGCCGCCGGGGGGGACGAGCGACGTTTCATAGACGGTGGGCTGCCCATTGGCCAGGCGACCGGCAGGGGTCCACGCCCCCTCACCGGGAGATGGGACGCCGAAGGGGACGAGGGGAGCAGGAGCGGATAACGCGCTCGGCGAGACCACCTCTGAGGTAGCCGGGCTCTCATGTTGACCGTGCGCGTGCTCGGCCGCCGGTTGCAGGCTTCCGACGCGAGTCCTTGAGCTGGCACGTTGGAGACCCGAGACCGAGCGACCGCCACCGAGCAAGGTCGGCACGAGAAACGCAAGGACAGCCATGGTGGTCAAGACCCCCACCACAACCGATGTCCGGGGTGGTTGGGTTCGGCGGTGCACGCGACCAGGTTAGGAAATCAACCACCTGATACACGGTCACCATGGCGAGGAAAGCAGGCTACGGGGTGCTTCGTCTCCTTCTGGATACCGCGGACAATGCGCTCCGTGTGCCCGGTTCAGTGCCTCTCGACCCGCGCTTAGCGACGAGCCGGCTCCGCGTTTTCGAGACCTGGTTCCTCTCGTTGCGCGCTGAAGGCGCGCCGTTCGCTGCATCGCCTCGCGGGGTAGGGACCTTTGGTGCGATACCCAGACGATACCGAGACCATCTGATATCGGGCCCTCGGGAAGGGACGGCCTGCGGTGGTGTGGAATCGAGACGTCGTGCTCTGCGGCACCAGTCGGAGAAGGCACGCTTTCCAGCGTGCTTTGGTCGCCATGGTGGCGTGTGGCCTTGCGCTCGTCGCAAGTGCGTGTGACAACCTCAGGGTCGTGCCGACCCAAGGGCTGCGCCTCGTCTCGACAAGGAGTCGATGGTGACCGCACCGATGAGGACTAGGCCCGTCACGATGAACTCCCACTGCACAGCCAGACCGAGGAGGTACATCCCGTTGTAGATGCCGCCGATCACGAGCCCTCCCAAGACGCCGTGCAGAGCCTTGCCCCGGCCGCCGAACAGCGAGGTGCCGCCGATCACGGCGGCTGCGACTGCGTAGAGCACGAGCTGACCGCCGTTGACGTTGTTGGACATGCCTCCCAGGTACGAGGCGTACAGAATGCCGGCGATCCCTGCTGTGAAGGCGCACAGGGCGAAGGCCCAGGTCTTGATGGCATTCACGTTGATGCCGGCTCGTCGCGCGGCCTCCGGGTTTCCGCCTATCGCATAGATGTAGCGGCCGAACCGGGTCCGCTGGAGGAGGAATGTCCAGGCGGCAAGCACCCCGAGGACGATGAAGACCGCCCAAGGCACGCCCTCAAGGATGCCGCTGGCGGCCCGGTTCAGGTTGCAGATGATCACCACGAGCACACCGACTGCCGCCATGAACCCAACCTTGAGGAACGTGAGCGCCAACGGAGGTGCCACGAGACCGCTGCGCCGACGGCGCAAGTCGCGGAAGAACATGCCTCCACCCAAGGCGCCCACGACGACTACCAGGATGATCCAACCAGCTAAGGGGCTCACGTGCCCCCACATGAGGTCGTAGAGGGCGTGCACGTTGCTTTGGCTGCCGCTCAAGCTCGGATAACCGGAGAATGGACCAAAGGCGAGGGTGATCAGCAACACGCCATTGAAGATCAAGAGCCCCGCCAGCGTGACGATGAACGACGGCAACCGCAACCGGGTGATGAGTGTGCCCTGAACGGCACCGATCAGCGCACAGGCGAACAAGGCGACGATGATCGCCGCCCACCAGGGCCAATTGGTGGTCGCGGGTTGTACCAGCTGCACAGCAATGACGGCACCGACCGGACCGACGTAGCCGATAGACAGGTCGATCTCGCCGAGGAGGAGCGCAAAGATCTCTGCCATCGCAAAGACCATGAACTGAATGCTCTGCAAGAACAGGTTCACCAGGTTTCCCGCAGAGAGGAAAACGTGGTGTGGGCTGATGCTCTGGAAGACGATGACGATGACGACCAGGCCGAGAACGACCGGCAGGACGCCACTCTCACCACCCCGGATCCGCAACGTCTGACCATGCATGTAGTCACGGAGCGACTGGGCCACCACGGCCGGCGGCACCAGGGCGGTGCATTCCGCTTCGGGCGATGCCGTCGGACCCACCGCCGTGGTCGTGGTTTGCACCTCGTGAGCCGATGAACCTGGATCAACCTTCGCCATTTTTGGTCTCCTGGTTCATGAGGTGGGCGCCAACCTCAGTAAGTCCCAATCCACCGGTGGTCATGTATTCGATGACCGACTGTCGACTGAAGGTGCTCGCCTCCTGCTCGACCACCATCCGCCCGAGATGCAGCACGGCGATCCTGTCGGCGACAGCAAACACGTCGTTCAGGTTGTGCGAGATGATCGCGACGCCAAGCCCTTGGTCACGTAGACGGCGAACGAGCTCGAGCACCATCGTTGTTTGCGTCACGCCAAGTGCCGCTGTCGGTTCGTCCATGATCACAAGCTTTGAGTTCCACATGACGGCCTTTGCCACCGCCACTGACTGTCGTTGACCACCAGAGAGCGAACCAACGGGTTGGCGGATCGACTGCACGGTTGTCACCCGAAGCGCTGCAAGGGTCTCTGCCGCCGCCCGTTCCATGTCGTCCTCGTCGAGGATCCGGTGACGGACTCGCTCGCGACCAAGGAACATGTTCTGTACGATGTCGAGATTGTCGGATAGGGCGAGGTCCTGGTAGACGGTCTCGATTCCGAGCAACGAGGCCTCGCGAGCGTTGCGAATCCGCACCGGTCGGCCTTCCCAATAGATCTGCCCCCGATCCGGCTGGTGAATGCCTGCGATGCACTTGATGAGCACCGACTTACCGGCGCCGTTGTCGCCGCAGATCGCCGTCACCTGGCCCGCGGGAAGCGTGAGATTGACGTCACTCAGGGCCTGGACGGCACCAAAACCCTTGTAGATCCCCTCCGCCTTCAGTAGGGGTACACCGTTCGACCCCTGATCAGACATCTCGCAGCATCCTCTCGTCAGTCAGTCGCGTCATTCGTGATGCCGATCCGAGACCGTCGCCGTTCGCCATGACGGCGGCGGCCCGGTCGGCATGCCCGCTCGGATGAGCTACGGCGTGATACCTGCCGCAGTGCAGACGCTGGCACCGACGGCGGTGCACAGTGCTGAGGCGGAGATGAACTTGTCCTTGATCACCGTCTTTGCCATGTTGGCGGACGTCACCCAGGTCGGGGTCAGCAGCGAGGCTGGCTGCTTGTTGCCCGTGACACCCTTCGGGGGGGTCGTGGTCGAGTTCACGAGGGCCTTGGGTGGGGTCACGTTGGCCCGCAGCATGGTGGCCAGTGCAACTGCATCCTGAGCTTCCATGTAGATCGGCTTGTAGACCGAACCACACTGGTAGTTCTGCAGGATGTTCTGCATGCCCTGGAGCGTCGCGTCCTGACCAGTCGTCGGGATCTTCTTCGGCCCGACGCCTGCGTTCTTCAGGTCGGTGATGACCGCCTGTGCGAGCCCGTCATTCGCCTCAACCGTGGCGTTGATGTTCGGGTGCGCCGTGAACTGCTGCTGGAAGATCGCTCCACCTGTTGCGTTCACCCATCCTGGAGTGATCTGCTCACCGACGAGCGTGTAACCCTTGCTGTTGGTTGTCCCGGCGGGGAGGGGCGTCTGGGCCTTGTTCCAGATCACCGAGTTGTAGCCCTGGGCGAACGACACAGCATTCGGGTCCGTGTCCTCGCCACCGCTCAGCTCGAAAACCTGGGGCTTGCTGATACCCCAAGACGTCACACAGGCCATGAAGCCCTTGCCGATCAGTTGGCCGACCTTGTAGTTGTTGAAGCTCACGTAGTAGGTCTTCTTACCCACGAAGGTCGCCCGGTCGTAGCTGATCAACTTCACGCCGTGGGCAGCCGCGTACGAGGCCACCTGTCCGCCGACCGTGCTGTCAATCGGGTCGAATACGAGAACCTTGGCGCCAAGCGAGATGTCAGCTTGCGCATCCGCCAGTTCAGTGGCATCGACGCCTTGAGCGTTGTCGATCTTGAACTGTGATGACTTGTAGCCGGCCTTAAGGAAGGCCTTCCGCAAGTAGGGCGCGTCGAAGTTGACGTAACGAGTCGAGGAGGTGGTGTCGGGCAGGATGACCCCAACCAGACCCTTTCCGGCCTTGACCATCGGCTTGAGCTTTGCCATGGCGGTGAAGTTGATGTTGAAGGAATTGATGTTCAACCCGGCAGGAACCTTGACGGACGCCCCGGCCGGACCGTTCGTCGCAGTGAGTCCCGCCATCGAGATGCCGGCAACGACGACCGCCCACCGCCGTGCCCGCCCCAGACGACTGACTCGTCTCATGTCTCCATGTCCTCCCAACTGCAGCCCGAAGCTGCGTTGACCAGGGCTCGCGCTCTGCGAGCCGCTCTTGTCAGCATTGCGAGGGGCGATCAATCGAAACAGAGTCGAAAGACCCCACTGAAGGGGCCTGCCAGGAACAATGGGACCACGGCGCGAGCGATCTCGGGGCCGCGAGTTTGGATATGGACTTGGCGCTCGAGCGGCTCGGGCTCCGAGTGCTCGTCGCCCCTCCAATCCGAAGTGCGAGCCGTCGGGCTCTCCCCGTTTCTTCGGACATCTCTGACCCTGGGATCTGATGTCGTGAGCGCGATCGATCCGGTCGCTGCCACCCGTGGCGAGACCACAACGGGCCACCGCGAGCGCGGATGGTGCAGATGGCGAGCCATCGGTCACGCGAGAGGCGGGATGGCTCAAGGCACCCGGCGCACACCTAGTCTGGGACGGGCTCCCGTGGCATGGTCCGGCGGTGCTGCCGGGGGACGACGAGCGTGCCGTCGGCGCAGGCTGGAGGGGCCGTTTCTTAGCGGCTTCTTAGCTCCGTCGTAGGGGCTTCCTAGAAGGCTGCCCTTTACTGGAGGAGTACGTAGCGAAATGCTCGACCAAGGCGCGGAGGTGCCGTGAGCGACGCAGAGTTCCCACACGAAGGTGCGGGCGAGCCGACCAGCGAGACACCGGTGCCGGCCGGCGGCCCGACCCCGCCGACGGGCCCGGGGATCCCGGCGTCCCAGTCCGGATGGACGTGGCAGGGCGCTCCGGGTGCCAACTTCGCTGGTTGGGCGCCGACCCCTCCCCCCCAGCCACCACGGCGAAGGCATCGCGGCCTCGCCGGCGGGGTCGTGGTGGTGCTGCTCCTCGCTGCGATCGGACTCGGAGTCGGTGTCGGACATGCGGTTTGGACGTCGTCGGCTCCCGCCGTCAACCGCACCAGCCCCACGCCTTCTACCGGGCCCAACTTCGGTGGCTCACCGTTCGGCTCCGGCCAGCCGTTCGCCGGACCCTCGTCCAACGGCAACAGCTCGGAGGGAGCGGGCGGCCCCTCGGATGTGGCCGCGATCGCCGCCAAGGTCGACCCGGCGTTGGTCGACATCAACGGCAACTTCTCCTATCAGAGCGACGTTGGAGCGGGGACCGGCATCGTGCTCACCTCCGACGGTGAGGTCATCACCAACAACCACGTGATCGACGGCGCCACCAAGCTGAGCGCGACCGACGTCGGCAACGGCAAGACCTATGGGGTGACCGTCGTTGGATACGACCCTTCGGCTGACATTGCCGTGCTGCAGCTCCAAGGTGCTTCAGGGCTCCAGACCGCGACGATGGGCGATTCTTCAAAGGTTGCCAAGGGCCAGGGAGTCGTAGCGATCGGCAACGCCGGTGGCACGGGCGGCACACCCACGAGCGCCGGGGGATCCATCACGGCGCTCGACCAATCCATTACCGCCCAGGACGGTCTGGATGGCTCCAGTGAGCAGCTGAGCGGCCTCCTCGAGACCAACGCGCACATCCAGCCTGGTGACTCCGGCGGTTCGCTCGTGGACACCTCGGGCCGGGTGATCGGCATCGACACCGCCGCCTCCACCGGGTTCTCCTTCCAGGCTTCGCCCACGCAGGGTTACGCCATTCCGATCAACGAGGCGCTCTCGATCGCCAAGCAGATCGAAGCGAACAAGAGTTCTTCGGAGGTGCACGTCGGGCCGACCGCCTTCCTCGGCGTCTTGATCACCGGCGGCCAGAGCACGGGGGGTGCTGGCAATCCCTTCGGATTCGGCAACGGGAATTCGAGCCCCTCGGGCGTGACGGTCTATCAGGCGATCTCGGGCACCGGCGCCCAGCAGATCGGGCTCGCCCAGGGCGACGTCATCACATCCTTTGACGGGCACCCCGTGAGCTCCAACAGCGATCTCAGTCACATCATCCTCGGCCTCCGCCCTGGCCAGAACGTCCCGATCGCTTGGGTCGACACGACCGGGCAGAGCCACACGGCCACCGTGACCCTCGGGAGCGGCCCCGCACAGTAGCGATGGCGCTCGGGCTCTCCGGGGTGTCTGATGGTGAGGGTGGAACGGATCAGTCACTGGATCGCAGGCGTTGAGTTCACCGGAGCCGGCGCCCGCGGCGGCCCGGTGTTCAACCCGGCCACCGGGGAGCAAACCGCCGAGGTCCTCTTCGCCGATGCGGCCGACATCGATGCCGCAGTCGACGTTGCCGAGGAAGCTGCGGTCTCATGGAGCGAGACGTCGCTGGCTCGCCGCACCGAGCTCCTTTTCAAGATGCGTGCTCTACTCGACGAGCGGAGTGGCGAGATCGCCCGCCTGATCACCCGCGATCACGGCAAGGTCCTCGCCGACGCGATCGGAGAGGTCGCCCGCGGTCTCGAGAACGTGGACTTCGCCTGTGGGATCGCCTCGCACCTGGCTGGCCGCTACAGCGAACAGGCGTCCAGTGCACTTGACGTGTATTCGTTCCGACAGCCACTCGGCGTCGTGGCGGGCATCACACCCTTCAATTTCCCCGCCATGGTGCCGCTGTGGATGTGTGCCAACGCGATCGCCTGCGGCAACGCCTTCATCCTCAAGCCCTCCGAGAAGGATCCCCACGCACCGATGCACATCGCAGCGCTCCTCGCCGAGGCGGGCATCCCCGATGGGGTCTTCAACGTGATCAACGGTGACAAGACGGCCGTCGACCACCTTCTCGAGCACCCCGCGATCAGGGCCGTGTCCTTTGTCGGCTCAACCCCCGTCGCCCGGAACGTCTACCAGGAGGCCGCTCGAACCGGGAAGCGGGTCCAGGCCCTCGGAGGCGCAAAGAACCACCTTGTGGTGTTGCCTGATGCAGACATCGATCAGGCTGCCGACGCCGCCGTCTCCGCCGCCTTCGGCTCGGCAGGGGAGCGGTGCATGGCGATCTCCGTCGTCGTCGCGGTCGGCGCATCGCCCGAACCGCTCATCGGGGGCATCGCAAAGCGGCTCTTCGAACTGCGCATCGGGAACGGTCTTGATCCGGACTCCGAGATGGGACCGCTCATTACAGACGAGCATCGGCACCGGGTCGCCTCGTACCTCGAGAGCGCGTCGGCGCAAGGGGCCCACGTCGTCGTGGACGGTCGAGAGCACCCACTCGCCAAGGGGCCCGGATTCTTCCTCGGAGCCTCCCTCATCGACGAGGTCACCCCGGAGATGGACTGCTATCGCGACGAGATCTTCGGACCGATCCTCTCCGTGGTGCACGCAGCTGACCTCGACGAGGCCATCGGACTCCTCAACGCAAGTCCATGGGGCAACGGAGCGGCGATCTTCACCCGGGACGGACGAGCGGCGCGCCGGTTCCAGCACGAGGTCCAGGTCGGCATGGTGGGGGTGAACGTCCCCATTCCGGTCCCCGTGGGCTACTTCTCGTTCGGCGGTTGGAAGCAGTCGCTCTTCGGGGACATGCACATCTATGGGCTAGACGGCATCCACTTCTACACCCGCCCAAAGGTGGTCACCAGCCGGTGGCCTGCGCCCGCGGCGGGCGGCCTCGATTTCCGATTCCCGAAGCACGAGTGATCTCCGCCCCGATCCGCTAGACGCTTTGTGGATCGGCAGCGAGATGCGGGCACTCGTTCAGGGTTTCGACGGAGCGAACGCCGGCTCTCGAAATGAGCACACGGTGGATGGAGGTGTACCGGGGCTCGAACCACAAGAGCCTCGGGGTGCCGATCACGTCGCCGAGATACGCGTTGATGACGGCCCCGTGACACACCACGGCGACGCTCTCGCCGGGATGCCCCTCCGCGATCGCCCCAATGGTCTCAAGGACCCTACGGCGGAACGTCTCGGGCTCGGGCACCCCTCCGAACTCCTCCCATCGACCCTCAACCATGGCAGCGAGCCGCGGGTGCCGGGTCGCCTTCATCTCCTCCATCGGAATGTAACTCGACGAGTTGGCATCGAATTCGGCGAGCCGGTGGAGGACCTCGGGCTCCATCGACAGGCGCTCAGCGATCGGGGCTGCGGTCTCGCGGGCCCGACGGAGCGGGCTCACCACCAAATGGTCGAGGCGCTCGTGGAGGGCGAGCCAGTCCGCGAGCCGGGCGGCCTGCCGTCGCCCCGCCGCAGTGAGCTCGGGATCTGCGACGCCCGTCTCGGATTCGATCCGGACCGTCTCTCCATGGCGAATGAGGAGCAGTTGCACGTGACGAAGGTAACCGGTGCGCTACCAGCTCAGCTTCAACGTGGCACGCATG
>DAHUZM010000100.1 GCA_027306525.1 Acidimicrobiaceae bacterium
GCGATGCGGCAGCGAGCTCGAACGGGCCATGCGCTCGAGCGCCCGGCGCTGCTCGGGGGTCACGGCCAAGGGCGGGGCGGTCATCACCGGCATGCTGCCAGCCTAACCACCCTATCTATATCAGCGACGGACCACTAGGTCGTTGACCGACACGAGCACTCCCGTGCTTCCCTGCACCACCTCGGCTCGCTCCGCTACGCCCAGCCAGTGGTTCATTGCCCCAAGCTCGTCGGCCTCGACGTGGCCGAAGCTGATCCACCGCAGCTGCTCGGGCAAAAGGACACGCCCGAGGGCCTCGAGCACCGAGGGGAAGAGCTGGCGGTGCCCGCAGTGCCAGAGAAGCGGCTGCTCGGCCACGATCAGGAACTGGTTGAACACGAGGTTGGCCGGCTCGACGTACGTGGAGATTCGGTACACATCCTTGGCGATCTCGTGGAGCTCGGTCACATCCCGCGACGATAAGCCCGGGGCATCCCTGCTGTACCTGCTCATCATTCCGGCGATGGTCCCCTCTGCCCTGGCGCCGTACTCCGTCGTCGGCGAACACGAGCAGGGAACCCTCGAGCCCGTGCTCATCACCCCCGTCCGTCGGGAGGAGTTCCTCGTCGGCAAGGCGCTCGCGGTCCTCGTGCCCACCCTGCTCATCGCCTATCTGGTCTTCGGCATCTTCCTCGGTGTCGCGGCGATCTTCGCCCACCCCGGCGTCATCTCGGCCGTGTTCGAGGGTTCCCACGTCCTCGTCCAGCTTCTCTTCACGCCGCTCGTCGCCGGCTGGTCGATCTGGGTGGGCATCGCGATCTCCGCCCGCTCGGCCGACGTGCGGGCCGCCCAGCAGGTCGGCTTCTTCGCCAGCCTTCCCCCGCTCGGCATCGTCGCGTTGATGTCCTTCAACGTGATCACGCCCACCCTCGCCCTCGCCCTCGGGCTCGCTGGCGGGTTGCTCATCGTCGACGTTCTCGGGTGGCGAGCGGTCGCAGCGATGTTCGACCGGGAGCGGCTCATCACCGGAACGAGAAGTTGACCCATCCACTGCTCGGATACCACAGGAACCCGCCCCAACGCGGGCGCCGAATGAAAGGAGACGCACGGTGTCGGCAACCCTGAAGCTGGTGCGTGAAGGGGTCGGGATGGAGCTCCGTCGGGGGTCCTTCGAGATCGACCTCGACGGCGTGCGCGTCGGATCGATCGAGTGGCACGAGACCAAGGAGATCTCGATCGAACCGGGCCACCACACGTTGCTGCTCCGGAGAGGTCGCTACCGGAGCCGACCCCACGCCTTCGACGTGCGCGACGAGAGCGAGGTCTCCTTCCACTGTCACGGGGCGATGATGTGGCCGCGCTGGGTCGCCTCTGCGCTGAAGCCGGACCTCGCCATCTCCCTTGCTCGGGAATAGTCGGTCGCGGGTGCAGGCACCGTGCGGAGTCCAAGCGAGTCCTTCGCCGAGAGCGCAGCTGAGCGAGTGCAGGACAGCGGCCAGTCGGTCGCCGAACTGGAGGCCCGCAACGTCCGTGAACCGAGCCGAATGAGGCGCAACCGAGCGACCGGCATGCTGCTCGCGGCAGCCCTGGTCGTTGTCGTGGTGGCCGTAGACATCCTGTTCTTCAGGGGCGGGAGGTGGTTCTGGGAGCGACTCGCCGCCAACGTCGGCATCGTCTTCGTGTTCGGGACCTTGTACTTCAGCCTTCCCGCCATGAGACGGCGCGGCTGACGGCCGGCACCGCGCGAACCGGGTCAATAGGGAGACCAGATGCAGCCATATCCAACTGCGCCGAGCAGCCGCGTACACCAAGACGCTCTGTACCGGCATCCGTCGCCAACGCCATCAAGGTGTCGGTGCCGAGAACGCCATCCGTGGCCTACGACTAGCGGTGGCTGCCAGCTGTCTCCGTCAAGCAGTCAGGCGGAGTGCCGCTCGGACGCGAGACGGGCGGGGGTGAGCCCACAGAACCGACGGATGTCACGCGTGAGATGCGCCTGATCCGCATACCCAGCACTGGCAGCCGCAGACGCCAGCGGTGCACCCGTGTCGATAGCGTCGACGAAACGGCGCAACCGGACAATCTCCTGGTAGCTCTTGGGCGACAGACCGACCTCGGAGAGGACCACCCGTTGAAGGTGCCTCGCCGTGATGCCGAGAGCCCTGGCCGTCTCATGGACCGAGCGCGCGGCGAGCAGGCACACGGCGGCAGACGCCCTGGAATCGGGCTTGACGGAGCGGATCCACGTATCGACCCAGTGCGGATCCGTGAGCCGACGCGTGAACTTCGGACCCAAGACCGAGTCGGCCGGGAGGGTCTGGTTGCAGAGCAACGACGCAGGGGTCCCGAAGGCGGCGGCGACTGCGGCGGGGCGGAACCTGATCCCTCGCAGATGAGCCCCGGCAGCCAAGGTGGGCTGTGCCACCTGGTCGTAGAGTCCCACTACTTCGACTCGGCCCGAACCGTAGCTGATCAGGTCGGCGCAACCGTCGGGCAGGACCCGCTGCACACGGGTGGCGCCCACCCGCTGCTCCCAGCAGCAGGAGACCGCGACCTCCCAGCCAGCCGGTGGCGCCCACTCCCGGTAGATGTCCGATTCGTTCAAGACGCGACCAGCTTCGCGCGCGATCCTGGTCGATGGGAGCAACGGCAGACGGGAGCACCACCATGGAATGCCGCATCCACGTGATCACGCTGGCGGTCGACGACCTCGACCGGGCGCTCGCCTTCTACCGTGACGGCCTCGGCCTGGCATCCACTGGCGTGGTCGGCAGCGAGCTCCACGACGACCACAGCGGCGCCGACGGCGCCATCGCCATGTTCCACCTCGACGGTGGGCTGATCCTCACCGTCTACCCCCGTTCGGAGCTCGCCAAGGACGCGGGCATCGCCTTCACGCCGCCGAAGAGCGGCGAGTTCAGCCTCGGGCACGCCGTCGCCAGTCGCGAACAGGTCGACAACCTGATCGACCGCGCCAGCTCTACGGGCGGGAGGGTTCTCGACAAGCCGCGCGACCGCCCGTGGGGCATCTACTCGGGGTACTTCCAAGACCCCGACGGGCACCTGTGGGAGATCGTGCACAATCCGGCCCTGGAGCTGAACCCGACCTGACCCCACCGCCCAGCGCGGGCACCTCGAGGTCGTTCGACACACGACGCCGCCAACTCCTCGAGTCCAGCACTTGCTCGACCTGTGTCGGCGGTGCCCACGCGGGCGACGCGCTCCTCTCGCCATCAGTGACGGTCCGCCTCCTCGAGCAGCTCGCGCCGGTCCGACGATCCAAAGGGGTCCCACGCCACGGAGCGCTCTCCGAACGAGAGCTCCAACTCGTCGCCAGCATCGCCAAGGGACACGCCAACCAAGAGATCGCCGCCGAGATCGTTGATCAGGGCAGCCGCATGGGCACGCACAGGGCACGCCCATGCAACGCTTCGCCCGACTGACGTCTCGGTCGCGAATCCGCAGCCTACGGGCCGCTCGCGCTCGCGCCTCCCTGCATGTGCTGCATACGCAAGGGCTGAGTAGGTCCCCACAAACGGTCCCCATAAACACAGAAGCCGCCGACCAAACATGCTGGTCAGCAACCCAGAGCCCTTCTCGGGCTCGCCGGGGCGAGCGAAGATTCTGCGTCGCGTTCGCCCCCCGTGGTCCCGAGCGCGATGGGCGGCGCTTCGCGAGAATGGCTCGGTCCGTCCCGGTATGACGCCGAAGCCTCTGTAGTGCCGACGAGCCTGTTGGTCAGCATGGTGGTGGAGGGCTCCCACGGGTACCGTGGATTGTTGCCTCGAGCACGAGCATCAGACCCCTGATCTTCTCCCTGCCCTCCCCGGGACGGGCACCGACGAGAAGGGGGGACGCGATGGAGGTGGTCCATCCGCGCTGTGCCGGGATCGACGTCTCGAAGCGCGACGCGAAGGTGTGCATCCGCGTCGCCGGGAGCGGTCGCAAGAAGGCGAGCTCGACGGTGACGACCTTCGGGTCGGTGACGAACCAGGTGCTCACGCTCCGGGACTACCTCGTCGCGGCGGAGGTGACCCTCGTCGTCATGGAGGCGACGAGCGACTACTGGAAGCCCTTCTACTACCTGCTCGAGGACGGACCGTTCGAGGTCATGCTCGTGAACGCCCGCCACGTGAAGAACCTCCCCGGGCGAAAGACCGACGTCTCGGACGCGGCGTGGCTCGCCGATCTCGGCGCGCACGGGCTCGTCCGTGGGAGCTTCGTCCCGCCCGAGCCGATCCGCCAGTTGCGCGACCTCACCCGCACCCGCACGGCGATCAC
>DAHUZM010000106.1 GCA_027306525.1 Acidimicrobiaceae bacterium
GCACCGAAGGTGTCCACGTATTCCTCGCCGCGCGCAGCGGAGAGTTGACGTGCGCGCTCGCGCATCGCGGCGGACGAGTAGGACTCGTGATCCCGCAAGACCGCGAGGACGTCGTCGTACCGCCAGACCATCCACGCGCTCATCAGCGGGTTCCAGAGCACCGGATCGAGATCACGCATCTCGCGATAGGCCCGGTATGGATCGTGCTGAACCGCCGGGTCGAAGAGGTTGAGGGCGTACTCGGGCACCGGGGCCGCGCCGGCGTTGATGGTCATTCCGGCTCCGCCAGGGCGGACACGAGGACGTCGGAGCCCGGAACGGGTCGGCGAACTGGATTCCGGCCCTCGAGGATGTCGATCATGCGCTCGCGGACCGGCTCCAGCCAGGCCTCGTCGTGGTGTGGCAGGACGTAGAAGCGGCCTGCTCGGATGGCGCCGACCACCTCGTCGGCCACCGACGCCGGCGCCATCCCGACCTCCAGCACTCGGTGCAGGCCTCGGGCGGCTCGGGCTGCGAGAGGATCATTGCGCTCGACGGCCAGCTCCGAGGGACGGTTCCGCTCGGCGTCCCCGATCCGGGTGTTGACCCATCCGGGGCACAAGACCGAGACCCCGACCGAGGGCACAGCATCGCGCAGCTCCAGATAGAGGCCCTCTGTCAGGGACACCACCCCGAACTTCGAGACCCCGTAGGGTCCTGCGCTCGAGATGAACCCGGCCATCGAAGCGGTGTTCACGATGTGCCCCTCGCCCTGAGCGATCAGGCGGGGCACGAATGTCCGGACGCCGTTGATGACGCCCCAGAGGTTGACTCCGAGGGTCCACGTCCAGTCCTCGAGCGGGATCTCCCAGACCGGCTTGGCCGACATCGCCGAGACTCCGGCGTTGTTGCACACGACGTGCACGCCGCCGAAGTGGGCGCTGGCGCGCTCCGCGAGCTCTTCAACCTGATCGGGATCGCGGACGTCGGTGACGACCCCAAGGACATCGGCTCCGGCGGCACGCAGCCTGTTCCCGGCGTCCTCGAGGGCGGCCTCTTCGACGTCGGCGATGACGACGCCCATGCCCTCGGCGGCGAAGCGCTCGGCCAGGGCAAGGCCGATGCCACTGGCACCACCTGTGACCACCGCCACTCGGCCTCTCAGATCGTCCACCACACCTCCAAACGGCCTGGGCGGTGGCTCAGTGCGCGACCCACCCAAGGCCCCCACCCGGCGCACAAGTAAGTGTCAACTCACTTACCGAGAGTGTGTCGGTCCTTTCCCCGTCCGTCAAGTGCGAACCGAGCTGGGACGACGTCGGCAGCGGTGCACTCGACCGTCCACAGCGCGAGATGCCGAAGCGGCCGAAGGGCGGCGTCACCCCCCGCAGATCGGTGGCGCGCCCCCGCGCCTCGCCCGAATTCCCTGGTCAGCACCGATCAGGCGACGGACGGCTCGGACGTCGGGGCCGAGGCGGCGGACGTGAGAAAGCAGGTCCTCGGTTGCGCCGACGAGCGCCTCGTCGCTCATCGGATCGAGGGCGTCAAGGATGAACAGCGCCGTGGTGGTCTGGTCTCCGAGTTGCGTACGGCGCGCCTGGCGCCAGTTCCAGCGTCGACAGGTCACGCCCGCGTCGTCGCACCAAACGACCTCGCCGGGCTCGGGGTGCTCGACCACCGGGAGGCCGTCGACCACCGTGTCGAATGGCTCGGTGCCGGTGGCACGACGGAGTCGGGGAGGACCCGAGTAGCGGGCCAGGTCCTCGCCGCCGATCGGGACCTGGTGCAACACGGAGATCGCGTTGTAGAGATCGGTGAGCCGGTTCAACGGGGGAGCCCCGTGGACGCACGTCGGAGGAGCGCCTCGAGGCTGTTGCGGGTCCGCTGGGGCTTGGCCCCGAACGCCCGGTACGCCTCCCGCCACGCCGCCACATGCGGGAGCTCCTCGAGTCGAGCATCTCCGATCGCTTGGCGCGCCTCGATCGTCGCCTCTTCCAAGAGCCCCTGGTCCTCGGGACCGCTCGCCTGGGGGACGAGCCCACCGACTGCAACGAGCATGGCTCGATAGTCGGGCCGGAGATCGAACACGGCGTCGCCCACGCTGGCCTTCGACAGAAGGGTCTCGAGCGCTCCGAGGTCGGTCACTCGGACAGCATGGCGTGTCACGACGGGCGGTCGCTGACGGGCCCGGCATCGTGGCCCTTCGTCCTCGACGCCCTGGCCGCTCTGCAGCTGGCCCGCACGGAGGGGTGCTCGTCGAGGTGCGCGCGACGACCAAGAACCCGACCTGTGCGCCCGGGGATCTCGCTCGATGCCCGGCCGGTCGGCGAGGATCGTGTTGGTGGAGGCCGAGCTGGACCAGATCTTCGAACGGGCCGGCTGTACGGGCGCGCTGCATGTCGCCCGCATCTCGGATCGGGCCGAGGTCGCCCTGCGGGAGGACGAGGAGTGGCTCGCCGCGTCCGTCATCAAGGTCGCGATCGGCCTCGAGTTCTACGCCCAGGTCGAAGAGGGCCGAATCGATGCGAGGGCCGCGGTGATCCTTGATCCGGCTCGGCGAACCCCCGGTCCCACCGGCGTGTCCATCGCCGAGGATCCCGTGACGATGTCCTTAGGGGACCTGTGTGCCGCCATGCTCACGGTCAGCGACAACGCGGCGACCGATGCCGTGCTCGAGTGCGTGACCATGTCCGCTGTCAACGAACGCCTGCGGAGCCTGGGTTGCGATGCCACGGTGCTGGTGGCGTCGATCCACGAGCTCCTCGACTCCCTCGCCGAAGACCTCGGCTTCGCCGACTACGCCACACTGCTCCGGGCGCAGGACGACGAGCTCGGCCGCGCTGCTCGAACGGCCGCCACGGACCGGGCTCGGATCGGGTCCAGCCGGGTTCTCGACCCCGCCCGCTCCAACAGGACCACGGCGAGGGACATGACCCGGCTGATGGTCGCGATCTGGACGGACCGAGCCGCTTCGCCGCGCGCTTGTGCCAAGTTGCGCCACGTGATGGGCCAACAGGTCACCAGGCGACTGGCCATCGCGGTCCCCGACGGCGGGGTGCTGGCCGCCAAGACAGGTGCCTTGTTCGGCCGGGTCCGCAACGAGGTCGCCGCGATCACGACTCCGGGCGGAGAAACCTACGGAGTCGCTGTGTTGACCCGGCCGCACCGGGCCTACGAGCGGGTCGGCGAGATCGATCACGCCATTGGACTCGCAGTGATGAGGGCCGTCGGGCACCTGGAGGGCCGATCGAGACCATCGAGATGAGCCTCGGGGCAAAAGGCGCGGACGTCGCGCGCATCCTCGGCCAGGTCAGCGTCACTCAACGCAGTTGCGCGACAAAGGCGCGTTCATCGATCTGGCGCGCCGCTGGCGGGAGCGAATCGCTCCCGCCCAGGAAAGAGGCGTGACGCCGTGAGGAGCCACTCAGCTCACTCAGCGCGCTCGGAGGGATTCGAACCCCCAACCTTCTGATCCGTAGTCAGATGCTCTATCCGTTGAGCTACGAGCGCAGAACCCAAGGCCCATTACGGTACCCGTTCACTATTGTCGGATTTCCTGACGAGGCGGGCCGGGCTCCGCTGCCGGCCTCGTTGACATTCCACGGCGCCGGAACCTAGATTCGGAGAACGCATACCTGTGCGTTCAGCGAACTCTGGGGAGCCCGTGGCCCAAATCCAGACCCTTGCCGAGGCCGTCGGCAACCTGGTCAACGACGGAGACTGCGTGGCCCTCGAGGGCTTCACCCACCTGATCCCGGTCGCTGCAGGCCAGGAGATCATTCGTCAGGGTCGCCGCGACCTGACGCTCGTGCGACTGACCCCCGACATCGTGTTTGACCAGCTCATCGGGATGGGTTGCGCCAAGAAGCTCGTGTTCGGCTGGGGGGGCAACCCGGGGGTGGGCTCGCTCCATCGCTTCCGCGATGCCGTGGAGAACGGCTGGCCCCATCCCCTCGAGATCGAGGAGCACAGCCATGCCGGGCTGACCAATCGCTACGTCGCCGGCGCCTCGGGGCTCCCCTTCGCTGTGCTGCGGGGGTACTTCGGCACGGACCTCATGGGAAGGACCGAGACGGTGAAGCAGGTGGTCTGCCCGTTCACCGGCGAGGAACTGGCGGCGGTCGCCGCACTCAGGCCGGACGTGACCGTCATCCACGCCCAGCAGGCCGACCACCAGGGCAACGTGCTCATGTGGGGCATCACGGGGGTGAACAAGGAGGCGGTGCTGGCGGCCGAGCGGGTGCTCGTCACCGTGGAGGAGGTCGTGGATCGCCTCGACCCGCGCCCGGGCGGCGTCCTGCTGCCCACCTGGGTGATCGACGCCGTGGCCGAGGCACCCGGCGGCACCTACCCGTCCTACACGGCCGGCTACTACGAGCGGGACAACTCGGCCTACGTGCATTGGGACACGATCAGCCGGGATCGCGAGACCTTCCTCACCTGGATGGACGAACACGTGCTCGGTGGCTCGATGGCGGTCGGACGGTGACCGCGACCTCCACTGCCCGCGGCGAGCAGTCGATCGAATACTCGCCGGACGACATGATGATCGCCGCAGCGGCCCGGGCCCTGCGCGGCTATCGGGTCTGTTTCGTCGGCATCGGGCTCCCGAGCACCGCCGCCAACCTTGCCCGGGCCACACACAGTCCCGACCTGGTCCTCGTGTACGAGTCGGGCACGATCGGCGCGAAGCCGACGCGCCTGCCGCTCTCGATCGGGGACGGCGAGCTGGCCGAGACCGCCGATGCGGTGGTCTCGGTGCCCGAGATCTTCAACTACTGGGTGCAGGGGGGCCGCATCGACGTGGGCTTCCTCGGCGCAGCGCAGATGGACCGCTTCGCCAACCTCAACTCGACGACGATCGGAGACTACGAGCACCCCGCGGTGCGGCTTCCCGGGGCCGGCGGCGCGCCCGAGATCGCAGCGAGCTGCAAGGAGGTGATCGTCCTCATCCGCCAGAGCCACCGCACCTTCGTCGAGCGGCTCGACTTCCGCACCACGGTGGGGTTCGGCGAGGGCCCCGACGACCGGCGCCGGTGGGGCCTGCGGGGGTCCGGACCGACGCTCGTGATCACCGACCTCGGGTTGCTCCGTCCGGACCCGGTGACCCGCGAGCTCACCATGACCGCCCTGCATCCGGGAGTCGAGATCGACCAGGCGCGGGCGGCAACGCCCTGGGAACTCCGGGTCGCCGAGCAGCTCACGACGACCGAGCCCCTCTCCGAAGAGGAGCTGAGAGGGCTCCGGGACCTCCAAGCGACCCAGGACCACGGATAGCACGATGACCGATACAAGAGAGCGAGCGAGCGCCATCGACCCGCCGTATGACGCGCCGGACTACCACTCGAGCGGGTTGCGACATCCCACCCGCCCGCTCTTCGCACTGCATGCCGGGCCGACCGAGCTCCACGGCCCGGTCTTCGGCGAGACGGCCGTGCGCCCAGCGGACGCCGATCTCACGACCCAACACGCCGGCGAGCCGCTGGGCGAGCGCATCATCGTCTCGGGTCGCCTGCTCGACGACGGTGGCAGGCCGATCGCCGGCCAGCTCGTGGAGATCTGGCAGACGAACTCGGCCGGCCGCTACGCGCACGGTGGTGATCAGCATCCGGCCCCCCTCGACCCCAACTTCACGGGCGCCGGGCGGTGCCTGACGGGACCCGACGGCGAGTACCGGTTCGTGAGCATCAAGCCCGGGGCCTATCCATGGCGCAACCATCCAAATGCGTGGCGCCCGTGCCACATCCACTTCTCGGTCTTCGGGCGGGCCTTCACCGAGCGACTCGTCACCCAGATGTACTTCCCGGGCGATCCGCTCTTGGCCCTCGATCCCATCTACAACGCCGTCAGCGAGCCGGCGCGCCCTCGGATGGTGAGCACCTTCGACCTCGGGACCACGATCGAGGAGTGGGCGCTCGGCTACCAGTTCGACGTCGTGGTCAATGGCCATCTCGCGACGCCCATGGTCGGCTGAGATGGCCGTCCCCGCCCCCACGCCCGCACAGACCGTCGGGCCCTTCTTCAGGATCGGCTTCGCGTGGCTGGACACGCCCGAGCTGGTCGCCCCCTCCCACCCCGGGGCCATTCGGATCGAGGGCGCCGTCTTCGACGGTGCCGGCACGCCCTTGCCCGACGCGGTGCTCGAGATTTTCCAGGCCGATCCCGAAGGTCGCTTCCCGCCCGACTCGGGGCCCGAGTGGAGCGGCTTTGGTCGATGCCTCACCGACGAGGAGGGCCGGTACCACTTCGTGAGCGTGAAGCCCGGGTCCGTCGCCCCGGAGAGCGCCCCGCACGTGGCGATGTCGGTCTTTGCCCGCGGCCTGCTCCAGCGCCTCGTCACACGTTGCTACTTCGGCGACGAGACCGACGCCAACGGGCGGGACCCCGTGCTGCGGACCATCGGTGACCGGGCAACCACGCTCGTTGCCGCCGTCGCCGAGGGCTGCTATCGATTCGACATCCACATCCAAGGGGACAAGGAGACCGCCTTCTTTGCCTGGTGAGGATGGCGCGCTCGCCGAGGGGCTCTTCGCGCCGATCACCACGACCGACGAGCTGGCCGCCCTGACCTCGGGACGCGCCTGGGTGCGGGCGATGCTCGACGCCGAGACCGCATTGGCCCTCGCCGAGGAGCGGGTCGGCATCCTCCCCGCCGGCACGGCGCAGGTCATCGCGTCCGCCGCGCGCTCGATCGACCTCGACCCAGGCGAGATCGGGCGGCGTGCCCGGCTCGGCGGCAACCCCGCCATCCCGCTGGCCGAAGAGTTGCGGGCACGCGTCGAGGGTCCGGCCGCCGAATGGGTCCACTGGGGGGCCACCAGCCAGGACATCGTCGACACGGCGGCGATGCTGGTCGTCGCCCGGGCGACCGAGCGGATCGACGCCGACCTGCGCGCCGTGTGCGGTGCCTGCGCCGAGCTCAGCGAACGGCACCGCAGGACGCTCATGGTCGGGCGCACCCTCCTCCAACACGCGCTGCCCATCACCTTCGGGCTGAAGACGGCCGGATGGCTCGTCGCCGCAGCCGAGGTGCACCGGGGGCTCACATCGGTCCGCTCCCGCCTCCCGGTGCAGCTGGGTGGCGCCGCCGGCACGCTGGCCTCCCTCGGGGACCGCGGGCCCGAGGTCGTGCAGGTGATGGCGGACGAGCTCGGGCTCGTCACGCCGGCGATGCCCTGGCACACCAACCGGGTGGTGATGGCCGAGGTGGCGGCGGTCCTCGGCACGCTCGCCGGCGTCGGCGCCAAGGTCGCACGCGACGTGGCGCTCATGATGCAGACCGAGGTCGGCGAGGCGTTCGAACCCGCCGCCCCGGGACGGGGAGGCTCCTCGACGCTCCCCCACAAGCGCAACCCCGTGGGCTCGAGCGCAGTCTTGACGGCGCACCGCCGGGCCGGCGCGCTGGTGGCGGTCATGCTCGACGCGATGGACGACGAGCACGAGCGCGGGGTCGGCGGGTGGCAGTCCGAGTGGGAGACGCTGACCTCGCTCTTGCGACTGGCCGGCGGGGTGGCGGCGCAGCTGCGCGAGGTGCTGAGCGGGCTCGAGGTCGATCCCGAGGCCATGGCGACCAATCTCACGCTCACCGCGGGGGTGCTGCTCTCGGAGCGGGTCGTGCTCGCGCTCGCTCCCGCGATGGGCCGGGCCGCGGCGACCGGTGCCGTCCAGGAGGCAGCGGCCCGAGCCTCCCGGGGGACCCGCAGCTTCGCCGACGAGCTGATTGGCGACCCGGCCATCGCGCAGCATCTCGACGCGAGCGACCTCGACCGGCTGCTCGATCCGCGGGGGTACTTGGGAGCCACCGACGCATTCATCGACCGCGCACTTCGCGCCTACCGGGGGGAATGAGATGGCCGTCGTCGAGCACAAGGGCGCCCGGATCGCCTATCGGGTCGAGGGACCCGAGCACGCGCCGGTGCTCCTGCTCGCCAACTCCCTCGGCACGACCAGCGCGATGTGGGACGAGCAGGCCGCAGCCCTCGCTCAGCGCTTCCGGGTCGTCCGCTACGACCACCGGGGCCACGGTGCTTCGAGCACGACGCCCGGGCCGTACTCGATCGAATTGTTGGCGCGCGACGCATTGGCCGTCCTCGACGATCTCGGCATCGAGACGGCCTCGCTGTGCGGGCTCTCGATCGGCGGGTCGGTGGTCACCTGGATCGCTGCGCACGAGTCCGAGCGGGTCGAACGGCTCATCGTGTGCTGCAGCGCGCGACGCTTCGGGCCGCCCGGGCCCTGGCACGAGCGGGCGGCGCTCGTCCGCTCGGGGGGTGTCGAGGCGCTCCTCGACGCCCTGGTGGCGCGCTGGTTCACGCCGAGCGGCCAGGCCGACGAAGGGCTGCGCGCCCGGGTCGCTTCGATGCTCGCCACGGTCGACGACGAGGGATACGCGGGCTGCTGTGAGGCGATCGCCGGGCTCGACCTCACACCGGAGCTCGAGGCGATCGGGGCGCCGACGCTCGTGCTGGCCGGCGCCCTCGACCCCGTCGTCCCGGCGAACCTGGCCTTCGACCTGGCCACCCCGATCGCCGGATCCTCCCTGCTCGTGCTGGCCGACGCCTCCCACCTGGCCAACCTGGAACAGCCGGCGAGGGTCACCGAGGCCATCCTCGACCACCTCTGTGGGCCGGCTGCGACCCGCGGCGATGCGGTGCGCAGGCACGTGCTCGGGGCGCCACACGTCGAGCGGGCCCGGGCCAACGCGACGCCCGACACCGCCCCGTTCCAAGATCTCGTGGGCCGCGTGGCATGGGGCGAGATCTGGACCCGGCCGGGGCTCGACGCCCGGACCCGGAGCTGCATCACGGTGTCGATGCTGGTGGCGCTCGGGCGCTTCGACGAGCTGGAGATGCACCTGCGCGGGGCCGAACGCAACGGGGTGAGCCGCTCGGAGCTGACCGAGGTGCTGCTCCAGACGGCCATCTATTGCGGCTTCCCTGCGGCCAACAGCGCATTCGCGCTGGCGCAGCGGGTCTTCGGGGACGCCGATGGCTGAACCCGCCGAGGGCGCCCGTGCGCCACGCAGCCATTCCGACTACATCCAGTCGCTCGAGCGCGGGCTGGCGGTCCTGCGCGCCTTTGGCCCCGAACACTCGGCGCTCACGCTGAGCGACGTCGCACGCATCACCGGGCTGACCCGGGCCGCAGCGAGGCGGTTCCTCCTCACGCTCGTCGAGCTCGGGTACGTGACCACGGACAACCGCCTGTTCTCGCTCAGCCCCAAGGTGCTCGAGCTCGGCTACAGCTATCTGTCGGGCCTCGGCCTCACCGATATCGCAGTCCCGCACATGGAAGAGCTCGTCGCCTCGGTGCAAGAGTCGTCGTCGATCGCAGTGCTCGACGGCGACGACATCGTCTACGTGGTCCGTGTGCCGACGAAGCGGATCATGACCGTCTCGATCACCGTCGGCACCCGGTTCCCGGCCTACGGCACCTCGATGGGCCGCGTCCTCCTCGGCGCACTGTGCAAGGACGACCTCGATGCGTACCTGCGGCGCGTGCAGCTGAGCCACCTCACGGCGCGGACGGTGACCGACCCCGAGCAGCTCCGCGCCATCGTCGAGGAGTCCCGCTCGCAGGGTTACGCGCTCGTCGACCAGGAGCTCGAGGACGGGTTGCGCTCGGTCGCGGTGCCGATCGTCGACGCACACGGGACGACGTTCGCCGCCGTCAACGTCTCCGCGCACTCGAGCCGCGTCTCGCTGGCGGAGCTCTCGACCCGATATCTCGGGCGGCTCATGGAGACCGCCGCCAAGATCAACGCCGACCTGCGCGCGGTGGGCACCGCGGCGGGCCGAATCCGGCTGCACTGATGGCCGACATGGAGACCCAGGTCGGCATCGTCGGCGCTGGTCCGGCCGGCCTCGTCCTCTCCCACCTCTTGCACCTCGAGGGCATCGACAGCGTCGTGCTCGAGCAGCGCAGCCGGGACTACGTGGAGAGCCGGGTACGCGCCGGCGTGCTCGAGCAGGGATCGACCGACCTGCTCGTCTCGACGGGGGTGGGCGAGCGTCTCCTGGCGGAGGGGGCCGTGCACGAGGGGGTGAACCTCCAGTTCGACGGCGAACGGCATCGGATCGACTTCACCGAGCTGGCCGACGGGCGCACCATCACCGTCTACGGCCAGCAGGAGGTCGTGAAGGACCTCATCGAGGCCCGTCTGGCGGCGGGCGGCACCGTCTTGTTCGAGGTGGACGACGTCGAGCCCCACGACGTGACCGGCTCTCGACCGACGATCACCTTCCGGCACGACGGAACGGACCGGGAGCTGGCCTGTGCGGCCATCGCCGGCTGCGACGGGTTTCACGGGGTGTGCCGCGGGGTCATCCCCGAGCACGTGCTGCGCGAGTTCGAGCGCGAATACCCCTTCGGTTGGCTCGGGATCCTGGCCGCCGTGGCCCCCTCGACCCACGAGCTCATCTACGCGTTCCACGAGCGAGGCTTCGCGCTCCACAGCCTGCGCTCCCCGGAGATCTCCCGTCTCTACGTCCAGGTAGACCCGTCCGACGACATCGCGAACTGGCCCGACGAGCGAATCTGGGAGGAGCTCCAGCTGCGCCTGGCCTCCCCCGGGTGGACCCTGGACGAAGGCCCCATCATGGAGAAGGGCATCACCGCGATGCGCAGCTACGTGTGCGAGCCGATGCAGCACGGCAATTTGTTCCTGGCCGGTGACGCCGCGCACATCGTCCCGCCGACCGGGGCAAAGGGCATGAACCTCGCCATCGCCGACGTGATCGTCCTCGCCCGGGCGCTCGCCTCGTGGTTCACGCATTCGACGCGCGACGAGCTCGACCGCTACTCGCAGACCTGCCTTGGCCGGGTGTGGCGCGTCCAGGACTTCTCGAACACCATGACCGAGCTCATGCACGTGCTGCCCGGTGGCGACCCCTTCGCCACCCGTGTCCAACGCGCCAAGCAGCGCTACGTGGCGAGCTCGGTTGCGATGCGCCGGACCATCGCCGAGAACTACGTGGGCCTGCCCATCGGCTGAGCGATCAGAGCACCCCCGCCGAGCGCAGCTGGGCGATGCGTCCCTCGCTGTAGCCGGCCACGCGTGCGAGCAGCGCGTCGGTGTGCTCACCGAGCCTCGGGGCGGGAGCGAGCGGCGTCTCGTCCGCGTCGACGAAGCGAATCGGAACCCCGGCCGTCCGGAGGCCGGCCACCTCACCGAGGTCCGGGTGCACGACGGGGAGGGTCTCGGCGCGCCGGACGACACGCTCGTCGAGCACCGCCTCCTTGGGCGTGCGCACGGGCGCAGCGGGCAACCCGGCGCCGACCAGTGTCGCGACGGCCTCCGCCGCACTGCGCCCGGCCGCCCAGCGCTCGATCTCGACCGTCAGCTCGTCGGCGTGCGCGACGCGGGAGTCTCGGGTCGCGAACCGCGGATCGTCGTTCAGCTCGGGCCGGGCCATCGCGTCGAACAGCGCTGCCGCCATCCGGTCCTGCGGGGCGACGAGTGCGAACCATCCGTCGGCCGCCCGGTAGAGGCCGAAGGGCGCGAGGCGCGGAAGCGTCGGGCCCGTCCGGAGGGGCTGGCCGAGCGCCTCGAAGGCCGCCCAGTCCTCGACCGCGACGAGCGATGTGAGGGCCCCGAGCATGGAGACGTCCACGTGCTCACCAACGCCCGTGCGCTCACGTCGTGAGAGCGCGGCGAGGATCCCGACGACGGCGTAGAGCGGGGTGAGGACGTCGGCGACCGGCACCCCGACCCGGATGGGTGGGTCCTCGGGCCCACCGCTCGCGAGCATCAAGCCGCTCAGGGCCTGGATCAGGGCATCCATCGCGCGGATCCCCTCACCGCCGTCTTGGCCGAACCCGCTGATCGAGCAATAGACGATGGCCGGGTTGGCGGCCGATGCGCTCCGATAGCCCACCCCAAGCCGGTCGGCGGTCCCCGCCGAGAAGTTCTCGACCACCACGTCGGCGCGCGCCACCAGGTCAGCGAACACGTCGCGGGCCGCCGGATGCTTGAGATCGAGCGTCAGGCTCTCCTTGCCCCGGCACCTGGTGAGCAGCGCCAGCGAGAGGTCGCCCTCGCCCTGCGGCGTCATCGTCAGACCTCCGGGACCCACATAGGGGGCGTTGCCGCGTGCGACGTCACCGCCGAGGGGGTCCTCGACCTTGATCACCTCGGCACCGAGGGCGGCGAGGATCAGCGTGCACACCGGGCCGGCCAGCGCGCGGGTCAGATCGATCACCACCAACCCGGCAAGTGGGCCTCGGGTGCGCTGATCGTCGGGGGGCGTGGTCATGGGCTCCTCTTGGCCGCGTGTGGGCCGCGCTCGTCTTTGGGGACCTGACCAGCATGGCCCGAAACGGGCGGCCGTCCGGCCCCGGGCCGGGTCGGGCGTTTGGGTGGTGCGCTCAGCGCTCCGGCCAGGGGATGCCGTGGGGCGCACCCGTGCCTGGCGCCGCCCTGCTCAGAACGGATACTCGGCCAGCTTGCTCTGCGCGGTCACCCACTGGACCTCGGTGAACGCCTCGAGGTTGGCCAGGGTGCCTCCAAGACGCGATCCGTTGCCCGAGTCACCCACCCCGCCGAAGGGGATGACGGCCTCGTCGGCCACCGTCATGTCATTGATGTGGACCGCCCCGCTCGGGATGCGTTCGGCCAGCTCGAGGGCGGCCATGGCGTCGCCCGAGAGGATGGACAGGGAGAGCCCGTAGGGGGTGTCGCTCGCCAGGGCGACCGCCTCGTCCACGTTCGCGTAGGAGACGACCGGGGCCACCGGTCCGAACACCTCCTCGGTGTAGGCCGGCGCCGACCTCGGCACCTCGGTCAGCACCGTCGGCCGGTAGAAGAGGCCCTCATAGGTGCCGCCGGCCGCGAGCGTCGCGCCCTGCGCGATGCTGGCCTGGACCATCGAGTGGATCCCGTCCCGCTGGCGCTCGTCGATGATCGGGCCGAGGGCGACCTGGTCGGTCGCAGGATTGCCCACCGGAAGGTGATCGGCATGCTCGGCGAGCAGCGCGGCGTAGTCGCCGACGATGGCGGCGTCGACGATGTGGCGACCCGTCGTCATGCAGATCTGGCCCTGGTGGAGGAACGATCCGAAGGCGCCGATCGACACCGCCTTCTCCAGCTCCACGTCGGCCATCACGATCATGGCCGAGTTGCCCCCGAGCTCGAGGTGCACGCGCTTGAGGTGCCTGGCCGCGTTCGAGGCCACGATCCGCCCGGCCCGGCTGGAGCCGGTGAACGAGACGATCCGCACGCGGGAATCGGTGACGACCGCCTCTCCGACCTCGGGCCCGCCCGGCAGGACGTGGAAGAGTCCCTCGGGCAGGCCGGCCTCCTCTAGGACCCGCGCGATGGCCACACCCCCGCACACCGCCGTGCGGGGGTCGGGCTTGAGCACGACCGCGTTGCCGAGGGCGAGCGCCGGGGCGATCGAGCGGATCGCGAGGATCAGGGGAAAGTTGAACGGCGAGATCACGCCGACCACGCCGGCGGGCATCCGGCGGGAGAAGCTGAGACGCGGCACCTCGCTGCGCAGGAGCTCGCCGAAGGGCTGCGCCGCGAGCGCTGCGGCCTCGTGGCACTCGCCCTCGGCGACGTGTGTCTCGAGCTCGGCCTTGGGCGGGATCGAGCCCGCCTCCCGGATGATCCAGCCCTGGATCTCTGGCCCGTGGGTCGCGAAGAGGTCGCCGGCTCGGCGCAGCACGGCCGCCCGCTCGAGGTACGACGCGGCCGCCCACCGTCGTTGCGCGTCCTGGGCGAGCGTGGCGGCCTTCTCGACGTCGTCGGGCGTCGCGAGGCCCAGGCGCCCGAGGGAGTCCCCCCTCGCCGGCTCGACGACGTCGTAGTCGCCCCCGCTCCCCTTCGTCCACCCCCCGAGGTAGATGTTCGACTGCCAGTCGTGGTGTTCGAGCAGTGCCATGTCGTCTCTCCTTCTGCGCCGTTCCTCGATCTCGGCCTCAGCGATCCCCGGCCACCGCTGTCTCGGGTGCGGACTCGGGCACCCGGAGTCGCGTTGCCACCCGCTTGTCGGGCGCCACGACATAGCCGACCGGGAAGAACTCGAAGCGCAGCCTCTTGGTGAGAGTGCCCCACAGGCCGCGAGGGAACCAGATCGCCACGGCGACCGCAACGGCTCCCACGATGATGAGGTACCACGCACCGTGCTGCGCGAGGTTCTGTTGCAGCGCGAAATAGATGATGGTCCCGATGATCGGCCCCTCCATCGTCCCCATGCCGCCAATCAGCGTCACGAAGATGATCTCGGCCGACCACTGGACGCTGAAGGCCGATGCCGGCTGCACCTGCAGCTGGCTGACCGCGAGGACCGCACCGGCCGCCCCGCACCCGAGCGCCGCCACGAGGAAGACGGCGTGGCGGGCCAGCACGACCCGCGCCCCCGCGGCACGGGCGCCGTCCTCGTCGTCGCGGACCGCTGCGAGGACGAGGCCGAGGCGGCTGCGGAGCACCAGGTAGCTGATGGCGAGCGCGATGACCACCACGGCCAGCGCCGACCAGTAGCTGATGTTGGCGAACTGCGAGGGCGACAGGCTCGAGAGCCCGGGGATCGGGTGCCCGGTGCCCCCACCAATCGAGGTGATCGAGCTGATCACCAGCTGGGCGGCGCTCGCGACCACCCACGTGGCGATCGCGAAGTAGCCGCCCTTGGTTCGAAAGACGAGCAGCGAGATCGGGATCGCGATCAACGCGCTCACCACGGCCGCGATCGGGATCACGGTGAAGGGCTCCATCCCATTGATCGAACCCACGACCACCGCGTAGGCGCCGAGGCCGATGAAGGCCTGCTGGCCGATGGACACCATGCCGGCGTAGCCGGCAAGGAGGTTCCACATGGTCGAGATCGTGAGCAGGACGAAGACGTTGATGAGAAGCGAGGTGTCCCCGGAGGACACGATCCCCGGCATGAACGCGAGGAGGACCACCACGCCGAGCGCGACGGGGATGAGCCACCCCGACGGGCGCGCCGAACGGCGGACCCGGTACGAGCCCCGGGAGTCCAGGGCGTCGAGCGGGAGCAGCCCGCTCGGCGCGCTCACGCGGCCTCCCGGACCGCGAACAGGCCCCGGGACCGGAAGGCCAGGACGGCGAGGAACACGACATGGCCGGCGAGGATCTGGTACGCCGGGTTGATCTGCGCACCGATCTGCTGCGCGATGCCGAGCACGATGCCGCCCACCAGGGTGCCCCAGAGCGAGCCGATGCCGCCGATCACGACGGCCTCGAAGGCGAAGAGGAGATTGCTCGTCCCCGTCGTGGGGGCGAACTCGCTGATCATCCCCGAAGCGAGCCCGGCGAGCGCCACGGTCGCGAGGGCGATCGCGGCTGCGATCCCGAACACATGGCGGTGATCGATGCCCACCAGCTCGGCAGCCTCGCGGTCGTCGGCGACGGCACGGATCTGCCTGCCCATCGAGGTGCGCGAGAGCATGAGCTGCAGGCCGGCCAGCAGGACCACCGCGACGATCAAGACGGCCAGCGAGACGTCCGAGATCGAGATCACGTTGTTCGGGTTGATCGAGTCCGCGATGATCCCGCCGATGTTGATGGACTGGCCGTTGGCGGTGAAGGCCTGCAGCAGGGCGTTCTCGGTGATGATCGACAGGCCGAAGGTCACGAGCAAGATGGTGAGCGGGTCACCCCGGCTGAGCGCAGTCTGAAACAGCGTCCGCTGCAAGAGGTAGCCACCGAGGGCGAAGATGGGGACGACGACGAGGAAGCCCCACACCATCGGCAGGTGCGTCGAGGGCACGAGGACCACGGCCACGTAGCCTGCGATGACCGCAAAGTCCCCGTGGGCCAGGTTGATGATGCCCATCACGCCGAACAAGAGCGAGAGGCCACAGGCGAACAGCGCGTAGAAGCCGCCGAGAAGGATCCCCTGGAGGATTGCGTTGAGCCAGGTCACCTCGCGACTCCGCCGCGCTCAGGCGACTCGGCGTGCAGACCGAAATACGCCGCCTCGATGCTCGCCCGATCGAGCTCGCCCGCCAGCCCCGAGAGCGTCGTGCGACCCTCGAGAAGGCACAGCACCCTGCTTGCGGCGCGCATTGCCTGGCTGACGTCCTGTTCGACCAGCAAGATGGTCACCCCCGAGGACAACAGCTCGGGGAGCAGGCCGTAGATCCGCTGCACGACGACGGGGGCGAGGCCGAGGGACAGCTCGTCGAGGAGCAGGATCCGCGGATTGGCCACGAGCGCACGACCGATCGCCACCGCCTGTTGCTCGCCGCCCGACAGCCGCGCCGCCCGCTGACGGCGACGCTCCACCATCCACGGGAACAGCTCGTAGACGCGCTGGATGTCAAAGGGGCCCTTGCGTGCCCGGTGCGTGCCCACTCGGAGGTTCTCCTCGACGCTCAAGGAGGGAAAGAGCCGGCGACCCTCGGGAACGAGCGCGAGGCCACGCGCGAGGCGCTCGGTGGTCGGGACGGCGGTGATGTCCTCACCGTCGAGGACGATCCGCCCGGAGGTCGGCGGGTGCAGGCCGGCGAGCGCCCGAAGCAGGGTCGACTTGCCGGCGCCGTTGGCCCCGATGATCGCGAACGTCTCCCCCGCCCCGACCGAGAAGCTCACCTCGTCCAGCGCGCAGAGCTGCCCGTGGTGGACGGTCAACGCCTCGACGTCGAGCAGGGTCGCGTGATCCCGGCTCACGCCGTCCCCTCGATCGCCAGGTCGTCGGTGCCGAGATAGACCTCTCGCACCGCCGGGCTCTCGAGCACCTCGCGTGGCGCACCGTCTGCGATGAAGTCGCCTCCCGAGAGGCACAGCAATCGCTCGACGGCGTCGACCAGTGCCCGCACGACGTGCTCGATCCAGATCACCGAGGTGCCATCGGCGCGAATCGACCGCACCACCTCGACCAGGTCCCGGACCTCGGGTGCCGTCAGGCCCCCCGCCACCTCGTCGAGGAGGAGCAGGCGCGGCCCGGTGGCGAGCGCTCGCGCCAGCTCGAGCCGCTTGCGGTCGAGGAGGCCGAGGGATCCCGCGTTGCGGTTCGCCCGATCCATCAGCCCGCAGCGCTCGAGCGAGGAGATGGCCCGCTCGTGGCTCGGCACACCCCGCTGGCGACCACCCTGCTGCGCGGCGACCAGGACGTTCTCGAAGACGTTCATCCGCTCGAAGGGCTTCGGGACCTGATAGGTGCGTCCGATCCCCAGGCGGCAGCGCGCGCCGGGGTCCAGGCGGTTGATCCGCGCACCCTCGAAGAGCACGTTGCCGCCGTCGGGGCGCACGTCGCCCGAGATCACGCCGAACAACGTGGTCTTCCCGGCCCCGTTCGGACCGACGATGCCCACCGCCGAGCCCGCATCGACGCTGAGCGAGATGCCGTCGGCCACGACAACCCCCCCGAACCGCTTGGAGATGTGCGCAAGTTCGAGAAGGGCGGCCACCTTCGCCTCAGGGGTTGGTGGGCACCAGGTCGCCGTTGATGGGCACGTCCTTGTTCAACGAGTTGTCGACCACGAACTCCTGCCAGGGGAACTTCTTCCCATAGAGCTTCTTGCCGGGCTTCCACTGGACGCCGACGGGCTTCACGATGCCAACGCCCGGTGCGGGACCCGCCGCGAAGTCGAGGGGGCCGCTGATCCCGCTGTACTTCACGTGTTGCAAGGCGTGTGCCACCTGTGCGTGGTCGTGGGGGTCGTCCGAGCCCTTGAAGGCCTCGATGGCCACCTCGAAGAGCGAGTAGCTGGACCCTAGCGAGTCCACCCACTCATTGCCCGTCTCGTGCTCGAAGTCCGACGCCAGCTTGCTCGCGACCTCGCCGGTCAACGAGGAGTGGTACTTGGGATACGGGGTCCACCAGGCGTCGGTGGCGATGTTGTTGGAGAGGCTCCCGAGGGCCTTGGCGTCGCTCGGGAACAACATGACCTTGGCCACCGTCGCGAGCCGGGGCTTGAAGGCGGCCTGCTCGGCCTGCTTCCAGAAGGCGTTGAAGTCCGGCGGGATCGGGCAGTTCACGAAGAACTCGCACCCGTTGGCCTTGAACTTCTCGATCATGGCGCTGTAGTCGGTGGTGCCGTCGGTGTACGCGCCGCCGTCGATGAACTTGTAGCCGTCCGCCTCGGCGAAGGGCGGGAAGCCCGCCCTGAAGGCGTTGCCGTCGGCGTCGTTGGGGAACTGCCCGGCGAAGATCTTCGTTGCGTGGGTCTCGTTCTCGATCCGCTTCCACATCGGCAGGAACGTGCCGGCGAACTCCTTCATCCCGAAGAAGAACATCGCGTTGTAGGTGAAGTTCTTCGTGGGGGCGCCGGGGTTCCCACCCAGGCCCGCGTACCACGACTCCCAGGGGACGACGGTCGCGAGGCACGGCGCCTGGAACTGCTGGGCTGCGCCGGCCACCGGGTTCGTCGTCTCGGGGGTGGACGTCGTCAGGATCAGGTCGACCTTGTCCTGCTGGATCAGCTGCTGGGCCAGCTGTGCGGCCCGGTTCGGGTCCGACTGGGTGTCGACGGTGACGATCTCGATGTCGTAGTGCTTCCCGCCGACGGTGATGCCCTTGGCATAGGCAGATGCGCTGCGGACCTTCTTCAGCACGTAGCCGTCGGAGATCGAGAAGTCGGCGAACGCCCCGGTCTTGGGGCTGACGTAGCCGATCTTGATCGTGCTCGTCTTGGACACACCGAAGGCCGGCTTCGTGAAGCCCACCTCGGCGGCCGCCTGGCCCGCCCCCACGGCGAGCGCGCCCGCTCCGATGCCCTTCAGCATCGTGCGTCGATTCACGCGGCGCTCGGTCAGCCGGCGGGCCGTTGCCTCATCCATGACACTCCCCCTGTCAATCGTGAGCCGACCGCCGGGACCTGCCCCGTCGGTCGCCGCAGCGCGTCAGCGGCCTGGGGGCCGACGCCGTGTTGCGGTTCTGTTGTGCTCGCCGCGTTCCCCGCTCGCCACTCGGATGCTTCCCAGCCCTCGCATTCGTCCACGCTGGGCTGCGTTCCCCGCCCCCGGCCGGCGACCGGTGTTCGCATAGCGAACGGTGTTTCGTATAGTGAACTCAGCGTGCCGGAGACGTCATACGTTTGTCAAGTGTTCCGGCGCGCCGGATCCCGGGCGTCGGAGACGGCACTCAGAGGCCCAGGTGGCCACCCTCCCAGAGCCGGATCCCGCCCAGGATCCCCGCCGAGTTGTCCACGACCGTGGTCTTGGCGAGGACCGCACCCAGCTCGTCGCGCTTCACCCGCCGGGCGTTGCCACCCCCGATGTAGAGATGGTCGAAGAACAAGAGCGCGTCGAGCTGCGTGATGGCCTTCCGCACGCGGGTGTTCCATCGCTCGTCGCCGATCGCCTTGCGCGTCCGTTCGCCCAGCTGCTCGTTGTAGGTCTCGCCCTTGCGGAACGGCTGGTGCGCGATCTCGAGGTGCGGGAGCAGGCGTCCGTCGATGAAGAGCGCCGTGCCGAAGCCGGTGCCGAGCGTGATGACGAACTCGAGGCCGTTCCCTCGCACCACCGCGGCGCCCTGCACGTCGGCGTCGTTTGCGACCCGCGTCGGTTTGCCGAGCACGCCGCTCAGCGCGCCGGCCAGGTCGAAACGCGTCCAGGCCTCGACCAACTCGGGGAGGATCTTGGAGCCCGGTCCCGACTCGGTGACGAAGTGCGGTGCGCTCAGCACGTGGCCGGCCCGGACCATGCCCGGGAAGCCCACCGAGACCCGGTCGGCCTCGGGCAAGGGGCGGACCAGCTTGGCCAGCGTCGCGACCAGCCCGCCGTCGGCATCGGGACGCAGTGGGTACTTCGTGGCGACGCGCACCCGGTCCGCCACCATCGCCCCCGACGCGTCGAGCACCGACGCCTTGAGTCCGGTCCCCCCGACATCGATCGCGAGCGTGAGCGGTCGCACCAGCGGGTGCCCGGCATCGACCTGCGCCAGGGCGGGCTCGTCCTCTTCCACCTCGTCGTCGCGCTCGGGCATTGGGCGACCTTAACGCCGGCTGCGGGGCCGACTCAGGCGGCGCTGACGCGCACGGGCAGCTCGGCCAGTCCCCGCAGCACCACGTTGTCCCGATAGGTGAGGGTGTCGGCGATCACCTCGACCCGCGTGCGTTCGATGAGCCGCGGCAATGCGATCGCCGTCTCCAGCCGGGCCAAGGGCGCACCGAGGCAGTGATGCAGCCCGAACCCGAACCCGAGGTGCCGGTTGTCCCGCCGCCCGAGATCGAGCCGTCCGGGCGCCTCGAAGGCCTCGGGATCGTGGTTGGCCGACGCGATGACGGCCAGGACGTAGTGACCCCTCGGGATGGTGGCCTGGCCGAGGCGCAGGGGCTCGGTGGTCACCCGCGCCGTCAGTTGGACGGGAGAGACGAAACGGAGGAGCTCGTCGACGGCCGTCACCGTGAGCGAGGAGTCCTTCCGCCAGTGCATCACCTCCCCGGGGTGACGGGCCAGGGCGAGGACGGCGCCCGAGAGCAGGTTGACCGTCGTCTCGTGCCCCGCCACGAGGAGCAGGATCGCCGTCGCAAGCATCTGACCCTCGGAGAGCACGACGCCCGCGTCCTCGGCCAGGACCAGGTGGCTCAGCAGGTCAGGACCGGGCTGCGCCCGCCGCTTGGCCATGAGGGGGAAGAAGTACTCGCCGAAGGCGCCGACCACGGCCAGTCGTTGCTCCAGCGCGTCGTCGGGCATCAAGAACTCGGGGTCGAGGCCGCGCGCCAGGACCGCCGACCACTCCGAGAAACGGTCCCGGTCCTCCTCGGGGATCCCCAGCATCTCGCAGATGACCCGGATCGGCAGCGGGTAGGCGAACTCGCGCACCAGATCGAGCTCGCCGCGCTCCAAGGCGGCGTCGATGAGCGCATCGACCATCTGTTCGATCCGAGCGCGGAGCCCCTCGATCATGCGCGGCGTGAACGCCTTCGACACGAGGCCGCGCATGAGGGTGTGGTCGGGCGGGTCGCGGAAGATGAACGGCCGGTTGTCGTTGATCGCCTGCGCCAGCTGTTCGGCCTCCAGGTTCCGGCCGGGCTGCCGGCCGAGTCCGCGCGGCCGCGCCGAAGGGTCGATGTTGGCGGCGTCGACCGACGCCGAGCGGGAGCGGAGCAGTTCGAGACACTCCGCGTGCCTGGTGAGCACCCAGTAGCCGCCCGGGTCGTGGTGCACCGGGGCCCGCTCGCGCAGCTCGGCGTAGCGGGGAAACGGGTCCTCGACGAAGCCCGGGTCGAAGAGCTCCGTCACGGCGGCGAAGCGTACCGGGCGCCGGCGGGCGCCCCGGCTCGGGCCGGCGTCTCGACGCGGGCGCGGCCGGCCAGCCGGCGGTCCTCCCACCACGGAGCGAGCCTCAGGCGGATCGGCGGTCGCTCGCCGTAGACGAGGACGCCGGAACCCTTCGGCAGCTGGCGCAGGGCCTCGGGCGGGAGCAGCCGGCGCCAGGCCGTCGACCCGCTCGCCGAGGCCCTGGCCGCACCGTCGACGCCGTAGGAGGGGACCGGAACCTCGCGCTCGCCCACGAGGGCGCTCGCGTGTTCGAGCGTGGAGGGCTCGGCGATGCCCGACAAGAACAGCTTGGCCCGATGGTTGTTGAGCACCGTGGGGGCCCGGGTGCCATAGCGGGCGTGGATCTGGGCGAGGTCCTGCCACACCGTCACGAGCTGGATGCCATGGCCGGCGCACGTGGCCGCGAGGACGTCGAGCTCACCGACCGGGGCGATGTTCGCCGCCTCGTCGAGAACGACGAGGAGCGGGGGCTCGAGCGGCCCGCGTTGAGCGGCCCGCACGAAGGCGGCATCCAAGACCTGCTTCACCAACGCGACGAAGACGCCCCTGAGCGCGCGCTGGTCATGGGCGGGCGCACAGAGGTAGAGGGTGTGGTCTCCCTCGAGCAGTCGCTCGGGATCGACCTCGGGACCATCGCCCGCCGGCCCGTGCACCAACGGGTCGAGCACGGTCTCGGCGGTCGTGAACACCGAGGAACGCTGCCGTTCCTCGCGTCCGAACGCCGCCGCCGCCGCCCAGAGCGCCTCTTTGACGCCGGCCGACTCGAGCGCGTCGAGTACCTCGTCGACCTCCTGGAGGTCCACCCAACGGGCGACGTCGCGCAGCGATCGGCCGGAGTTCGATGCGGCGAAGAGCAAGGGTGCGAGCAGCTTCGCTGCGGTCGCGTACCAGAATTCGCCCTCGGCGTTCGAGGGGGCCGACTGCGCCAGCTCGGTGAGGTCCTTCGCCACCCGGCGGGCGCCGTTCCAGGTGCGCGCCGCGCCGAGCGGCGACCACCCGCACGATGCTCGACCGGTCGACGACGCCGGATCGAAGCACCACACGACACCCCTCGAAGAGCGCCACGCTTCGGTGTGCGCCAAGAGGTCGGACTTCACGCTCGTCGCCACGACCGGGCCCTGCCACCCGAGTATGGCCGGCACGGCGATCGAGCTGGTCTTGCCGCTCTGGGTCGGCCCGATCACCGCCACGGACTGCGCTGGCTCGGTCCACAACGTGCGGACCCGGGTCCGGCTGCGGTGCTCGCCGAGCCGCAGGCGTGCCGGCCCCGGGCGAGCGAGGCCGGCGACGTCGGCCCCCGACGCCCAGTGCGCGCCGCTCCGCCCCTTGGGCCGCCGACCGCCACGGCCACGCGTCCCCTCGGCGAGTGACGCAACGAGGAGACCGAACGCGACGATCCCCGAGGCGATCGGTTCGGCGACGCTCACCACGTGACCATCGCGGCGTCGGTGTCGACGAGCGCTCGCTCCTCGGACCCGACCACGTGCCGCACGAGGAACGAGCGGCGTCCCACCTTCCACAGCGCGACCCCACGTCGGAGCTGTGGAACGAGCTCCACCTCGGTGCTCGACAGCGAGAGCAGGTCCGCGGCCTTGGCCACCTCGCCCGGCGGCTGCGCATAGATGACGAGGGTCTCCGAGTCGCTCAGCAGCCCCTCGGCGAGCCCGACCTGCTCGGATCCCGCCGCACCGACGGCGGTGAGGTCCGAGAGGCGGTGCAGCGCTGCGACGTTGGCGACACCGTGCGCCCGCGAGAGCTTCCACGAGGCCTGCAGCCACCTTGCGACGCCCAGGTTGGCGAGGATCGCCCATGCCTCGTCGACCACGAGAAAGGCCTGCCCCGACGAGCGGGAGACCGCCGCCTGGAGCCAGGCCGTCGCACAGGCCATCAGCACCCCGAGGGCTGCCGAGGAGTACAGCGCCGAGAGGTCGAGGACCACGAGCGGCCCGCTCAGGTCGAGGCCCGGCGTCGTCTCCCCGTCGAACATGCCTCGCAGGTCGCCGTGCACCAGCCGGCGGAGCTCGAGCGCGACGTCCCGGCCGTCCTCGAGCAGCGACGCCCGGTCGGTCTTGATCCGCGCCGCCTCGTCGTCGGAGGGGTCGAGGAGCGCCGCCGCCACGCCGGGCACCGTGGGCACCCTCGCATTCGCGCGGACTGCCCCGAGAGCGAGCTCGACCGCGGCGCGTTCACGGGGAGCGAGGGGACGACCGAGGCAGGCGCTCGCGAGCGAGGCCAGCAGCTCGCCCTGCCTCCGGGCGGGGTCCTCGCTGACCCCACCAGCCTCGGGTTGCGATGCGGTGCGCACCGGGTCGAGCGGATTGAGCCGCACCGAGCCGCCGGGGCGAAGCGCCACCGGCGCCACGCCCCACAGCTCGGCCAATCGGGAGTACTCGCCCTTCGGATCCACGACCCAGGCGCGCCGGCCGAAGACCGACTGGCGCCAGAGGTAGGTCTTGAGCAAGGCGCTCTTGCCCCGGCCGATCTGCCCGAACACGATCATGTTCGGGTTGGAGACGACGCCGTCGCGGTAAAGCTCGAAGGGGTCGAAGACGAACGAGCCGCCGAGCAGGTCATGGCCGACCAGCACACCCCGGTGGCCGTGGCCGGCCTCGGCGACGAGCGGGTATGCGGCCCCGAGGTTGCGCGTGGTGACCGAGTGCGCCGGCACCCGGAAGCCGCCGGGCGCCTTCACGACGGGCCCCGGCACAGCGGGATGGTGCACCGAGGCGTCCCCTCCTGGTCGCCGAAGAGCCTGCGCAGCTCGAGCCGGGCCCGGCTGACCAGGCTCGCAGTTGACCAGACCTCCTCACGGAACAGTCCAGGGGAAGACAAGAAGGCCTCGGTAGCCTTTTCGACACCGTGATTCAGGAGGTCACAGCGCCGAGCACGGAGCCCAGTCATCCGATAGCCGGACGCCGAATCATCGTTGCCTTTCTCGCTGCAATGGCGGTGGGCGCCGCGCTCGCGTACCTGGGTTGGACGCTTCCTACAGTGGGCACCTCGCTCGCGATCCCAGCACTCATCGTGTTTGGTGCCGGGATCGCAATAGCCGGTGGGACTTGGGTCGTTGCGTGCTTCCTGTTTCGTCGAACGGAGCTGTGGGTGTTCGCAGTAACCGTCGGGGTGTTGACGGTTACTGCGACCGGCTGGACTCTGGAGTTCGCCCTCCCAGCCAAAATGGCCTGGGATTCTGGGGCTAATCAAGAGGTGCAGGCTCTGATTGCCAAACAAGGAGCCACCAGCAACGCTCACGGAATCGCTCCTCCACACTGCTCGACTGTTTTCAGTCGAGGTATCGGTCCCCTGCCAGCTCCGTACGTTGAGTGCGGTACGTGGAACAACCAGGCTCATGCGATCTCCTTTTCCCCGGACTCGCGAACCGAAGGAGGTGGCGTCCAGTACACAAATGTCGGAGCGCGCATCTTCGAAGACCAGTGCTACCGGCATCTCGTGGGGGAATGGTGGGCGTTCGCTCCGCAGACCGACGGGATGGGAGGCTGCCCGTTCGGATATCACTTTGAGGGCGGGGGTTAGTTCCAATCCCGGGTTCTCATGCCGGCGTCCTCAGCCAAGCCCCCGACACAGCGGCAGCGTGCAAAGCAACGCCCTCTCCTGGTCGCCGAAGAGCCGGCGAAGCTCGAGACGAGCCTGGCCCGCCGCGTGCTCGGTGGCATCGCACCACTCCTCGAGTTGCGACGCGCTGGACGCGGTCACGGTCACATATCCGCTGAAGCGGTACGAGCCGTGGCCGTCGGCCAGCTCGCGCTCGCGGCGGACGACGAGCTCGGCCTCGCGGGCTCGCCGTGCTGTCGCCAGAAACCCGCCGCGGCGGCGCAGCTCCGAATCGGCGATGTCGGCTGTCCGCGCCTGCTCGACGGCTCGGACCGCCCGCGACGGGGCGACCGGCTCCATGACCACCGAGACCGCCCGTCGCAGGGGGCCGAGCAACAAGGGCGCGAGAAAGTCGGGACCGATGTCGACACGCGGCCACTCGGCGATCCAATACGTCGCGTGCCAAATGCCATCGGTGCGGACGCGGCTCCACTCCGCCTTCGTCGCCATGGGCCAGGGCATGCCGACAAGGCACGGAGGGCACGACCGTGCGGGAAGACCCTCGCCCGAGGGGGTGGGGGGCTCATCCTGGGTGATCGAGCGAAGGCGCGCTGCGAGCGCGGTGACGTCGAGCGGGCCGCCGCAGGCGACGTCGGCATCGGCGAGGAGGCGCTGGAGATTCGAGAGCTCGCGCACGAGCACCGCGGCCGTCGTCTCACTCCGCCGACTCGAGCGCTGGGCCCGCACCTGGACCGCGAGCAGGACGCCGTGGTGCGACGTGTCGGCACCCGCCTCCTCAAGGAGCCTGTTGTAGGAGTGCGACGGCGCGGAGTCGGGCGCGAGCGTGGCCCGTTCCCGCATGTAGGCATGCACCGCCCGGCCATCGTCGGGGAGCGCGACCGCTACCCACTGGATCCGGTGCACCGACGTGCCCTCCCGGGCGAGGGCGGCGCGCACGCCCGACCAGCCCGAAACCCTTCGCTCCTTCTCGTCCCCACCGGTCAGGGCGAAGCTATGACCCTCGAGCGCGAGGACCGCGGTCATCGCGCCGGTGCGCACGTCGCGGACCACACCGACCGTGGAGCCCGCTCCGGCCTCGCTCCGCACACCGAGCAACGCCAGGCCGGCGAAGGAACCCGCACGAAGCGCCGGGCGTCCCGGCCGGCCGCGGTGGGCGCCATGCGCGCAGGGCGCCCAGCCGTCGACACCCGGGCAATGCCCGTCGGCGGGGAGGGACGAAACCCGGCGTCGGCCCGAGACGCCGTCGGCGCCCCACCGCACCACGGTCGGCAACCACTCCTCTGCGGTCCGCCCAGCGATCGGCCAGCACGCGACGGCGAGTGCTGAGAGGAGGGACCCGATTGCCGCGAGCACGCCGAACACATCAGGGTGGGCCCGCAGCATGGCGACGCCGACGACGAGACCCGATGCGACCACCGCGACCTGCCCGCCCCGCCACCCTGCGATCAGGCCCCGCCGCTCGAGCGGGCCGAACCGGTAACGGGGAGGATCAGCCGACGGTGGAATCGCCGCCTCCCGCCGGTTCGCCACGCCATCGGAGCACCGGGCCGAGCTCGTCTCGCTCGATGACATGGCCGCCCTTCACGGGCGGGGACGATGGACCGAGCGCGAGCGGCGCCCCCCAGATCGGTGGTGCACCACGACGGTCGGCCCCTGCCGGCTCGGGTCCGCCGAGTCTCCCGGGCGTGGGGTCGGCGACCGGGCTTCCCCGCCACATCGGGACCGATGCGCCGAGTCCATCGCCTTCGGCCGCCGGTGCCGCGCTCGGTTCCCCGGGCGCCTCACTCAGGGGGCTCATGCCGGTGCCGACAGTCAGCTCGGGCAGCGCCTCGTGCGCCGCGTGCCTGAGCGCGTAGTTGACCGCCGATCGCGGCGTGGAAACGGCGTTCACGAGCACCTTGTGCCGAACGCCCTCCAGGTGCGCGGCGGCCCCAGACTCGATCATCGGGACCAGGCGAAGCAGCGCGAAGGGCGCGAATCCGCCGAGCACGAGCAGCGCGCCACCCGCGAGCTCCGAGGAGATCGTCCCCGTGCTCGTGCCGAGCGCCCCGACGGCCAGGCTCAGCACCGCCACGATCACGAACTTGGAGAGCACGAGCGCTGCGACGGTCTCGACGAGCCGGCGACACCACTGGGAGACGGCGGGCCACACGAGGCTGGCGAGGGCGAGAGGGAGGAACAGGGTCGCCACGTAGACCGCCGCCGCCCGGACGAGCAGCTCGATCCAAAGCAACAGGGCGCCGAAGGACACGAACACCGCGCCCAGCAGCACCACGAAGGCGGGGACCGAAGGATCGCCCGCCGAGACCTGGGCCGACAGCGTGGCGGCCAGGTTGGACAGGGCCGTACCGAGCCCCGACCCGGAAGCGGAAGAGACCGCAGCACTCAAGGCGTCGGTCGCCACGAGCGCAAGCTGCACGAATTGCACGGCAACGGCACCGAGCAGGAGCGCGAGCGGAAGGTGCACGAACGCGGTGCGGAGGAGTCCGGCCGCGTGCTGCCGGTAGATTGCCTGGATCACGGACACCAAGAGCAACGGGAGCACCACGATCGCGGCGAGGCCAACCATCACCTCGTAGTGCCCTTTGAACCAGGTCGCGGTCAGGCTCACGGAGGTCGTCGCGCGCATCACCGACCCGATCTGCCCGATGAGCCAGCTCGCGCCCTGTGCCACGCCGCCGGCGATGACCGAGAGGATGTCCCCCGCCCCGAGCCCGAGGATGGACGAGCCGACGCTGCCGCCGCACACCGCACTCAGGCCCGGGACGGCGCTGCACCCGCCGCTCGGGATGACGGGGAGGGCTTCGATCACGATCCGGACCGCCTCGGGTGCCCCGCGCTCAGTGGAGGCCGGCTCCGGCTCCGAAGAAGAAATTGATCAGGGTGGGTGCTGCGCCGATGAGCAGGGCGGCCAGGCCCGCGACCAACACCGCACGCCGCCCGGCCAGCGACTGGTGATAGTTCTGCGAGTGCGCCCCGATCGCCCATGCGGCGGCCCCGATGACGAGACCCACGAGCGCGAGGATGAGCGCCCAGCCCCCGATGCCATTGGCCAGCTGTTGCAGGGTGCCGCCGCCCGGGAGCTGTCCTGGGTTCGGGTTGAGCGAGACTCCCGCCGTCACGAAACCCCAACCCATCGAC